>DATNLZ010000030.1:0-104713 GCA_035602605.1 Candidatus Dormiibacterota bacterium
TCGCTAATTTCCAGCGTCAGATGTGAATTGCGATCAATTCGTATCTTGGCTTGCTGACTTCCCGAATGGCGCTGGATGTTGGTGAGGCTCTCTTGTACCACCCGGAATAAAGCCAGCTCGATATCTGGTGGCATCCGTCCGCCACTCGGTGACAGCTCCAATGCAACCTGGATTCCACTTCGCTGGGTGAACCCCGTGACATAGTCACGAATCGCGTCCAACAATCCAACCTCGTCCAACACCGGCGGGTGCAACACGTAAGAAAGCGTGCGGACTTCACGGATGCACCTGTCCGCCAACGCCTTACACTCGGAAAGAAGCCTACGTGATTTTCGCTCGGTCGAAGGAATTGAACCCCGGAGTTGATCAAGCATGGTTGTCAAGGCGACGATGTCTTGACCCGTAGAATCGTGCAAATCTCGGGCGATCCTTCGTCGCTCTTCGTCTTGCGACCGCAAAAGTCGTCCGGAGAGGCGCCGCAGCTCCTCTTCGGCCTGCTTGCGATCTTCAATATCGGTGTTCGTCCCGTACCACCTGATGATGCGTCCTTCTGCGTCGCGCAGCGGTACGCCACGTGCCAAGAACCAACGGTACGTACCGTCTGCTCCCCGGTGGCGTTCTTCTTGTTCGTAGGGCGTTCCATTTACCACCGACTCGTGCCAAGCCTTAAGCACCCGATCTCGATCGTCGGGATGCAGCATCGTCTGCCAGCCATCGCCTCGTATATCTTCCATCTCGAGCCCCATGTAAGAGCGCCAACGGTCGTTGCAATAATCAAGCGTGCCGTCAGGCGGACCGCTCCAGATCTGCTGCGGGATCGCATCAATCAGCGCCCGCAACTGTCTTTTCCCCCGCTTTCGGTCCTCGATATCGACGGATGATCTGTGCCGCTTAACTACGTTCCCCTGCTCGTTTCGCGTGCCCTCACTTAGCAATGCTGAGGTCTCAAACGAAATCAAAGCCTGGTTCGTGGCCACTGATCTTGAGAGTGCCTCTGTCTCTGTCGGGGATTCCGGGCGATAGACTGCCATATCGATCCGCTCAGGCTTAGCCGTGCATTGCGACTGGTTGTCGCATTCTTGCCTGGATTTCAGGGCTGATGTGAGGCTGTTTAGCAGAGCCTGCTCGCTAAACGGCTTGTGCAGAAAATCGATGGCGCCGGCTTTCAGCGCGCGCCCCCGTGCATCCTCATCGGGATAGGCAGTAATAAAGATGATGGGAATTTGATAGCCCGCTGCCTTTAAGTGACGCTGAAGCTGCAGCCCATCCATGCCGCCCATTTGCACGTCGAGAATGAGGCATGCTGACTCGAAAAGACGGGGCGACTGCAGGAACTCCTGGGCCAACGCAAAGACCTCCACGTCATATCCCAAGGAACGAATGAGTCTCCTTGTCGCCTGGCGGACGGACTCGTCGTCGTCCACCACCGAGATCTTGTGAGCCGTTGGCATGGGCCAGCACAATACTCACGAAGGACAGTATCACCTCAGTCTTGGGTGAGACTATTGGCGATAGGTGAAGAGGTATCCTACCTTGGTAAAGAAGAGGTAGCTTTAGGGCCAGCGGCGGAAATTCCCAGTTTCCCGGCCATTCTCACCAGGTCAGCTACTGATTCTGCTCCCATCTTCCGCATCAGTTGGCTGCGATGGACTTTTACGGTAGCTTCGCTGGCATTGATTTCCGCTGCGACCTGCTTGTTGAGACGGCCTGAGACCACGAGCGGGAGCACCTCACGCTCGCGCGGAGTCAGCGTTCGCAGGCGATGCTGGAGCTCACTGAGTTCGGCCTCACTCAAACGACGAGCTCGGTCTTTTTCAATCCCTAGCTGAACGGCATCTAGCAAATCCTGATCCTTAAAAGGTTTGGTCAGAAATTCTATAGCTCCAGCCTTCATGGCTTTAACACTCATCGGGACGTCGGCATGAGCGGTGATGAAGATAATCGGAATCAGGATGTTGGCCGCACTCAACTCGCGTTGAAAATCAATTCCACTGATTCCCGGCAATCTCACGTCGAGAACCAGGCAGCTAGGCGCCTGCGGACGGTTGGACCGGAGGAATTCGCGCGCCGAGCTGAACGTTTCCACTCGCAAACCTACGGTTCCGACCAGACGCCCGATAGCATCGCGAATGGATGGATCATCATCCACGACGAAAACCATAGACGGCACAGTTTCAGTCATCGGAACACATTGTCCTACGCCTGTATTGAAAAAGACTTGTTGAACCTCTAAACCAAAGACGTTCGATGCCACAGTTCGGTTACGTTCAAGTGATCACCCGGACCACGGAATCGAATGGCTAACTACAACACCCTCCCCTATTGACAGCCGTAGGCTCGCGGTGATACGAATATAGGCACGCGACATTCGCGCAAGCTGCTCCCACAGGAATGTAAAAGCTGGGGGACCCTCCATGGATTTGGTATCTCGCATCCCTAGCACTGAGATTTCCCGGCCACTACGAATGGAATCAGAAGTAAGGACGACTGGGATCGGTGCGATCGGCGATGTTCCCTGGGGGACGCACTTCTTTCTCTTCCACGAAACGAAAGAAGATTTGCTCGACACTTTGGTTCCTTACTTCAAGGTTGGGTTGGAAGCCGGCGAATTCTGTGTGTGGGTGGTTGCAGAGCCTTTGACAGAAGCGGAAGTGAAGAGCGCCTTGCGGCTCTCGATTGCCGGGTTTGATCGCTACTGGAAAAACCACAGCATGGAGCTCCTCGGTGGTCGCGACTTTTATCTCGATAACCGAGATCTTGACCTGGGAAGAGTTCTCAGAAAGTGGAACGAGAAACTTGCTTATGCTCTAGCTAACGGCTACGCCGGATTACGCCTGAGCGGGAGCACAGCCTGGCTGGAAAAAAAAGATTGGAGGACATTCAACGAGTACGAACGAGAGGTCAATGACTTCATTGCCAGCCGGCGGATGCTTGCGCTTTGCAGCTATCCGTTAGCCAACAGCACCGCCGCTGAAATTCTCGATGTGACGCGCACGCACCAGTTCGCCATTGCCAGGAGAAACAGGGTCTGGGAGATAGTCGAGACCGCCGAGCTGAGGCAAGCCAAGGCAGAGATCAAGAAACTCAATGACCAGCTCGAGCAACGAGTGGTCGAGCGCACGCAGCAGCTCACTGCGGTAAATGATGTGCTGCGGAAGGAAATCGAGGAGCGACAACGCGTCCAGGCCGCATTGCAGCAGTCGCAGGCGGAGCTGGCGCATGTGGGGCGCGTCACCGCCATGGGCGAGCTGGTTGCTTCGATTGCTCACGAAGTCGACCAGCCCCTTACCGCGATCGTCACGAATGGCAGCTTCTGCCTACGCCGACTCGCGAGCGACACTACAAGTCTCAATGATTTGCGAGAAGCCGCCGAAGCAATCGTCAACGATGGAAACCGAGCAAGCTCGATCATTTCGCGCATACGAACGCTCTTGAAAAAGCAGAACACCGGAAAGGTCGAATTGAACGTCAATGAGACTATTCAGGAAGTAATTTGGCTTCTAGGCAGTGAGGTGTCGCGCCACCAGGTTGAGATGCGGACTGATCTGGCTTCTGGCCTCCCTCGGGTCCGGGGCGATCGCGTCCAACTGCAGCAGGTGATGGTCAATTTGATCATGAATGCCGTGGACGCGACGCGCGCGATTTCGGACGGTCCGCGTGAAATCCTGATCCGGTCCGCAAAGGAAGCGGAAGCTGTGATTGTCTCCGTGGAAGATTCAGGAACGGGTCTTACTCCGGACCAGATGGAGCGAGTGTTTGATCCATTCTTCTCAACTAAACCGCAAGGGATCGGCATGGGATTATCCATAAGTCGTTCGATCGTTCAGAGCCACGGCGGCAAGCTGTCGGCTTCACGCCGAACTCCGAATGGAGCAAAATTCGAATTTACATTGCCGACCGGTGTTCAACTGACGTTGTGAGATGCACATGCCTTGACATAAACTCCCCAGTTCCCCTTGGCCGGTCCTCTTCCCTCCATGCCATCCGCCAGCGGCTTCCCGCGCTTGTTCGAGCAGTTCACCGGTAGCACACGACCGTCCGACTTCCCATCAACCTGCACGGCTCAACCACTCTTCCCCTTGTTTGTCCACGCGGAGCTGCCTCGCGCCCCCACTGCTATGGCGCTGGCGCGCATGTTTTTCTATACCGGGCTCATGTCGCGCCGTGCCTTCGCGCCACTTGCGTTGTTGCGCTTGCATGAGGGCCGTTGGTGCCGGGAACGCTTGGCCTGATAGCGGTAGGATCGATGCTCCTGATTCCGTCGACGAGCAAAAGGCTTCTCGTTAGCACTGGCCTTGGGTCTTGGATCGGTAGGTCCATGGCTGGTCGGATTTTCGAAATACTCCGGTAGCTTGCGCGCGGGATTGCTGGTGCCGCTGGTGTGCACGATTACCATGATTTGCCTAGTGCTTCTGCTGCGCCGGCAAACGGCGGCGTGAGGTATTCTTAGTCCGTGCAGAATGCTCCACCCTCGCAACGCTCACCCACGAACGGACTGCTGCTGGGGCTGGTCATCACGCTGGCCGCCGTGCTGGCTTACGCGTCTTACATCACCGTTCAGCTCACGGGTCTGCGAAGACTTCAGAGCGAGATGGTGGATCGAAACCGGCGAGACTCGCTCCAACTGTTGCGCATCCAGAACGATCTCAATTCCATCGCGCTGGCCATGCGAGACATGCTGGACACCACGGAACCTTATCCGCTTACGGCATGGACCGCACAGTTCGAACGCATTCACCAGGACCTGGACACCGGCTTGAAGCTGGAAGAGAGCTTGGGCGGAGCGAACCGCACTCCGGAGCAACGGCGTTACCTTTTTCAATCGGTGGCGCAGTTCTGGGACGCCGCGAACCGGATGTTCGGGCTGGCGCAGAACGGCCAGGAGGCGGAGGCACGAGAACAGATTCGCCTGTCGCTTCAGGCGCGGCAGCAGGCCCTCAGCACGGCGGTTTCACGGCTGCTGGTGGAAAACAACGAAGGCGAGAAGCAGGCCGCCACACGCATCGCCCAGATTTACGATGGTGTGCAGCGGCAGCTCTATATTTTCCTGGCGGCAACGCTCATCACCATAGTTCTGACGAGCTTGTACCTGATCCGCAGCAACCGCCAGATCTTTGCGCACATGGCAGAGCTTTCCGAGCAGCAGAGCGATTTGGCGCAGAAACTGATTTCGACGCAGGAATCGACACTGCGGCACATTTCCCGCGAACTCCACGATGAGTTCGGGCAGGTCCTGACGGCGATCGGATCGGTGCTGGGCCGCGCGGGCAAGCAAGCCCCGGAAGGGTCGCCCCTGCGCAAAGATCTGCAGGAGGTTCAGGAGATCGCGCAATCGACTCTAAACAATATCAGGATGCTTTCCCAGGCGCTCCATCCTGTACTACTCGAAGAGGCCGGATTAGAAAGCACTCTTGACTGGTATATTCCCACGGTGGAACGGCAAACAGGCCTTGCGCTGCATTACCAGAAGACGGGACAGTCATTTCCCGTGGAGACCAGCGCCGGCGTGCATATCTATCGCGTACTGCAGGAAGCACTGAATAACGTGAGCCGGCATTCCGGGGCCAGTGACGCCTGGATCTGGCTGCGATTCTCTCCGGATTCACTGGAGCTCGAAGTGGAAGATCAGGGCACGGGTTTCGTGCCAGAAGAAAAGATGCTACGCGGGATCGGGTTGGTGGCCATGCGGGAACGCGCTGAATTGATTGGCGGCACGCTGGCAATCTCACCGAGCGCGCAAGGCGGGACCAAGGTCCGTCTCCAGATTCCCCGCGTCAAAGTGGATGCCCATGGCCCGTAAGATTACAGTTCTGCTGGCTGACGATCACGCGCTGGTGCGGCGCGGATTCCGCCGCATGCTGGAAGATGACCCGGAAATCTCCGTCGTTGGAGAAGCCAGCGACGGTACAGAAGCCGTGCGCCTGGCCTGCGAACTGCGGCCCACAGTTACGGTGATGGACTGCGCGATGCCGGAACTGAGCGGTATCGAAGCAACACGAAAAATCCTGGAGAAATTTCCGGAAGCGGGAATTTTGATGTTGAGCATGCATTCCGAGGAGACGCTGGTGAGCCAGGCGCTCGAAGCGGGTGCGCGAGGCTACGTGTTGAAAAATGCTATGGACCTCGACCTGGTCTGCGCGGTGAAGAGCATCGCCGCAGGCATCATCGTGCTCGACCCGCAAGTCCCCCGTCCGGACGCCCTCAAGGGAGAGCGCCGCGGAGGATTGACGCCACGCGAGCTGGAAATCCTGAAACACATCGTGGCCGGCAAGTCGAACAAGGAGATCGCGGCGGACTTGAATCTCAGTGTGAATACCGTTGCGGTGCACCGCGCCAATCTCATGGATACGCTGGGAATTCACAAGACGGCAGAGCTGGTGGTCTACGCGATTCGAAATGGTCTGGTGAACCTGCCGTGAACCGGCGAGACTTTCTTTTCACGGCATTCGGCGCAGGACTAACCACGGCGGGGACACCCCAGAGGGTCGCGACTCCCGCCTCTTCTCTGGGATTCCGCCTGACCGATGTTACCAACGCGGCGGGGGTCCAGTTCCGGCACAACAGCGGCGCTTATGGCGGCAAATTGCTCCCAGAGACGCTGGGCTCGGGCTGCGCATTCTTCGATTACGACGGCGATGGCTGGCAAGACATCCTGCTTGTCAACGGCATGGACTGGCCCGGACACAAACGACAGCGATCCACGTTGCGGCTCTACCGCAACAACCACAACGGTACCTTTACAGACGTGACGCGAAGCGCCGGCCTCGACGTCGAGATGTACGGAATAGGAGTGGCCGTCGGCGATTACAACAACGATGGGTTCCCCGACATTTTCGTCACTTGCGTGGGGCAGAGCCGTCTTTTTCGCAACACCGGCAGAGGAACCTTTGCGGATGCCACGCGTTCGAGCGGTCTGTTCGGGCGCCAGGGCTTCAGCACTTCCGCACTATGGTTTGATTATGACCGTGACGGATTGCTGGATCTTTTCGTGTGCAATTATGTGCGCTGGTCTACCGAGCACGATGTCTTCTGTAGCCTCGATGGCTCGCACAAATCGTATTGCACGCCGGAGGCGTATCGCGGGGATACCTGCTGGCTCTTCCGTAACCGCGGCAACGGAACATTCGAAGACGTAACTGCAACCAGCGGCATTTTTGACAGCAGCTCAAAATCCCTCGGCGTGGCGATGTTCGACTACGACCACGATGGCTGGCCGGACCTGCTAGTGGCCAACGACACGCAACCCAATAAGTTGTACCGTAATTTGAGGAACGGCAAATTCAAGGACATCGCGGTGGAGGCCGGTCTGGCGTTCAGCATGGAAGGAAAAGCACGCGCCGGCATGGGCGTCGACACCGGAGATTTCGATGGTTCGGGGAAGCCCGGTGTGGTGATCACCAACTTCGACAATGAAATGATCGGTCTTTATCGCGCCAGCGCTCCGGGAGTTTTCGACGACGTGTCCATTCCGTCCGGCATCGGGGCAGCGTCGCGGAACACCCTCGGATTTGGCTGCATGTTCCTTGATGTGGATCTTGATGGCGCTCTGGACTTGGCGGTGGCCAACGGGCACATCGATGAAACCGTCCGGAATATCCGCGGCAACACCGGATACGCGCAACCGCCGCAACTGTTCCTGAACCGGGGTGGCGGAAAGTTTCATGATGTGGCAGATCAGGTCGGAGGAGGGTTTGAGACTCCGAAAGTTGGACGGGGACTGGCCTTCGGCGATTTCGACCGCGACGGCGACCTGGACATCCTCCTGACCACCAACAATGGGCCAGCGTACTTATACCGGAACGATCAAGAGGGGCATCCTCGGAGCATTCGATTTCACCTCAAGGGTACGAAGTCGAATCGCGATGCGATCGGCTCGTCGGTCCGCATTTTCCATGCGGGGCAGACCCAATCGAGGATGGTCCGAGGGGGCTCCAGCTACCTTTCTCAATCGGAATTGCCGGTAACGTTTGGTCTCGGAATGCGTGAAAAAATCGACGGGGTGGTGATCGAATGGCCCAGCGGGCTCACCGAGGAGTACAAAGATCTGCATGCCGGAAAAACGTACAACTGCATAGAAACACGGGGGCTAGATGCCGAACCTAATCATGCCTGAGTTAGGTTTGGGTGCGAACGTGACAGCTATTTTTGTTTCTGCTTACGCCGCACCAGCTGCTCGAACTCCCGTGGCGTCAGATCTCCGGGGGTTCGCGGAAATTCGCCAAGTCCCTTCTTCTTTACGACGTAGCTTCCGACATTGCAGTAGCCATAGCCAATAGCGCTTACGTACCTCTTTGTGCGGCGACCGTGCGAATCTTGCAGGATGATGTACCAGTCGGGACCCCGGAACGGGATCCACAGATAATCTCCTTTCGCCACAACGGTTCCCGAGTATCCGACATACGCGTCCCGAACGCCTTGCCACAGCCACGGACGCACGGCCAGCAGGACCGCGATCATTAATGCATAGGAGAAAAACCTGCGCGTCAAGTATCTTCCGATGGCGGCTGACATTTTCCAGATTCTATCGCTCTAGGAGGAACTCCTTTGCCCCAAGTCACGTCACCGTTCCGAGTCAGGAAACATCTTGCAGCAGCCACGCCAAACGAATGAAACCTGGCCATGCGCCATCGTAGGCCACTCGGGCGCTGCCTTTGGGTGATTCCGGACGAACCGTCGTGTATTCGGAAACTACTCCGTCAGTCCACCGTCACTTGGTCGGCGTTTCAAAACGGTTCTGCATGGGGTAGGGACGAGATGTAACTATTCGGCGCCGCGGTTATAAATCGCCACGCGGAACAGCGGCTTGGCCTTCTCCGACGGTTCTATCTCGTAGACTTGTTCCGTCTTGGAAGGATCGTAGCCGCGCCACAACCAAGTCATTTCCTCGGGGAACTCCGCGCTGCCATGTGCTGCGTTATGCGTGCCGTGACCGAAGCTGAAGTGGAAATCGTAATCCCGCAGCTTGAGCGAATTGGCCAGCTGGATATTCTGCAGTGGCCAGCTTCCGTGTTGGTTCTCCAGGTCGTCTGAACCATCCTGCAACCAGACTCTGATGTTCCGCCGGGGCTCTTTACGCACCTTGTTGGGATACACGTTCCCTCCATCGACAACCCCCGGTTGCCACTGGATACTTGCGAAGCTGCCGATCCAAGACAGGACGCGACTGAACTGGTCCGGCTGTTGCCAGGCAACGTTAAACGCGCAGATTCCCCCGGATGAAAGGCCTGTGATTGCGCGACTGTAAGCGTCACGTCGGATGTTGTATTTCGATGCAATTTCGGCAAGGATTTCGTCGCGCAGAAACCGAGCGTAGCGGTCCGAGACCGTATCATATTCCACGCTGCGCATCGAATCTTTCAGCGTTCTTCCGGTGGATTTGGAGAACGTATTTACAAATTCGTAGGTCTTGCTGGAGGGCGCGTTGCTAATATCGCCGGGCGACATGAATATGCCGATCATCAGCGGTATTTTCTTTTCGTAAATCAGATTGTCCAGGACGTCCAACACTCGAATACCGTCAGAATCGCGTTTGATGTAGGAGGCACCGTCTTGCCAGACCATCAGCGCGGCCGCAACATCAGGGTCGTATTGCGCCGGAACATAAATCCAATACTCGCTTTGCAAGCCCTCATAGATTTTGCTGGTATGTAGGAGCTTCTCCGAGAGCTTACCCTGAGGCACACGAGCGTGCGGATAAGAGTCTGGTCCATAGGCCGCGACGTCGGTCCTTCCGCCGAATCGTGCTCCTTGTACGGTGTAATAGAACGAGTGCGAGGTCCCGGTTCTCATTTGGCCCAGTGCAAACCATAGATCGGTCCCGGAGATCTCCACCATCGCCGGGCCTGCAACGTTATCAACATACAAGGCAGGACGAGTCGCGCTCTTAATCGCACACAGAAAATCCGCGCCGTATCCCGCCACTGCTTTACCCGCCTCGAGGTCGGCCTGACTGAAGGTGGTCAGGAGCGCTGCGCGGAACTCGGCAGAGCCAGGACCTTGGCGCGCAAGCGCGATGAGGCGAGCGGTCGGGGAAGTTTCATCCGCAAGCCCGGTTAGGGCCAATAGAACTGCCGCAGCCAAAACAAAAAGAATCACCGGCCTGCTCATCGGTTTCAGGTTTGGTAGCAAAGGTTTCATAATCGCAGCTGAAACGCCGAATCTGGCTCGGGCAATACCGTAAGGCTCTCGCGAAAACTAGTCAAGTCAAGATTCGTTGGATGTCAAGATTCGTTGGACGGAGATGTCGGCCGCTCGGCTGACGGCCTATTCGTGGCAGGGGTCGGGGGTCGACGTGGCTGAGTTGGTCGTGACGGTGCGCAGCGGAGCGAGTTTGTTTCTTTCGAGAAGTTCGTTCAGTGGCGGCAGGACCTGAGTATTAAGTTCGCGCCATTGCGCGAAATCCTTACTGAGCGATCGGCAGGACTCGGCAATGGCATCTTGCGCTGTTTCTGATGGAGCGGCATCACCGCTCTCAACCATGAACAAAATGCGCGCGAGCTCCCGGTTCACCGGTCCAAACCCGGGAGCTTCCGGAGTCCCGTTCTCAACCGCGTCAATTTTTGAGTCGAGATCTTTCGTGGCTTCGCTCGCTTCCTTGGTCTGTGGATTATCTTTTGCGAGCGCAGCAAGGCTTTTTTGTCGCTCGGCCAGCGCAGAGCGCAAGGCAGCCGCTGAGTGATACCCGTCGTTGCTCGATTTTAACCCCGCGGAAACTCTCTTTGCGGCACTCAATTGTCGAGCCAGGGCGTCCGGCGGCACGTGGATACGCGGATCGAGAGTCACTGAAAACGTCTGTCGCATCCGCTGGCCGCCGGCGATCAAAACAACTTCGTATTGTCCAGGGACGACGAGCGCGCCCTGCGGCTGTTCACTGGGTGTTTCCCCCGCGATCGCGTTGTTAGTAAGCGCGTATTCGACGTAGTCAAGCAGCTCCCCAAAATATCCGTAAGGTAGCGCCGCTGGCGCTTGATACCGCAGATCCCACACGAACCGATTCAGCCCGGCATTCTTCGTCAGCACCGAAGCAGGTCGAAACCAATAATCCGGAACGTTCTTGATTGCGGTATCCGGCGGCGGGGGCACGCTTGTGAATTGCCGCACCATATTCCCCTGCGAATCGTGAATCTCGAGCGTAAGTTCACCCGCGGGACGAGAGTTCAGAAAATAATCGAGGATGGCCCCGTCGGGCGGGTTTTCCCCCGCAGGAACTTCCGGCGGTAATGGTGTTTCCTGGTCGTTATCCCAGCGCGTACGGATTGCGCTTGCCGGGCGCAGCAGAACTGCATTGGAGCTGGCCATCTGTGCGCTGGCCTGGCGCAGCGGCGAGACGTCGTCAAGAATCCAGAGCGCCCTCCCGTACGTTGCGGCCACAACATCGTTTTGATGAATGGCCAAATCGCGTACGTCGGTAGTCGGCAAGTTCAGCTGCAGCGATTGCCAGTGGTCGCCGTGGTCGAACGAAACGTACGCGCCATTTTGCGTGCCCGCATAGAGCATTCCTTGACGTACCGGATCCTCGCGTACCACGCGAACGACCCAGTCCCGCGCCAGCCCCTCTATTATTTTCTGCCAGGTTTTACCGCTATCGCGAGTGCGATAAACGTAAGCGCTTGAATCCTGACGCACCTGCACAGTCGTATAGGCACTTTTCGCATCGAAATGCGAAGCCTCGATCGTAATGACCATGTTCTTATCTGGCAGTTCCGGAGGCGACACGTTTTGCCAACTTGCGCCCCCGTCCTGCGTGAGCTGGATTAGCCCATTGCTGGTACCCGCCCAGATCACCCCTGCCTGCAACGGCGAGGGTGCCAGAGAAGTAATGGCACCGCGATTCGGGCGTTTCTCTGCGGGCCCCGTGGCTGGGTGGTTTTTTTCATCCGCCGCTTGGCCCTCGATCGCAGCCGGCCGCTCGGTCAGATCCGGGCTGATGGTCTGCCAATTGTCGCCCCCATTTGTAGTGACTAGAACATACTGCGTTCCCAAATAGAGCTTGCCCGAATCCTGTGGTGAAAAAATCAGCGGCGCCATCTGCACCGTGCGGTATTTGCGTCCACGAACAAAGACGTGCGCGATTTGTCCGGTCGTTTTGTCGAATCTCACCACGCTGCCGTACCATCCGCCTGAATAGACAATGTTCGGGTTCAGCGGGTCCGGCGCGATAAAGCAAAATTCAAATCCACCAATCGAGAACCAATCGCGGTAGGTGATCTCGCCGTAATCGCTTTGGCTCGGCACCGCTGCCGTTCCGCTGTCCTGTTGCGCGGCATAGGCAATGTAAGGGAATTGGTGGTCGGTAATGACGTGGTAGAACTGCCCGGTCGGCTGGTTATACCAGGAACTCCACGTCTTGCCCCCGTCCACACTGGTTGTCGCGCCCTGGTCCACGCCTAGAATCATGCGCCGGGGATTCTGCGGGTCGATCCACATTACGTGGTAATCATCTCCGCCCGGTGCACCTTTGAAAGCCACAAACGTTTTACCCCCATCCGCCGAGCGATAGATCGAAGTCTGCATCACATAGACCGTATCGGCATCGCCCGGATCTACGTACACATGGCAAATGTAGGAGTTGCCGGTCACACGCGGATCCTTCGTTATCTTGTGCCAGGACTCGCCTCCATCGTCCGACCGAAACAAGCCCGCGGCCATGATGGCGAAAATGCGCTTTCCGGAATTGCCGGGGGCGACCGTAAGTCCAACGCGACCCAAGGGTCCACTCGGCAAGCCGGTGTCCGGAAGTTGCTTCCAAGTCGCACCCCCGTCGGTGGACTTATAAATCCACCCATCCGGCTCCTTGGAAGGACCTTCCATTGCGGCAGCATTGCGCGGATTCCATAGTGCCGAGTACAGAACGTGAGGGTTGCTTGGATCGGAACACATATCTGAAACACCGCTCAGATTGTCTCTATAGAGAGTCTTGGTCCACGTTTTCCCGCCGTCGGTGGATCGGAATACGCCACGTTCGGTGCTGGGTGCGGAGCCGCCGCCAAAGGTCGGTGCTCCAAGCGCGCCGGCAATGACCAGGTTTGGATTATGCGGGTCAACGATCAGGGAAGTGATATACATGGTCTCGCGCAGGCCTACGCCTGTCCAGTTGGTGCCTCCGTCTATCGACTTATACACGCCATTCCCAGGGGTCTGTTCGCCGGTGCCTACGTAAAGGATATTGGGGTTGGACGGCGCAATCGCCAGCGCTCCGATCGACGCCACCCGCTCCTGATCAAAAATTGGTTTCCACACGTCTCCGCCATCGGTCGTTTTCCAAACTCCACCGCCCGGCGTTCCCATGTAATAGATTCCCGGCTGGCCCGCGATCCCGGCGACTGTTGTTACGCGCCCCCCGCGATGCGGCCCGATCAGCCGCCATCGCATGCCGGAGTAGAGACTCGGATCGATTTGTGGCGATGCCTGCTGGCCAAAAGCAACCGTGAGCATTCCGCCAGCCTCGAGAACTAGCAAAGCCAATAAAGCCACAAAGCGCCGCTGCGGGGTCATCTCGATCCTCCAAAGTGCGGAGTGTACCACTGGCCGAGCGTTTTTTTTGCCGGGATACAAGTGACATCAGCACAGCGGCTATCGGTTACACAAACCAGTGAACAGCACCTAAGGCCGGAACCCGCGCGGCTCTGTCCAGTACTGGGCAGGGTCGATAGGGTGTGCGTACCGCTTCCCAGGTTGTCTACGCGTTTTGGTCCGATCGGGACGCCTGTCTGAATGGTAAGATCGGCGCGGTGAATTCTGTGAGGTGGATCTCGAAATGGCCCAGGGGCTTTGAATTTCTCCTGGCCTCGGCCGCGCTGGGCCTTTATGGAGCGGCTGCGGCGCAACTGCCTCAGAATCCATCGCCGATGGTGGAGCACACGCGCGCCCATCCGCGACTTCAGGAGACGACACCACCCGGCCGCCGCGAGGCACTCGAGCTTGGCGCGCTCTTCTTACCGGCCAGGCTTAAGTTGAAATCCTCGACGCCGCTGCTTTTCTTTTTTCACGGCGGTACGTGGTTGCCGGAGGTTGCGGCGGCACGCAGCTCTAACACTGCCGTGATTTCGATTCAGATCGGAGCAGGCTCGGGCGTTTACGCGCGCGCTTTTGCCGATGCCCAGCGGTTTCCGAACCTGCTGCGCGAAGCGGAGAAGAAGGCAGGTGTTACGTTCGCTCCGGTGGCCTTGGGTGGAGCGCCGGGTGCGGCGCCATTCGCGAAATCTTGAAATCAACCGAGTCTTATGCGCGCGTACAAAAGGTACTACTGATCGACGGCATTCACACCGGCTATAGCGGTGACAAGGCCGGCCCGCTTGAATCACAGCTCCAGGCAGACAGCCTCCAAACGTTTCTCCAGCTCGGCGGAGACGCCATCGCTGGCAGAAAGCGCGTGATCATCACACATTCGGAAATCTTCCCGGGCACCTACGTCAGCACGACAGAGACGGCCGATTATCTGCTCGAGCAATTGGGTCTCACCCGCCGCGCGGTGGTCCAATGGGGGCCTATGGGAACTCAACAGCTCAGCGAGGTACGGCAGGGCAAATTTCTGTTGATCGGCTATGCCGGCAATTCCGCGCCGGATCACGTTGATCAGTTGCATTCACTGCCACAATACTTGAAGTGGCTATAAATTCTTGGAAGTATGAAGGGTTACCGACTGGCCGGACGGGCTACCACAAAATCGGCGCGATCGGGTCATTGTCGCGCCTTCTGCGGGTAGGGGCAAAGAGGCCGGGTTTAGAGCCGCGGAGCAATTTTCTCGGCCGCCTCCTTCGAGCTAATGACCGCGTGCACTTCAAAATCAGCGATGTCACTCCAATTGGCGATCCATTGATCTAGGAGCGCACGCTCTTGTGTTTCCATCAGCTGGTAACAGCGATCCAGCTCATCGTTTACCCAGCTCGACACGTACGAGAGCCCCGCTGGCGCCAACCGTCCGCGGTCTCGAAATCGACGATAGACCGGCACAGCATCTCCGTTCTTGAAGCTCTCGATCACCATGTACAAGCTCACCGGCCCTCCCACGCACGTCAGCATGATAACGGCCGCTGGGCCCGAGTTCAACCCGCATACCCCAACCGCCCCAACCGCACCCCAAGAAGAGGGTGAGCAAAGTCGATACCCATTTCCCTACCAAACAAAATGAACCATTCAGTCTGGGCCGCCTTTGTGCGCGTCGCAGCCTTATTTAATGGGCTCCACTTCCCTTCCTTCGAACTCGACTACGATCACGGTCGCCATGGGGTCCAGAATTGGTCGTTCGATGTTTAACACGGTGCGTCCGTTCTCGGTCCTGAGGCTGACCGGGGCATTGTCGGCGAGACGGTAAGCTCGTCTCACGGCGTTCTTTATCAGCGGAAGCGGGAACGACGCGCGAGGCTCGTCGAAAAAAGTAAAATAAAGTCTCCCGGGCTTGGTGGTAACACGCCACTGAGTCTGCTGATAGACGAGAGGGGCACCGCGCACGTCTTTCGCGCCCCGGCTGCTTGGCTCGCCGAGATCTTCGCCGAACGGCGTCGCGCCTGCGCCATACACAGCGTCGCCATTCACCCGCAGCCACCGGCCTACTGTGCGGAGGATATCCTGGCTCGGTTGCGGAATGACGCCGTCCGCCATGGGCCCGACGTTTAGAAGGTAGTTGCCGCCCTTGCTGACAATGTCAACCAGCTTGAATGTAATCTGACCGGGCGACTTCCAATCGGTATCGTCTGCGCGGTAGCCCCAGGTGTGATTGATCGTTGCCGGGGTTTCCCATGCTCCGCCTTGCACCTCGGGGGGAATGACGTTGTCGCCGGTGCTGCGGTAATCGCCCTCGGCGCCCAGTCTTCCGTCGATGAGAGTGTTGGGCTGCGACGAACGGACGATGTCGGCGAACCGTTGCGCGCGATCGCCGGTCATCATGCGCGGGGTATCGAACCAGATCAGCGCGACAGGCCCGTATCCGGTTAGCAACTCGCGGACTTGCGGCTCCGCCTTGCCGCGCAAATACTGATCGTAATCTTTCTTTTCGTCAGGCCCGAAATCCCAATCGTTGCCAGCCCCATTTGGCTCGTGCCAGTCTTGTGACTGCGAGTAGTAGAAACCGAGCCTCATCCCCTGACGTGCGCAAGCATCAGCCAGCTCTTTGAGGATGTCGCGCTTGTAGGGCGTAGCGTTCACGATGTTGTACCCGCTCGCTTTCGAGTTGAACATTGCAAACCCGTCGTGATGCTTCGACGTGATCACGATGTACTTCATACCTGCGTCCTTGGCAAGGCGCACCCAATCGTCCGCGTTGAACTTCACGGGGTTGAACTGCGATGCCAGGCGCTGGTAGTCGCGAACGGGTATCTGCGAGCGATTCATAATCCATTCCCCGAGACCGAGGGATCGCTTGCCGTGCCACTGGCCGGCAGGAATGGCATAGAGGCCCCAATGGATGAATAGTCCGTATTTCGCCTCGCGGAACCACTGAAGGCGCTTTTCCTGGGCCGCATCTGGGGCAGGCGCGAGGTTCTGCCGCAGGGGCATGATGACAAAGGCAACGAGTGCAGCGCAGGCCAGAACTGTGGAACGCATAGTGAGCTCCTTTGAAGGCATCGTCGGCTTCTTTTCCGAACATGAAGCGCGCACCGAGCGGAATCTCCCGGGGCGAACCCGCTTTTTGTGAGAGAGCAATCTTCCGGTCATGTAGAATCCGTTTCGCTGCGAATTCTCTCACCAGCGCCATGCCGAAATGGGCTCGGATGGTACGTCGCAGCTACCGCTATAGCCGATATTCGCTACCGCATCGGCACCAAGCCGTTCGCATATTTGCCTGTTGATGCAGTTACCAAGGGCCAGTCGCCCGTACCATTCGACTGGCACGTATTAACGAAGACCTGCGTGCCTGCGATTGAGAAATCGGCGGTACCGGCGGCACGTGTCTGTGTAACGCTGACATTATTGATGAACTGGTGCAACGTAATGCGTTTCGCATTTTTATTAACATTGAAAGCGTTCTGTGTCTCTTGACCGACGACGTCCTGTACCCAAGAGTCAGTTACGCTATCCATCGTAATGGCACTGTAAACCGTGGTGCCCTCCGGGGCTTGAATCGAGAGATGCTCAACACCGACTTGGGAGATTCTCCCCGGGGAAGGCATATTTAGCGATGGTGCCTACGGGGGTGCCAAGGTAGGCGTGGCATGCACGCTTACCGCCGGCGTCATTTGCAAGAATTTCGCCAGGGGACTCTATACAAGTGTTTGTTGATAAATTCAATACGACAAATCTGCATTTCATATATCAAAACGACTCGTACACGCCATCGGATAGGGTGAGATGTCCGCGCGGACTCGAGTCCACTCTTGAACGTTTTGCTTTTGGATTTACCCAGGTTGGCTTCAGTAAGGTGCCGCGACCAGGCGCAACGGAAGTGAAGCGGATCCGGTGGGCATAAACTGCAGCCACACACTGAGCCCGGCACCTGGCTGGTACTTCCCCTCGACCGCTCCCTCGGTGTTGCAGCACACCGAGGCTGTGCCGGGGGGGATTAGGAATACGCCGCCGGGTGTCAGTCCCGCCAAAGCCCGTACCGCTCCTGCCCAGCCGCCGCCGCGCGGATTGAAGAGAAGCCCTAAACGCTTGCCGTCACTGGCCTTCGCGCTTAGATGCAGGTGATATACGATGCCGTAGTTCCCGGCGAGCGTGACCGGACTGGCATCAGTGGCATCAATGCCCACCGCTGCGGGATCGTTGGCGGAGTTGGCGGCGATAGGTAGCTGCTGGATTCCGTCCACGGTGTCGATGCTTACGCCCGCAGCCGTATCGTAAATCTTATCAGCATTCGGAAAGGTGCCGCGCTGGTGGGTGTCGCGGGGGAGGACGGCGAGCGCCGGGCAGACCGAGACTGGATCGTCGGCTGGGTCCAAGGCACAAACAGTGATTTGGTGCGGCTGGTCAAATGAGTAGTCCCAAATACCATGCAGCAAGGCACTGTAATTCACGGCTAGGGCGTCGAAGGTCGTGTCCAGCTCGACGCTGCCGCCCGCGACCACAAGTACCGGCGATGAGCTGGTCGAGTTCAGCCAGCGTTCAAACGCAACCTTCCCAACATACATGTAGCTGGTCGAGGGTCCTGCCGTGCCCGTACGCCGAACCGTCAAGGTTCCATTGCCAGTGCCGAGGTTCGTGAGAATCACCGCGAATTTCTGCGGACCTGCCGTATTGCCGTTGACGTGATATAGAAAGACGCGATGGTAGTTTGTGCCGCTGGTTGCCGGCAGATTGCCGTCCTGATACAGAATCCCCGACGTGTCAGGATATTCCGGAGAGTCGGAGAAAATCAATTCGCCTCCGCTCCATGTGTTGCTCATGGCAACCTCGGGGCACTGCAAAGGGTTAACGCCGGATAGGCTAATGACGCTGGCTTGTTGGGCCGTGGAGAGGCTCGTGGCCAGTGCTGCGGGCGTGGGACAGGTCTGAGCCGAACAGGTCAGCGCGGATCCGCTCAGTACTACCGCAACCAACAAGCTGTAATGCATCATCAGCATTCCTCTCTTACTCAAAAACTCGTTGTCGATGGAAGCCAGAATCACCTCGGAATTTTACTTAGCCGGGGCCAGGCCTCGGTCGTCTCGGTTTTTTAGATTCCGCGGCGTAAGCCACGGTCACCCATTCAAGTTCACATTACCGTGATCCTTCTGTGCCGCTCGGAGACCTTTCTCTGTCAGAACCCGGCTCATGCCGGCATAGGAGAAATTACCGCCTTTACGCCTTGATAAAAATATTCTTCCTGTAAAAGACACTGAGCACCGCCAGCCAGAAAACAACGTACGCGATCGCCCAGAATAACGATGCGTTTATGGGGGATAGCCAGGACGCAAACAGATGATCCACAAGGAATGTTTTGAGATCGCCCGGAGCGCCGTTGCCGCGGTCAATATGCCAGAGACCCATCATGCGCCCGACAATCGTCGAAAGAACATACAAAGCCAGGGCATTGGCGCCAAAAATCATAAACGGCTTAGCCCATCTGCGATACTTTTGGATCTCGATCAGCCAATAGCATACAGCGAAAAAAAGAAGCGCAAGACCTGCTGTGAAGAAGACGTACGAACTGGTCCAGAGGGCCTTGTTAATGGGAAACCAGGCGTTCCAGATCCAGCCCACCACCAGCCCGGCGGTTCCCGCGACGAACATTCCGGCAGCCTTCGCAAGCTCGGCCTGCCGCGAGCGGAGCCAGTGACCTGTTAGAATCCCCATGAGCGTCGTGGCGATTGCCGGTATAGTGCTCAGGATTCCCTCTGGATCGTAATCTTTCCTGTAAATATGACCAGCAAGAAATAAACGGTCGACATAGCTCGCGAGGCTTCCCGGCCTTGTCAAATCGCCGGCTTGAAAGCCAGGAGCGGCAACAAGCGTCATCACCAGGAAGTAGACCACTGGTAAAGCCAGCGCAAGCGCGGCTTGCGTTTTCCAGCGGGTGAATACAAATATCATCGACGCCAGCAAGTAACACACAGCGATGCGCTGCAGCACGCCAGGAATGCGCAGCACCGGAAGGTGGAAAAAAGGGAAGCCATTAATGATCAGCCCCAGAAGAAAGATGATCAGTGAGCGCTTGGCGATTTTTACCATGAGATCCGCGCGACTGCCGCCGATCTCGACCCGCCCTGAGAGAGCAAGGGTAATCGAGATGCCCACGATAAAAAGGAAGAATGGAAAAACTAAATCCGTCGGCGTCCAGCCGTGCCATTGGGCATGCCGTAATGGCCAATAAACATCATGTTCCGATCCAGCATTGTTCACCAGGATCATTCCGGCGATCGTAATTCCGCGAAAGACATCGAGCGACACGAGACGCCCGCGAGATACCGGGCCGATATGCGACTTTTGAAGCTCGCGCAAATCGTCTTGCTCGCGCGCATTCTGGTGCCCATCAGGATTACGCTGCGTTTTCATGTACAGTCCCAAGTGAACTATTTTTGCTCGCTCCGCATGCGGGAATTTGACGACCGTTGCCCTGGAGTGGCGGCAACGTATTGCCGGACTAGCCAATCTACTCCGGTAATCGCTTTGCCCACAACCACGGCAAACGCGCCACAATCGAACGCTCGCCGGAGGTCCTCCGTGGTTCGCACATGACCCTCGCAAATTACCGGAACTTTCAAGCGTGAGGTGAGGCGGCGAAGCAACTCAAAATCCGGGTGCGTAGTGGACTTGGTTTCCTTGGTATACCCGGACAGCGTCGTGGCAATGAGATCGGCTCCGGCCGTTTCCACCGCCGCAATCGCTTCGTCGAAACTCGCGATGTCAGCCATCACTGGACGGTGCAGTTCAGCGTGTGCGCGGGAAATAATGTCCTGCAAAGCAGCGCCGTTGGGACGCGCGCGGGGCGTCCCATCCACAGCCAGGACGTCGGCGCCACTGGTTGCCACCCGTGCCGCTGATTCGTACGTCGGCGTTATGTAAACGTCAAAACCGTCGACCCGCATCTTTTCGATTCCTACTATCGGAATCGAGACAGCTGCGCGCGCTGTACGAATATTCGCCGGGCCGTCAATGCGCACGCCAATAGCGCCATTGCGTTCGGCCGCCCGTGCAAACGCCGCAATGATTTGGGGATCGCTAAGCGCCGATTCCGCGCTGGCTTGGCACGACACGATGAGTCCGCCTCGCCATGAATCGAATTGTGCGACAGAGCTCATCAATCTCTTGCTTCGCCGCTCTTCCTCTCTATGCCCTTCCTATATTGCTTGTCGAGATGCAGCAAGATCTCCTCGCACGGTGCATAGCCAGCGGCCCGATACGCTAACAGCAAAGCGCCAATGACGGGCTCAAATCTTGGCGCCAGCACTTGCGCGGCGGGCAAACGATTTTTGAGTGCCTCTTCGAAAGTTCGCGAGAACAGTACGCCTCGGAACATTCCTCCAACGCAGAACAGATGCATTTCCGTTTCGGCAAAATTCAGCTTTCGCGCGACAGCCGCAGCCGAGTCGGCCAGCGACTCCGTACTCGCTTTAATGATTTCGCGGGCCTCGCGGAGTCCCGACAACCCGGCATCGTGCACCGTTTGTGCGAATGCTGCAAACTCGTCGCGTGCCAGCCGGCCACAGTACACGGCCTGGACGAGGTTCCGAAGATCAGTAACTTTGAAATGCTGCAGGGTCAGACGAACGAGCGACGTCGCATTGGACAAGCCGTCCTCGACTTGTGCGGCGCGGCGAACGGCCTGAAGCGCGATCCCGAATCCGCCTCCCTCATCACCGAACAAGTAGCCCCAGCCACCAACTTGTGCGCATACACCTCTTGCGTTCTCTCCGTATGCCACCGAACCTGTGCCTGCTATTACAACGATACCGGCCTCGCACCCGGTCGCCCCGGCTAGTGCGATAGGCGCATCGTGACCTATGGTTATTTGGCGTGCGCGCAGCAGCGAGCGAATAACTTGCTCTTTGAAGTTCCCGCCGCCAGTCATTCCACAGTGAACCGAGACAAACTGAATCTTATCGAGCGGCGGCAAGGCGGCGACGCGCAGCGCTTCGCTGGCGCTGTCACTGACTGCCAACCGAAGACGCTCGCGACCCCCGGGTTCATTCGCATGGTTCGAGGCACCCGCTCGGCCGCGTCCGAAAATCTTGCCTTTTCCGTCGGCGACGACTGCTTCCGTGTGGCTTTGTCCGCCGTCGATCCCGAGAAACAGATCGTCAAGCATAACCGCGTGAATTCTCCTGGATACTCTCCTCGCTCAAGCTAGAGGTGTCCTGCGCACTTTTCACGCGACATAAATAAGCGGCCATCCGAACGTTTTCATGTTCGCCGCATGAAAGGTCGCCCAGGGCCGCCGCGAAACTGCCGGCAAAATATTCCTCGAATGCCAAGGCCTCGGGTTCGGTCACTGCGGTCTTGAGCCCGCTCCGAGGGGCTTCGTTCGCCAGGGCATCGCTTCCCGTTCCCAAGAGATGGCCTAATTCATGCGCGATAATTATTTGCTCAAAACTCTTCCGAGTGATTGCGATCTGAGTACCCTCGATGTAATCGAGGGCGGCCAAATTCACGCGAATGGTCGGAGGGCGGCGCTCGCATTCGCCAATGGTCACAAGGGGCCAACGGCGGTAATCGAGTTTCACGCCTGCGAGTTTACAGATTTGAAACACGTCCCGAGTTTGGCAGCGCTCGATCATGGCTGAGCAAAGTTTTCCGGCAAGGGCAGCGATGTGACGGAAACGCCCTTCCCTCGGCAGCCCGCACAGACCGTCGATGGGCTCCCGATTCACAAAGATTTCTCTGATCATTGCCGGGTCTCGCCTTTATTTCTCACCATCGCGTGCCTGTGCGGATTCCCATCCTCCAGCGAAAGATGGTCAGGCCATTCGAGTTCAACTCCCCGCTTTACGAGTTTGTTCTGGAATTCCCGACGCAGGCTTGAGTCTTTATAAACGGCTCGCGGGCAAACATTCCTTTCCAGGCAATACGCGGACAAAGCGCCAGCAACTTCACCGATATTCCATTCCACTGGATGAAGCCTGTAGCAACCATTGGTGATATGCGTTGTGCCGATATTTTTTGCAGCAGGAAGCAAATTGTCGAGGCGCGCCGGGATCATTGAGCCAAGCGGAATTTGGAACGGGAGCGCGGGCACATCAGTGTAGTTGTCACCGCCAACCGTTGGATGCAAATCAATGCGGTAGGCACCGATGCCAACAGAATCGGTGAATTGTTCAGCACGATTGCCCAAAGGATGCATTGTTGCAGCGACATGCTGCTCGCAGACAGTGAACTCCGCTTTGATGCGGCGCGACTCCCGGATGTACGGCTGCTTGGCTAGTCCGTCAGGAGAGCCTAGGACACCGCTATTCAGGCGAAGGCCGGGCCAGCCGCGACCGCCGTCCGGACGAGGCGCTTCGGTCTGTAACCAATACAACAGAGATAAACTCAACTGTCTGGCACCCTCAATATGGCGGCCGGAATCATCAGCGGAGACTGATAAAAGGTCGCCCAGCAAATAATCGTTCATTGGCCAATTCACCAGGCAGATGTCGCTCTCATATGCGCCAGCAACAAACTGCTTTTTGTCCAGAATCCGGCGGTACGCCCACAGACCCGAGAAAGCCTGGCCATTTTCACCATGTGGATCGAAACTGTACTGCACAGCCTCCAGAGTGCGCGGGTTCGGAGCCCTCCAGCTCAGCAATGGGCCGGGCCAAGCCGGTCGAGTGGCGGGACGGTAAGAACGCCAAAACTCATACCGGCTTGGTCTTTCGATTATGTGATTTGCGTGCGGAATGTGTTCGATCGCAAAGCAGACCGAAAATGCCTGCGAATTTGCGGGCTTCATTTCTCGCGACCCGTGCGGTTCGCCGGTTTGCAAATCAGATTCCGAGCCGGTGACGAATTCCGCATTCGCCAACGGGAGAACATCTCCAAGCTCCGTTGCATCGAGAAAATAATTCGCTGCAATGGTCTGCTCAGCGCCATTTCGTAAACTCCGAAACGTTATCGCGCGCAAACGAGTTGTGGCTTTCATTTCCACAGCGATCGGCCGGTGTTCCCGCAGTATTGTCAGCGCTCCGCGATTTACGTAGGGCTGCAACGTAGACTCGAGGACCGCGACGGCAACCCGGGGCTCGAAACAAAGCGGAGAGACCCACCCATTTCCGGGATTAAGAAAGCATTCATCACGCGCCTCGGGAGTCAGCGGGTAAAACTTCCGGTAATAGTCACGCACCTGTTCGCGAAAGGCGCGGTACGACCTCGTGCACCCGAAGTGCTCGATCCAGCCATGTTCGTCGGGAGGCACAGCCTGGGAGGTAAACTGTCCCCCTATCCAATCGGATGCTTCGGCAAGTAGTGCCTTGAAACCTGCTTCGACCACAGAAATGGCTGCGGCACAGCCGCCAATGCCCCCTCCAGCGATCAACACATCGGTTTGGCGTTCCGCTGGCAAGAGGACCCCTGGATCCATTTTCAGGCGTTCTTTGACGAAGCGATCAGCACAAGCTTTTCGTTTTGCGGCACCGACTCCAGCTCGGCATTGGCCAGAGCCACCACCTGCTCAGCATCCGCTAGTCCGGACAAATTCACAATTCGTGCAGCGACGAGCACCGACAAATCCGGCATCATTTTTCCGGCATCGCCAAATTCACTGAGCCGAAAGATAATTCGTTCAAGATCCCGAGAAATGCCCGCCGCGGAAGAAGGAAACACATCGGCGCTGGAGCGCTGCAGACAAATAACCCCAGTGCGGTCGGTTACACGAACCATCTGGGTCTTGGTCGTGAAAAATCCGAACATACCGCGCGATTCTCGTACTGCCGCAAATACGCGGGCGCCGTCGGTCTCGGCCAGTAGGGTGACCTGCTCGGGAGAAACGTGCATGGAATGAGCGGCGACACGACGACACTCTTCGACGTCGAGTATGGCGCCCGGCGCCGCCCCCTGCTTAAATTGCGTGGTGCCAAACGCAGTAGCGCGAACGATGTGCCGCCGCGTGTCTACCTCCACGTGAACCTCGACTGTTTCCGGCAAGGCTCCCGCTCTTATCACGGAATCGGTGGCTTCGCGTCGAGTGCGTAAAATATCTTCCCGCGATGGGTCAACGATGTTGCGCTCCACGGTGTCGCGCACCATGGCAAGCGCGACGCCGATGGTCGAAATTACTTCCGCCTTGCGCGCAATTCGAAACGGCAATCCAAGAAGGTTGGCCGAATACGGAACAAGCGACGCCGCGCCACCACCGCCTCCGATCAACTCGAGAGTAGAACGATCGAGGCGATAGTCGCTGATGAGCTCTTCCACCTGTTTTTTGATTTTCACGCAGGACACATGGAGTATCCGGTTGGCCGCCTCTTCGCTGGTAATGCCCAGCTGTTTGCCCAGCAGCAAAAACGCAGCGCGCGCCGCCGTTGCGCTACCTTTCGCGAAACTTCCCTCAGGAACCAGACCCAGCACATTAGCGGCGCAGGTCGGCGTCAAAGCAAGACGCGTTCCAGCTTTGGATTCAATGGCCACGTAGTCATCGGGGTCTCGCGGCGTGGGTCGGATATGCACGATGCGTGCGTCAGCGAATTGATCAGCATCAGCAAACTGATTGGCGGAGGCAAAACATGCGTAGCCTAGCCCGGTGATGTGGGCGGAGCGCGGTCCCACGTCAATCACTGTGCCCCCTGCCTCGCGCACCATGCTGCCGCCAGCAATTCCTAGGGTTCGGACGTCCAAGGTGTTTAGGAATGTTCGGTGCCCGCCAATTTGCGCGCTGCGCGTTTGTGGCGCGCCGTCGCGAATAACCGAGATGTCCGCACTGGTGCCTCCGACCTCGATAAAAATGCCGTCGGAGACGCGCTCATGCAGAAGGGCCCCGGCGATACCTGCGGCCGGTCCCGAGAGCATTGTGGTGATCGGGCGTCGATGCACCTCGGACAGGCTCATGACCCCGCCGTCGGAACGCATAATCATCAATGGCGCGCGAATTCCGGCATCGCGAACGCACCGGGCCGTCATTTCCGCCGTCTCCACCATTTTCGGTAAAATCGCGGCATTCAGGACCGCCGTGCGCGTACGGGTTCGAAGGCCATAGAGACTGGAAACCTCGTGGCCGGACGTAGCCATTATTCCGCTTTGGCGCGCCAGGTCGGTGATTCGATTTTCGTTTGCGGGGTGATCCACGCCAAAAGCCTCAGACGCGACGACTACCTCGCCGCCAGCGGCATGCAACTGAGCGATGACCCGATCTATTACCGATTCGCTGAGTCCATTCGCACATTTGATGAAGTAGTGGTCAGGCTTCAACCACTGTTCGGCTCCAAGCTTTACCGGAGGCACTCGAGTATCGCGGCGCGCCTTCCACGCACCCAGGCCGCGCCCGATTCCAATCACTGCGACTCTGGCGACATCCCCTTCTAACAGCGCGTTGGTGGCCTGAGTCGTGGAATGCGCAATGAACACGACTTCATCGGCATGAATGCGGACATCAGCCAGCACGCTTTCAATCGCGCTGATAATACCTCGCGCCACTCCCTCGGGTGCGCTGTGCGTGGTCGGCACCTTGAGTTGGGCGATCACATTACGTGTCTCGTGATCCAAAACAACTACATCCGTGAACGTACCACCCACATCGATACCAACGCGGACGCGCCGCGGTGATGTTGCCTGAGTCGCCAAGGATGCGGCTTGTTGCCCGAAGTTGTTTATGGGAACGCTCCTTTTAAGGACTTTTAAATACATCCCATCGGCGCACGGTCCATCGGAGTCGGTACGTCACCGCACCTGGTTCACTTCGGTGCATCAGTATTAACACTACGCAGTCGCAACTGAATTCCCGCGCCAAGCTCGAACAAGCCCGGTATGCGAACAGGAAGCCGCCCCAAAAAAGGAATTTCGCCGAACAGTGCGCGGACCGCAGCCGCTTGAGCAACGTCTTCGATGGCATAGGTCGTTACGTAGACAGGGACGTCGGGAAATTGCGCCACGAGATAAGGGCTCCCAAAGGCCAGTACCGCAACGGGTTTGCCGTCTGCGATCAGCTTGCGGATGAGGGCTGCCTGCAAGTCGGGCAGAGCAACTGTACCCTTTAATGCCGCCCTCTTGACAAACGCGGCCATGACGATGAGATTAAATTGTTGCGCTTCAGAGTAGAGGGAATCGTATTCGGCGGCAGTCGTGCGGGGATCAACGCGTCGTATGGTGGCGGTCGCCAGACGCTGGCGTATCTGGGGGATGACCGTACGCCCTTCGGACGGGTCGTCATCCGCCGCGAGAACGATGAAGCATGTCTGCCGGGTTTTTCCCAGGTCGAGCGGAAGCAAATCATTCTGATTGCGAAGCAACGTCACGGAGTGCTCTGCGACGGTAGCGGCATCACGCATGCCGTCGGGTCGCTCAACAATTCGATTCACAGCGGCCAGATCGACTTTCCGTTGTTTGGCAAGGCCAAGACGATATTTGGCGCGGAGCAAACGTTGCACCGACACGTCGATTCTATTTTGCGTAATTTCGCCGCGCTTTACTGCAGCCTCAATCGCATCGATAGCCGCATTCGGGTCGGGGCTTAACAGAACAACATCGGCGCCAGCGACGATTGCCTTTACCGCAGCCTCGGCATTTCCGTAACCTTTAACAATTGCCCCCATCCCCAGCGAATCGGTGACGATAATTCCATCAAAACCGAGTTCGCGTCGCAGCAAATCCGTCGTGAGCTTTGGCGAAAGCGTAGCTGGTATCCCGTCCCCGGTAACGCTCGGTAGGGCGATATGCGCCGTCATAATTGCGTCGACACCGGCTTTGATGGCTGCGCGGAAAGGCATTAGCTCTAGCGCATCGAGACGCTTACGGTCAACGGTAATCGTCGGGAGACCAATATGCGAATCCGTGGCCGTATCGCCATGGCCGGGAAAATGTTTTGCTGTTGAGAGTGCGCCGCCGGCGCGAACACCGCGAACCATCGCGGCGACGAATTGACTCACGCGCTCCGGGTCCTCGCCGAAGCTTCGTGAGTTGATGACGGGATTGTCGGGATTATTGTTGATGTCGCCAACCGGAGCGAATAGCCAATTCACTCCAATGGCGCGCATTTCTTCCGCGACCACTTTCCCCAGGCGGTACGCGGACTCGGGGTCCCCGGCGGCGGCAATAGCCATGTTCGTGGTAAATGGCGTGCCACTATGCAATTGCATTCGCAAACCCCATTCGTAATCAGCGGCGAAGAGTAGGGGAACCTTAGCGAGACGCTGCATTTCGTTGGTCAGGGCCGCGATTTCATTCGGATCGCCGCCGTGAACAATGAATCCGCCTAGTCCATCCTGTTGGATCTGCTGGCGCGTGGCCAGAAATCGCTCGCTTTGAAAGTTTGCAAAATCACCTCGAACAGCTGCTACGACCAATTGACCAATTCGTTCGCGCAACGACAAGCCTTGCAAAGTTCGCCTCAGCCATTTTTTCTCGGCGCGACTTGCGGCCACCGAAGGCTTCGGATTTGTATCCGTTTTTTGAGCTGCCCCCGCGGACGCAAAAACATTCAGCAAGAAAAGTGCGCACGTCAGCGCATATAGTCGCGGCGCAGAGCCCACTCGTGAAACACGGCGCAAATCCATGGATCCTGTTCCTCCAGCGCATGTGTCATCCGGTACGATTTGTATCTAACGTAGAAACATTGACGCGCCAAGCAGCAAACCTCCGAAGCACACCCCCATCATCGTTAAAAGGGCGGCCCGCGTGATTTGGGCAACCGGTACACCGGTGAATGTGGCTACCCAGACGTTGTGCGTGTTCGTCGGGTCGCACACGTTTTGCACCTGTACGACGGACATGATAGCGGCAAGCAGCGCCGATGCGGGAAGCGTCCCGGTCGCAAAAATGATCGAATACACTCCGATGCCAACACCGAAAGGATTTAGTGGCCCGCGATACAGCGCCAGCGGCGACAACAATCCAAAGCTCAAGACGTAGGCAGCCGGGGAACTTAAGGGCAGTGCCGTGACGATCGGTGCCAGCGATGCCTTCACAGCCGGCAGGGTCAACGCATTGAGAAGCATGCCAATGCCGATCAGCAAAATTACAGCGGGCGCGCCGTCCTCGACGCCGCGAATCGCAGAAGCTGCGAGACGTCGTACGCCAAGCCGCGGCTCAGTCGTGAGAACGCCGAACAATGCGCCGCCAAGAAACGCTGGCAACTCGCTCCAGTGGAAGCCAACATAGAGGACCAGCGGAACAAAGGGCGTAAAAAAAGAAATTACCGGGACGCGGCGGCCGCCGCTGCGCTGCGTGAGGTCTTCGCGAGCGGCCACGGTCCAGAAACTCATGCCCCGCGCGCGCCTAAAAGCAATCAATGTGTGGATGATCACGGCCACACAGGTAACCAAAAGCAAGCCGGCAGCAAATTTTGGGACTGCCGGCGGCAGGTTGCTCGCAGGCGCGATTTGTAAGACTTCGCGGTACAGGCGCCACAGCGCAATATTGAAAATGAATCCGGTTGCGAAGGCCATCAGAAAAAGAACGGCAGAAAGTTTGCGAGGCACGCCGAGGGTCATCATGATCGGGAGCACCAAAGAACCCACCATGATGATCGCGCCTAACCCGGTCAGGGACGTGAACAGTGCGGCGGTAACGATCATCAGACCAGCGGCAACGATCATCGGACGGTCGCCGCCAAACTCAGCAGCGCGCTTAATAATTTCTTCGGCGATTCCGGTATGCATCATGACGCGCCCCATCATCGCCCCGGCGAAGACGGCGATATAAGCAGGCGCCAATCGGATTGATCCCGCCGCGATCACGTCATTTAAAAGATGGCCGAGAGGAAGCCTGACAACGATGGCGACGAGAATTGCCATCGCCGGTACAGCAAGCAGCGCGGGGACAACGCGGGCGAACATCAGGGCCGCAAACGCAGCGAACACCAGGAGCAGCAGCAAGGCTGTCATATGTGGCGGCTGAGCCGAGGATTCCTTTCGATGGCGCAGTAACGGGCCCTTGGGTGCAACTCGGGTTTGCTCGTGTTCTACGGCAAACGCCAACGTTGTCGGCTAAAGCACTCGCCTCCAGGCCAGAGTTAGAAGTTGATGCGCAATGCAACCTGAACCTTGCGCGGCGTGTTAGCCTGGCCCGTGATCTTACCAAATTGCGATGAATTCACGTTCGTCTCTGGAGTGCCAAAAACCACGGTATTGAAGAAGTTAAACGCCTCCAAACGCAACTGGAAGCGAATTTGCTCCGACAGTTGAAACCCCTTGAACAGTGAGAAGTCCATGTTGTGATAGCGATCTCGACGCACGCTGCCGAGAGTGCGGGAGACATTTCCAAGCACAAACTGTTTGCTCACGTCCTGCCCGGGAATACTCGGAACGTCATTCGGATTGTAGAACGCAGCGGTGTTAAACCAGTTCGCTCCTTGGCGAACGTTGTTGCGAGCCGCGGCTACGTCAAAGTGTGGATCCACACCTGGGCGAACGCTCGCTCGCATCCTCGCATTACCAATCCCCAGACGATTAGCTGCGATGATCGAAAGTGGGGTACCACTCTGTTTCGTGTAAACACCGTTGATCTGCCAGCCGCCAATTAAAACATCAAGAGCGCGCGGCAGGTCCGCTCCAATCATCTTGCCGCGACCAATGGGAAGTTCGTAGGTCGCCGTAAATACGAAGCGATGCGGTACATCTTGACCGGACAATGAGCGCTCATCGGCAATGTTATAGATGTTCTGGATAGGCGTTGCGTCGAAGAATGCGATACCGCTCCCCACACCTCCTGTGTCGAGATCCTTCGACCAAGTATAGTGCGTCAGCAACGCCAGCCCGTTACTGAAGCGCTTCTGCAGCTTTATCTGCATCGAGTTATAGCTGCTCTTGCCGAAATTGGCCAGTGGCCGCGAGTAAGTGATCGATGTGTACTGCGGGAAAGGTTTGAGCAGCTGAGACTGCACCACCGTCTTTTTACTGAGCGGCGACAATGGGTCGGTGATAATGCCGAAAAAGGGATTGTTCACACTCTTGTTGAGGGCCGTGTTGCCTAATGACTGCATGCTCGGGTCGAGCTGACTCAGATTGAAACTGTTGATCGGGAGGTGTACGCCATGGCTTCCTACATAAGCAATCTCGGCCAGCCAGTCGCGTCCAACCTGCCGTTGGATCGCGATGTTCCACAACTGGTTATACGAGCTCGTGATCTGACCCGGCACAGCAGTGACTCCCTGGCCGATAAGCGAGAGGGCACCCTGGGACTTGCCGATGATCGGGGGGATCCCCGACGGAAACGGGTTACTGAGCAGCACCTGCGGAATCCGGGGATCGGGTTGATTGCTGTCAATCGTGTAGTTGAAACCTACTGAACCCAGATTCTCGAGGGAAATAGGAAGGTAAAAGATCCCATAGCCGGCACGGATAGTGTTTTTTTCGCCGATCTTGTAGGCTAGGCCAATGCGCGGTGCGAAACGCTTCTTGTCAGCCACCCACTCCGCTTCTCCAGCACTGTCGAAGCGGAGCAAACCCTTAAGATCAGGGAAACTTGACACTTTGCCAGCCAGGGGCGAAGGGGCACTGAAATCGAAGGTCGTCAGGCGTCCTTGGGTTTCCTGGGTTCCGGTCTCGAGGTCCCATCGCAGTCCGAGATTGAGCGTGAGCCTGGTACTCACGCGCCAATCGTCTTGGATATAACCGGCGATGTATCGATGAAAAATAGTGACTGGGGTTCCATACTCGAAGGAGGCACTTGATTGCGCTCCCAGCAAGAAGGAAGCAAAACCCAAGCCAGCATTGTTTGTCCCTACATCAGGATCCGGACCCTGCGTATAACCAGTACCAAAATTATAATTACCAGTGGTATCGAACACCTGAAAGGGAAAAAACCGAATCAACCGAAATTCGACTCCTGGCTTGATCGTGTGTTGCCCCCACATTTTGATGACGCTATCCGCAACCGTGGTGGTATCGCGTGGCTGATTGTTAAAGCCTCGCGAGCCAAGGGAAGATATCGAAACATTACCTCCCGGGCTAAATGTGGGAAATTGCAGGATAACCGCGTTGTCCCTGACATAGCTGGGCAGTCCTAACGAGGTTGGATCGAAGCCCGTGCCAAACGGAATCTGATTAGCATGCGCTCGGGTATAGCCGTAGCGAGCGTTGTTTATTAGATTAGGGGTGATCGAAATGACGTGATTAATGGCGATGTTCGTAAATTTGTCGATAATCACGCGCCCAGACGAGGCCACGTTGTTGAACGGATTTGCCTGCCGATCCTCCCGGCGTTCGCGAGTGTAACGCGCAAAAATGCTTTGGCGCTGGGAAAGGTTGTGGTCGATTCGAATCGAATAGAGATTCTTATTCAAGCGATTGTTTGCAGTGACGATAAAATTGTTCGCTCCGGAGAGATCGCTCGCCGTTCGGTTCGGCAGTGGATAAAATTTGAGTGCCGCCAGAGCCACCGGATCACACAAAGGCTTATTTGTCGCAGGATTAATTGCCGCGCAGTCGATCTTGTTGCCGGGAAATTCTTTGCGGAGGAATCCTCCTGCTGGGTTGGGACTAGTCGTCCACGGATTGTAGATCTTGATTAGCTGCCCATCTTTGTTCGTGGTTTGAGAAAAGTCCCCGCGCCTCTGTTCGGGCGTGGGGACAGTAAAAAAAGGATTGGACGGGTTGAAGGGATCGCGGTTCCGCCGTCCTTCGTAATCGAAGAAGAAAAAGGTCTTTTGCTTGCCATTGTAAACCTTCGGAATCCACACAGGCCCACTAAAAGACACGCCGAAGTGGTTGCGCCCGTTGGCGACCGGTTTGCGATTCCATCCATTCGCATTTAACGCGCTGTTCTGCAAATATTCGTACACCGTGCCGTGGTACTGGCTTCCCCCCGATTTTGTGATGATATTGATGTTTCCGCCCCCAGAGCGCCCGAACTCAGCGGAATAAGCGCCGCTCTGTACCTTGAATTCCTGGACCGAACCCACGGGCGGCACTGTGCCAACACCATTGAAATCGCCGATCACGTTGGCGACGCCGTCCAACAGAACATCGTTGGTACTTCCCTTCCCGCCATTCACCGAAAAATTTGAGTCGAAGAAGTTGCGGTTTCCAATATCACCGATTGGCGACGGGTTATTGGGGTTTCCTGAAACCACGCCAGGCGCAAGTTGCACGAATTGGAAAATATCCTGGTCGGCCAGCGGTAAATCTTCGATGAACTTTTGCTCAATGGTCTGGTCGATTGAAGATTGCTGTGTGACGAGCAGCGGCGTAATGCCTGACACCTCGACGGTTTGATTCACTCCGCCAAGCGCCAATTGCAGATTTATTTCGGCAGTCTGGTTGACCTCGAGACGAATGCCTGTTCGAGCTACCTTCTCGAAGCCCGCAGACTCAGCGGTAACCGTGTATTCGCTAGGCTGGAGCAGCGGCACGATATAGCTGCCGTTTGGGTCCGTCGTCGCCGTTTTCGAAACACCCGTGGATAGGTTCGTCACAGTCACGGTCGCGCCCGCCACGGCTGCGCCATGCGGATCGGTAACCGTTCCCGAGACCGTGGCAGTGAAGGTCTGCGCGAACAAACCAAAGGCGCTAGCGGCAACAAGGACGACCAGGGAAACCAAACGGCCGTATTTCATCGATCCTCCTAAGAGCCCGAACCGCAAGCCCTAAGATTGCAAAATCCATAGGATGGCAAACTTGCTGATCCGGCAAACAGAACAACGACCCCGGTCCCAAGTTGTCGCGGCAAACTTTCCGTCTGCGCCGCAGACCTGACCGAACTACAATTGGAGTTTGGAGCACGAAGTGGTATAGTCCACTATCCCTCGGGCGCTAGATTAATGAAAAATTCCCTCGACCGCAACAGTTTTATTCCACTTTATGCGCAGATCCATCGCCGGCTGCGCAGGCTTATCGACTCCGGGGAGATCGCGCCCGGAGCTCCTGTGCCTTCCGAGCGTGAACTCTCGGAGGAATACGACGTGAGTCGCATGACTGCACGGCAGGCGCTACGCGCCCTGCGCCAGAACGGCCTCGTGTCTCAGGAGCGCGGCCTGGGCACTTTCGTGAGCAAGTGGAAAGTGGACGTTCATACCCGCAATCTGGTTGGTTTTAACGAAGACATGCGACGCCGCGGACTGAAGCCCAGCTCGAGACTGATTTTGATAAGCCCAGAACCTGCCTCCCAGCAGGCCGCCCAAAAACTGGGTATTCGTCGGGGAGACGAGGTCTATCGCCTGGAGCGACTCCGGCTGGCGAACAGAGAACCCATGGCGTACGAAACGAATTTCATTCCTGCGGCCCTGTGCCCCGGGCTTCACAAACATAATTTTGAAAAAGAATCCCTTTATGATCTCTTCCAGAAGGAGTATGGAATCCGGCTCTATCGCGCTGCCGAGGTACTGGAGGCGGCCGCGGCGATGAAGCCCGCCGCAGGTCATCTGGGCGTCGAAGCGGGAACTCCGGTGCTCGTCGTGCATCGTGTGGTTTACTCCGACACTGACAACGCCGTTGAGTCGGTCAAAACCGTTTACCGCGCTGACCGTTATCGCGCAACCTTCCACTTGACGAAGAACAATCTTTGATATGGGCAATCGCTTTATGATTTGTGCCGCCACTCGAAATGAGCATTGCCTATGAGATTAAAACGCTCAGAAATCGCGGGCCTGGTGTTCGTTGCTTTTCGCAAAAATACCCAACGAACCGCGCGATACAAACGAGCCTTCGCGATCGTACTTGTGCTCGGCTTTTTTCCCCTTTGTTGTTCGTCAAAAGAACCAGCGAAACCAGCTGAACAGATAGCTGACGTGCGCGTCCTTCTCATTCCGCTTGACGACCGGCCGCCGTGCGTCCAATTCCCCCAGATGATTGGCCGGATCGGGGACACCGAAGTGATTGCGCCGCCACGCGAAATGCTGGGCCGTTTTGTCGAGCCAGGCCAACCGGAGGAAATCACGCGCTGGGTGCGGTCGCAATCTTTACGCTCGTTCGACGCCATTATCGTTTCCATGGACATGCTCGCCTACGGCGGGCTAGTCAATTCACGCGTGCATCACACCGCCGAGAAGGAGGCCCTCAATCGCTTACAGCTTGTAACCTGGATGCACCGCGCGGCGCCAAAAGTGCCGATCTACGGATTCAGCGTGATCATGCGTCTCGCGCCTACAGGCGACGGCCAAAATGAGGCCTACCGCGCCAAACTCGCGCGCTGGGCTGAGAAATCTCCAGATAGCGCCGCGGACGCAGTTTTGAAAGAAGAAGTCGCCCGCCTGGAGCAAGAGATTCCAGCAGCCGCGCTGGCTGACTACAAGGCAGCGCGCGCGCGGAACTTCAAGGTCAATCAAGCCAGTGTGCAGATGGTGCGCAACGGAGTATTGGACTATCTGATCCTTTCGCAGGATGACGCGCAACCCCGCGGCTTGCACGTCGCTGATCGCGAGCGCCTTCTCGAAGAAATCCGACATAATCAGCTGGAGGGCAAGGTCGCGGTGCAACCTGGCGCCGATGAGGTGGCGATGCTGCTGCTTGCCCGAGCACTCAACAAGCGCTTTCAGTATTCGCCACGCATCGCCGCGATCTATTCCTCTGGAGCGATGCGCAATCGGGTCGCTCCATACGAAGACCGCCCCCTACACGAAACCGTGAGTCTGCACATTACTTCCACCGGCAGCCGCGAAGTCGCCGATACCAGCCAGGCGGACATCGTCTTTTTCGTTTATGGTTCGCGGACCGAACCGGGCGTTGCAGCAACATTCAGTGAACAAATTGACAAGGAACTCTCGGCCACGATCCACCAAGTCATTGTGGCCGACATAGATTCCAGAGGCGACGTCCAGGGCGCCGCTACAGGCTTTACAGAAGAGTTGCGAAAACGCAGCGTCTTTCCGCGGCTCGCCGGTTATGCTTCTTGGAACACCGCTGGAAATACAATCGGAACTGCCTTGCCTCACGGGCTTGTTTACTCCCGCGCGCTGCGCGACATCAAAACAACGCCGCCGGCCTGCCGTGAACGTGTCGCGGCGTCGCAAATAAGGTTTCTGCTACACCGTCTGTTTGACGATTACGGGTTTCATTCTGTGGTGCGACCAGCAGCCAAGCAGTTTGCTGCGGAAAATCATCTGAACCCGAACGCGCTGTCAGGGGAGAGCCAGCTTCGGGTCACAACTTTTATCGTCGATCGCATGCATACGCTTGTAGATGAACTCTGGAACGAGTTCGCGTCCGCCAAAAACGTTTCCAATACGGTCTTCTCAATCTGGGGCGTCGCGTTGGAAGAAGTTTCTGCCTTTACGTTCACCTTGCCGTGGGGACGCACGTTCGAGGCTGCTATTGATTTTTCCACATCCGTGGTGCGCAATCCCGCTTGGAGCAAAGCGCCTGCGATCGGGGGTGTCAAGGCAGGAATTCGGCCATGACCTGGCTCTTGTGCGCTCCCCGCGCTACTGCGTAAAAACGTGCTGCACCAACGTCAATTCAACCAGCATCGTGCACATCGTGCAGGGGACTATTGCGGATCGCAGCGAGTTGCAATATAGTGCGCGCCGACGATGGAAGGCTATCGTAGAAGGTCCCTAACGCGCTAATCACCGGCCGGGAGAATTTCGCAATTATTGTGAAGAAAATAATCTCACCATTCGAAGCATTCGATAATTGGACGGCGCGCAAGTTTGTGTCTTTCACTTTCCTGTCGCTGCCCAATATGTCTTGTTTTCAAGGCGGCCTGCTTTTGTGCGCTGCAGTGCTCGGGAGTGTATCTTTTGCCACAGCTCAAAATCCTGAACCTGCTCCACCCGCATATGCGCCAGAGCTGGTCGAGAAAGGCAGTACCCTTTTCGGGCAGCAGTGCGCTTTTTGTCACGGCCGAGATGCCGGCGGCGGTGAGAATGGCCCGGATTTAACTCGCTCGAAGCTGGTGCTCGCCGATGTAAGCGGAGACAAAATCGCTCCAATAATCCGCAATGGAAGCGTGGAAAAAGGGATGCCTCCTTTTCCATTCCCTGATCAAGAGATCGCTGCGCTTGTCGCCTTCATCCATGATCAAGCGACGAAGGCTGCATCGCGTAAAGGTGGCCGCCGTGGCGTTGAGGTCGCTGATCTTCAAACCGGTAACGCGGAGAGAGGCAAGCAATACTTTAATGGAAGCGGAAAATGCTCTTCGTGCCACTCGCCAACCGGTGATCTCGCAGGCATCGCACGGCGCTTTGAAGGACTGAGGCTGGAGGAGCGCATGCTGTACCCCAGAGGCGCGAAGGCCAAGGTTGCGGTCACTCTCCCCTCGGGCGAAACTCTCTCTGGAGAACTTGCGTACCACGACGAATTTACCATCGGGATGCGCGATAGTTCCCGTCGTTATCGCTCCTGGCCCATCAAGAAAGTGAAATACACGATCAACGCACCAGCCGAAGCCCATGCAGAGCTGCTGCCAAAATATACCGATGCCGATATTCACGACCTCATGGCATATCTTCAGACGCTACGCTAGCTAGGAAGGCCCAACATTGAGCACGATTCACAGGAGTATCCTGTTTCATCTTGCGGCAGCCACGATTCTGCCGCTTATTTTCTGCGGACCACTCCTGGCCCAAGGCGCAGATGCCGCAATGCTTCTCAATCCTCCCGTCGACAGTTGGCCCGGGTATCACGGTGATTATTCTGGCAGGCGGCACAGTCCGCTAACCCAGATCACCCCGCAAAACGTCGCACAGGTGGGACTTGCCTGGGCCTTCCAGACAGGCCAACTCGCTCAACTGAAATGTTCTCCAATTCTCGTGGACGGTATCCTCTATTTCTCCGTCCCGGATCACGTGTGGGCTGTGGATGCGCGCTCCGGTCATCAGATTTGGCATTACACGTATCCACCCAACAAGGGGTTGCACATCGGGCATCGCGGCGTCTCGATATACAAAGAGTGGATCTACTTCATGACTCCCGACGCGCACCTCGTCTCGCTGAACGCCCGCGACGGCACGGTACGGTGGGACATCGTGATCGCCGATTGGCAGAAAGGTTACTGGACGACGATGGCGCCCCTGATCGTGCGCGATCACGTGATCGTTGGCGTTTCAGGTGATTTCGATAACCTAACTGGGTTTCTGAAATCGATCGATCCGGAAACCGGGACGCTGCAATGGAAATGGGATAGCACTCCTCCCGTTGGAACGCCGGACTCACCAACCGGGGGTATGACATGGATGACCGGCACGTATGATCCCGCACTCAACCTGGTTTATTGGGGCACCGGGAATCCGACTCCCGTGCTAAATGGCAAGCCGCGCCCGGGTGACAACCTCTACACCTGCAGCATCGTTGCGCTCAATCCTGATAGCGGCGAGTTGGTGTGGGCTTTCCAGGCATCGCCGCACGATACGCATGATTGGGATGCGGTAGAGACTCCGGTTCTGGTCGATGCAACCTTCCGGGGAGCACCCCGCAAAATGCTGATGCAGACTTCGCGGAATGGCTATTTCTTTGTTCTAGACCGGCGCACTGGCGAGAGCCTCCTCAGCACAACCTTCGGCCCTGTGAATTGGAGCCTGGGGGTCGATAAGCAGGGGCGTCCTATCCCGAATCCTGCGAAAGAGCCAGCCCCCGACGGAGTTCTTATCGCACCCGATGAGGGCGGCATGACCAATTTTCGTTCGCCGAGTGTTGACCCGAAAACCGGGCTGTTCATTGTGAACGCCCATCCCAGCTACGGGATCTACTTCGCCAAGCCTGCTGACGGAGAGTTTGGTTGGGCTGGTGCGGATTATGGTGTCTGGGGCAAAGGCGTACTTGAGGCCATTGACTATCAGAGCGGCAAAATTCGATGGAGCCACGAACTAGGGCCTGGTGGCTCCGGGGCGGGCGTGCTGACCACGGATTCGGGCCTGACCTTCAGCGGGGACAGCGTGGGCAACGTTCTCGCGCTGCGAACCGCCGATGGCCAGACGCTGTGGCACGCAGGCGCAGGCAACGGAATGCTAGGTCCGCCGATTAGCTATAAATTAGATGGGCGGCAGTACGTTGTGACAAGCGCTGGGAGTGTACTCTTTGCGTGGGCATTGCCTGAGGGATATACGCGTGCGGCGCCACCGGGCCCATCTGGACGTTCTCGGAATTCACATTAATCTACTCCGTCCCTTAGAGGCTCAATCAGAATGAGAACGATTAAAGGACCGGCAATCTTTCTGGCGCAATTTGCGGGTGATCACCCGCCTTTTAACAATTTGGAGAGCATAGCCGAGTGGGCCGCTAAACTTGGTTATGTAGGAGTGCAGATTCCTTCCTGGGATGCGCGCCTGTTTGATCTGAAGCTGGCCGCAGAAAGCAGAACCTATTGCGATGAGGTTTCTGGAAAGTTAGCGCAGCATGGCTTGCAGCTTACGGAACTTTCAACACATCTGCAGGGCCAGTTGGTTGCCGTGCATCCGGCGTACGATCTTCCGTTCGATGGATTCGCCCCCGAAAAGTTTAGGGGCAATCCGCGGGCCCGCCAAGCCTGGGCCGTTGAACAACTGCGCTTGGCCGCAAAAGCTTCTGCCAATCTCGGACTGCAAGCACACGTCACGTTTTCGGGGGCACTCGCATGGCCATATATTTATCCATGGCCCCAACGGCCCGCCGGACTTATTGAAACTGCTTTTGATGAACTGGCGGCTCGCTGGCGCCCGATTCTTAATGCGTTTGACGAATCTGGAATCGATGTATGTTTTGAGATACATCCGGGGGAAGATCTTCATGACGGCGTATCTTTCGAAATGTTTCTCGAGCGAGTAAATCATCACGCCCGATGCAATTTACTTTTTGATCCTAGTCATTTCGTGCTTCAACAACTCGATTATCTGCAATTCATCGACCTCTATCACGAGCGTATCAAAATGTTTCACGTAAAAGACGCCGAGTTTCACCCTTCTGGGCGTCAGGGTGTGTACGGAGGTTATCAGCCTTGGATCAATCGGGCCGGTCGCTTTCGCTCGCTCGGTGACGGCCAGGTAGATTTCCGCGGAATATTTTCCAAGCTTACTCAAAATGGTTTCGCGGGATGGGCTGTGCTGGAATGGGAATGCTGCATCAAATCGAGCGGTCAGGGGGCCGCCGAGGGTGCGCCTTTTATTTCGCGTCACATCATTCAGGCCGCCACTTCAGCGTTCGATGATTTCGCGAAGTCCGGGACCGATGAAGCGGCGAATCGCCGGATGCTCGCGCTGGGGTAATCACCAGGTAGAATACCGGGACGATTGCAATTAAGGATTAGCGTCGTGACTATAGGGCCAAAACAGAGTGTCGAAATAAAGCGGCGTCTCCGACTAGGTATGGTTGGGGGCGGGCCGGGCGCATTCATCGGAGCGGTGCATCGCATTGCCGCCCGGCTCGATGATCGATTCGAGTTGGTAGCCGCCGCCTTGTCCTCAGATCCAGTGCGCGGCCGCGCGGCCGCCATAGACCTGCACATCGCGCCAGATCGCGCTTACGGTAGCTTTTCGGAAATGGCTTCCCGCGAAATGGGCAGAGCCGACCGAATTGACGCCGTGTCGATCGTGACTCCGAATAACTCGCATTGCGAAATCGCGAAGTCTTTTCTCAAAGCGGGCATTCATGTGATCTGCGACAAACCTCTGGCGATCTCTGTTGAACAGGCGCTGGAAGTTGCTGCAGAGGTTCGGCGCACCGGATTGATTTTTGGACTCACGCACAATTACTCCGGGTACCCCATGGTGCGACAAGCGCGTCAAATGGTCGCCGAGGGAGAACTAGGAGGAGTCCGCGTCGTCCAAGTCGAGTATCCACAAGATTGGCTGGCCACTCCGCTTGAGGCCACTGGTCACAAGCAAGCTGCTTGGCGGACGGACCCTGCACAAAGCGGCCCTGGGGGATGTCTCGGAGACATTGGGACGCATGCTTTCCACATCGTCTCGTTTGTCACCAGCCTCGCTTGTCGGCAGGTGGCCGCCGAGGTGTCCACATTCGTGCCGGGGCGGCGCTTGGACGATAATGTCCAGGTTTTGTTGCGGTTTGATAAGGGAGCGCGGGGAATGCTGTGGGCCAGTCAGGTGGCGGCCGGGAATGCAAATAATCTTCGCTTGCGGGTCTTTGGCGAAAAGGCCAGCCTCGAGTGGCATCAGGAAGACCCCAACATTCTCTGCTTCAGTCCGCTCGGTAAGCCTCCCGTGATCATCCAGCGCTCTGGTCCGGGAGCAAGTTCCTCTGCGACGCATGCTAGCCGGTTGCCTCCGGGCCATCCCGAGGGATATATCGAGGCATTTGCGCAGCTCTACAGTGATCTTGCGGAACAAATCTGGGCCCACCAGGTTGGGCGCAAGCCGGCGGCAACGTCTTTGCTTGTGCCTGGTGTAGACGATGGCGTCCACGGCATGCGATTTATCTCCGCGGTTCTCGAGTCCTCGCGTCGGAACGCAGCCTGGGTGGATTTAAATGCAAGTTGAAGGTTTTTAGCCCGACGATCATGAACGGCAGCTGAGCCTCGAAGGCTTTGAGACGCTCATTCCCGCATCTGGGTTTGTGCCGCCGATGGAAAATCCTTTGGTACCTTCTGCGTGACTTTACCGGTAGCCGCCCATTCGCTGCCCCACTGCAGCGTGGTAATAAACCCGACGCATCGCATGGCGGCAATGTCGTGTCCCAGAGTCGTGTGAAACACTCGTCCTTTAGCGTAGTGAATAGCCATCAGGACCGGTTCATTTTCGCCGGTACCTTTGTTGTTGGGATCAGAATGTGCCGTACCAATCACAGTGACTTCCTTTGCTGGGCCGCACAGCGAATCGTACAACTCGTCGGCGGCGTGTAACCAAACCTCAGGAAGACCCTTCGCGACCGGATGTTTCTTATCCCGCATGGTTACTTGAAATGGGAGCCGCGCTCCGTGGTGGCCGCAAGTACCCGGGCTTGAATCTTTTGTGGCTTTGCCATCCTTCCATCGGATCATGGATCCGAAGTCTTCGGTCTTCCTTCCGGCCCATCCGCCGACACCTATCATTTCTTGATATTGCTTCCACTGCGGAAATGCGTTGTCCGCAGCATGGTAGGAAACAAAGCCTCCGCCTTCGCGAACATATTTTTCCAACGCCTCTTGTACTTCGTTGGACCACGGTTCGCCGTTATAATTCGACACAACCAGGTCGTAGGCCGCGAAATTTGGCCTGAACGTGCGCATGTCCCCGCCCTTCGCAGGAGAAGTGGCTACGTCAACGGTGAACTTCCCGGTTTGCTCCAGTAATTGTTTCAACACCGGCGTAGTCTCTTGCCAGGCGTGATTATTCTGACCGTCCACGATCAAAACTTTCAGCGGTGCTGCGAAGCTGCAACAAACACTGAAAAGCAGAGCAAGCAAAGTTGTCATCCATTTCGCCATAACCCTAGGTTTTCCTTTCCAACAATCGAAGATCCCGCGTAAATTAAGAAAGAAGACTCCGATACCATACTATTTTTCGTTCCGAGTAAGAAGCTCGACACCACAAAACACCGGAAGGCAATCTTCCTGAACATCTTTTTATTCCTCGGCCGAAGGAGTACAATCCGATGCATGAATCGACGCAAATTTATCGGCAATTCCGTTGCGGCTAGTGCCCTGGTCGCCATCAAAGCATCCTGGGCGGACGAACCTGAACACAAAATTGACCGAATCGGCGTACAACTTTACACCGTGCGCGACGCGATGAAGGCCGACTTCGAAGGCACCCTCGCCAAGGTCGCGGCCATCGGCTATCGCGAAGTGGAGTTTGCGGGCTATTTTGACCGCTCTCCGAAGGACGTACGCGCGACCCTTGAGCGAAACGGTTTAACTTCGCCTTCCACCCACGTGAGTTATGAAATGGTTGAGAAGAAATGGCCCGAGACCCTCGACGTAGCCCATGTCATAGGGCAGACGCACGTCGTCTGCTCATCGATTCCAGAGTTCCAGCGAAAAGATGCCGGCGGCTGGAAGCATACTACCGACCTTTTCAATCGCGCCGGTGAAACTAGCCAGAAAGCTGGAATTCAATTCGGCTATCACAATCATGATTTTGAGTTCGACCGCGCGAAATCGGTGGATGGAAAATTGCCATACGATCTTCTTCTGGCGGAAACCGATCCAAAGCTCGTAAAGATGGAGATGGATCTTTGCTGGATCACCGTTGGGGGTCAGGACCCGCTTCTGTATTTCAATCGCTACCCGGGTCGCTTCCCTCTGGTACATGTAAAAGATTGGACCAAGGACGGGCATATGGCCGATGTCGGAAAAGGTGATATAGACTGGAAACGCATCTTCGCGCAGTCTGACAAGGCGGGCATTAAGCACTACTTCGTTGAGCACGATGAGCCTAAGTCACCGTTCGACAGCTTGCGTACCAGCTACAATTTTCTCCGTGATCTGCACTTTTAATTTCTAGCAGGCTGCCTATCCCTCTTCCACGAGCCATTGTGCTAAGCCAGCATAGATCATACCGCCGAGGACCTCGCGGGCCCCTCGGAGTATTCGCCAAGTGCAGGAGCAGCCTAGGTTTTCGGGATAGGTGGGCAGCCCGGGAAGTCGCGTACTGCGGTATTCCCGATATATTGCAAATCGGCGATGCCGATTTTGCTGGTGTAGAAGGCATCGCAGGTCAGGTTGCGGACTAAAGCAAAAAAAGCCACTCCCTGACTAAGTGCGCCATCCTTCTTGGCGTTCTGTCGGAAGGCAATCAAGTCCAAAACTTCCTTCCTTTGCCCTGTTGTGCAGCCTAGGTAGGAAGTGTTGTACCGGTCTGCGCAGAAACTATCCAGCCACAGCAATCCCCCGCCCAGTCTCAGTTGGTATTGATCGTTCTCGCTGGTGAGCAGGTCGATAAATTCCGGCGCACCCGCTTCCAACGCGCTCCCGGACGTTGCATCCTTGGGGATGATCGCATCGCAAAGACTCACCAGGGTTGCGTATTGATGCGCGGAAAAATACTTTGGCTTATATTGTCCGGAAGGTTCCGCGGCCTTTTCCTTATTCACCATCTGGTGGACATATTCGGCGGCCTCTGCGGGGATCACTTGCAGCACCGAGCCGCCCACGGCGCTGATTGCCAGCGTTCTGAGGATGTCGCGGCGTGAGATTGAGGGTCCACTCATGAGTTTGTTCCTCGCGTGAAATGACCCATCAGATATTTCCCTTCCCGGCTTCACTCAAAAGGTATTCGGATGCCCGCCACGCTAAAGCCATAATCGTCAGCGTGGGATTTTTATCAGGATTGGTCACCAGCGGCGCTCCATCCATAACAAACACGTTTTTCACGTCGTGCGTCTGGCAATAGCCATTCAATACGGAAGTCTTCGGATCTGGCCCCATGCGCGCCGTGCCGACTTCGTGAATAATCCTTCCGCCTTCGGAGATTCCAAACGGGTGCTTTCCGTCAATTGCGGTCTTGGTAAGATACTCCCCGCCCATGGTTTCGATGATCGAGCGAAAAGTCGCCTGCATGTCCTGCGCTTGCCGCAATTCGTATTCCGACCACCTGAAATGGAAACGCAGCACCGGTATTCCCCACTGGTCAACAATATCCGGATCGATCTCGCAGTAGCTATCAGGATTTGGAATCATTTCTCCGCGTCCAGAAAGCCCAACGTACGTGCCGTAAACTTGGCGTGCGCGCTGTTTTAACTGCACACCATAACCCTCTTCGCGGTGGCACAGGTGATCGAACATGCCCACTCCGGGCATATTACGGCCTCCGTGAAACTCGATGTGATATCCGCGCGGGAAATCGTTCTTGCGGTCAAATTTCCACCAGGGAATATACATATGCATCCCGCCCACCCCGTCATGGTTGTGCGGCGGCATTTTTTCAAGTTGTGGCAAGATACCAAAGCCGTCGCTTCCGACAGAGTCCATCAAATACCTGCCAACAGTGCCTGAGGAGTTCGCCAAGCCGTCGGGAAACAACGGAGATTTGGAATTCAGCAGCAGCCGGGCGGATTCACAAGCGCTTGCCGCAACTACGACCGCGCGCGCGTTCACTCGCTTCTCGGTGCGCGTGGCTGTATCGATGTACGAGACGCCCTGAGCCTTCCCATCTTTGCCGAGGATAATCTCTCGGGCCATGGCACCGGTCACCAGGTTTAGCTTGCCGGTTTTCATAGCGGGAGGAATTAGGACCTGGCTGGAGCTGAAGTTTGACTCCGTGACGCATCCGCGGCCGCATTGCCCGCAATAATGACAGGCTAGTCTCCCATTTAGAGGACGCGTTAGGATGGCTAGCCGTGACGGAATGCAGATAACGTTGAGCTTGTCGCATGCCTTTTTCAGGAGCAATTCCGTACAGCGCGGCTTAGGCGGTGGCAAGAAGACTCCATCGGGCGCGCTCGAAATGTTTTCCCTGGTCCCAAACACACCAATGTAGGACTCAACGTGGTCGTAATAAGGCGCCAGGTCTTCGTAAGTGATCGGCCAGTCAGCACCCAGGCCATCGCGGGTTCCCGATTTGAAGTCGATGGGCGAAAACCGCAGAGCGATACGTCCCCAGTGATTGGTTCTTCCTCCCACGATCCGCGAGCGGAACCATTGAAAATTAGAGCCCGGAGCAGATGTATACGGTTCTCCCTCGATCGTCCACGCCCCATTGGGCGCCAGGAACTCACTAAAGCGCGCGCGCGCAAAACCGCCCACGCCAGCACCACGGTGCTCCAGCTCGTAGGGCCACGTCAGCATTTTAAAGTCTTTTTCGGGATTCAATGGAGGTCCCGCTTCGAGCATTACAACCGACAACCCGCCTTCGGTTAGGATCTTGGCGGCCATGCCTCCGCCGGCACCCGAGCCAATTACACACACGTCATACACTTTCGGTGACCGATTAACTTGAGCCATGCCGCGATCCTCTCCAACAATATCTTCTGTGGCGACGACCTTCCATTGCTACGTTGCGGTTGTAGCGTAACTCCGCAAGTTTGCGGAAAATGTTCGGATACTTCATCTCACCGGTTCCCGACTCATGACGTCCGGGCACATCGGCCACATGAGTTGCGTTGCACTGTTAGACCCCCAGCAATTCATTGCGCACATTCTTCAAAACGTACGCCGCGCGCTCCACACCAACTTCACCAGTAAGAATAGGATCTTCGTTTTCGATGCTAAGAATGCCTTCATAACCCACATCCATGTAAGCCTTGACGATGGCTTTCCAAACGCTGGCACTATGCCCGTAGCCCACAGCACGGAATGTCTCGGAAGCCTCGGGCAGGTCGGCCGTTCCGAAAGCAAAATTCAAGACGCCATATCTATTCACGTTATCCGGATAGAGCACGGTATCTTTCATGTGCGCATGGTAAATCGCTCCCTGCTTTCCCAAAAAATGGATGACTTCAACCGGATCGCATCCCTGCCAGAACAAATGACTCAAGTCGCAGTTTGCTCCGATCTCCTCACCCACCGCTTCGCGAAGCTTCAGCAAAGTTCTCGGGTTATAGACAACAAAATTAGGGTGCATCTCGAAGGCCAGCCTGCGAACCCCATGGTCACGGGCAAACGTTGCCGCTTCTTTCCAGTAGGGAATCACTTTCTCTTTCCACTGCCAGTCCTGCATTGCCGCGTATTCCGGAGGCCAGCGGTAGGTCACCCAGTTTGGCTGAGTGTCGGTCGGCGAACCTCCCGGACAGCCTGAGAATCCCACGATGACCTTCACTTCTAAGCGCTGGGCCAGCAGCACTGTTTTTCGGAAGGCTGCAACATCGCGCGCGGCATGTTTGGCATCAGGATGGACCGGGTTTCCGTGGCAACTCAGCACGGCCACGCTGATTCCGCGATCCTCGAACTTCTTCTTCCACGCTTTGGCTTTTCCGGCATCCGCCAAAAGCTCATCAACCGGACAGTGAAGATTGTTGGGATAACCCCCTGTACCGATCTCCATGGCCTCCAAGCCGAGCGCGCTCACTTTATCAAGCATCTCGTCGATCGAGAGCTTCCCGTAAACCGGATCAAACACGCCGATGGGAATCTTGCGGGTGCTGGTCGGCATCTCCGCGGTCGTGCCAAGCGAAGGAATTTCCTCGCCAATTAGACTCGTCACCTTCGCCGCAGCGGGCATTGCCGTTGCCAGTAACCCACCACTGGTAGCAGCAAGAAATTGTCTTCGGCCGATTGCCGAGGTTTTTTTTCGGTTCTCCATCCCAGCCTCCTTGGGATACATTGCAACGGTGCAAACGCTTTCCAGTTCCGCGAGATTATATGCCTCAATGGGGCAGTCAGTGCAGATAAATTCAGAAGAAGTAGACCCGCCCTTCCGAGAAAGGATTTCATGACGTTTGATTATTTACTCAAAACCGAGCCTTCCGAATATTCGTTTGCTGAACTTGAGCGCGACGTAGTTACCGTGTGGGATGGTGTATCGAACCCGGTCGCCTTGAAGCATCTTCGAGGAATGTCCCCGGGCACAAGGTTGGTCATCTACGAAACGGGAAAATGCAAAAGTGCGGTGGGGACCGCTTCGGTGGTTTCGGTTACCGTTTCAAATCCCAAAAATCCGGCTATCGAAATTAAGGTTGGAAGAGCTCTCGCGAAGCCGATTCCTTTGGCCCAAATCAAAGCGAACCCGCTATTCGCGCATTCGCCTCTGGTGCGTCAAGGAAGACTTTCGGTCGTACCTTTGACAAGAGCTCAGTTCAGGGCTCTAACCGGAGAATGACAATACCAAACGACTCCTTCCAGGGGGCCAATTGAGCTTAATAGTTACACTCCCAAGAAACACTTCGAGCTGGAAGGCCCGGTTAAAATCGCCGCGGAGAAGAAGGATTTGATTTTAGAATCCAATAGGCCATGGTGAGAAATGCCAGCCAAGGCACACCAGAAAGGATCGTCGGGCGCATGCCGGGAACCCACCACGTGGTGATGATAATCGCGGCTACGAGTCCAAGTCCCAGCAACGATGTGTACGGGTAGCCCATCATTCTGACCGGCAAGCGAGGAGGTCCACTCCCCTCCCAGGCCCTACGAAAAAATAAGTGCGTCAGAAAAATCATCATCCAGACAAACAGGGCGCCAAACAATGCAATCCCGAATAAATAAACAAATGCGCTCGACGGATAGAACACCGCAATGACGGTAGCTATCACGAGTCCTGTTGTCGAAAGCAGCAAAGCCGGCAATGGCACGCCCCGCCGTGTGACCCGGCCAAGCCCTTCTGGTGCATAGCCGCCGCGCGCCAAAGAAAACATCATTCGCGTGGCGAGGTACAAATCGCAATTCATACTCGAAAGCGCTGCGGTCAAAACCACGAAGTTCATTACGTGCATGGCTGCGGGAATGTGGATTAACTGAAAGACCCTGACGAAAGGGCTTGCGGTTACGTCGCCTCCCGGCTGGATACTTGTCCAAGGCACCACGCCGATGAGTACAATCATCGCGCCCATATAGAAGAGGATCAGCCGAAAAACCATCGTGCGCATGGCTTTGGGCACCGCATCGTCAGGGTTCTGCGCTTCCCCCGCGGTTACTGCTACGACCTCAGTGCCAATGTAGCTGAAGATCACGAAGCACATCGCCATCCACAGCCCTTTCACGCCATTGGCAAAAAATCCCCCGCCGGCGTTGAAATTTTGCAAGCCAGGGCGCGCCGCGGGCACCAGTCCCAACAGCACCATCGCGCCAAAACCAATAAATGCCAGAATCGCAACGACCTTGATCATCGCGAACCAGTATTCAAATTCACCGAAATGTTTCACGCCGCTAGCGTTTATGGTAACCAGCAGTGAAGAGAACAGCACGATCCACACCCAGGGCGGCACCTGTGGAAGCCACCAGTGGCAGTAGATCGCCACCGCTGTGGCTTCTCCGCCAATGGCAATGCACTGGCACGCCCAGTAGGTATAGCGCACCGTGAAGCCTGACCACCGGTTAAGGTACAACTCGGCATATACTCCGAACGATCCGGCTGTGGGGTGCGCGACAGCCATTTCGGAAAGCGCCCCCATCAAGAGCAAGGCGATCACCGCGCCCAGCAAATAACTCACCAGTACTGCTGGGCCTGCCGTGTGCACAGCGAGCGAACTGCCGAGGAACAAACCGGTGCCAATCGCTCCGCCAATGGCGATCATAGCCATCTGGCGCGTGCTCAATTGTCGCGATAGCCCTTCTTCATTCTTAAGGGCTGAAGCGTCGCGCGCGCGTTGATCGTGTTCGCTTTTCGTAAAACTCTTCTTGCTTCCGTGTTAGGAAACGGTTTTCTTCGCAGACCGGGTGAACGCGGCCTGCCGTTGTTCTCTAAACCTGCAGCGGAAAAGAGGCTCGTTGCGATTACTTTATTGCGGGAGCGGACGCTATACCCCGCGGCGCAGGGTGTCAAGCCGAATATCTATGGTATATCTTACGGGTACGTGCGCTTTCCCGAGGGGCCCATTCAACAAATAAGGAATTCAACTGAGAGCAGCGAGAATGAAAGCCGCCATCCTGCGTGAATTCAGAAGTCCGCTCACCCTTGAGGACGTCGATCGGCCCGAGCCCGCTGCAGGGGAAATCCTTATGGAAGTCGAAGCGTGCGGTGTGTGTCATTCCGATTTGCACGTGGCTGATGGAGATTGGACGCAATTCGCCGGAATTGTAAAGAAACCACTGATCCTCGGCCACGAGATTGCCGGACGTGTCGTCGAAAAAGACTCCGCAGCGCATGATTTTCAGCTCGGCGACAGAGTAGGAGTTCCGTGGCTTCACTGGACCTGCGGTGATTGCCAAATGTGCCGGCAAGGAAACGAAAACCTTTGCGTAAGGCAGAAGATTACTGGAGTAACTGTGGATGGCGGGTACGCGGAATTCGTCAAGGCACCGGCTAGCCATGCGCTGAAGATCCCGGATGGTCTTCCGGCGTCTGATGCGGCGCCATTGTTTTGTGCCGGAGTGACAGTCTATCGCGCACTCAAGCAGGCTAGGATTTCAACGGGGCAGCATTTGGCCATTTTTGGCATCGGCGGCCTGGGGCACCTCGCGGTGCAGATCGGCCGTGGGTTGGCTGCGGAGGTTACGGCGATTGATATTTCCGAAGAAAAGCTGGCCTATGCAAAGTCTCTAGGCGCTTCCACAGTTTTGAATGCCGCCGCTGTTGACGTCGTCAAACAATTGCGCGGCAGCGGAGGCGCCCACGTGGCGCTCGTTACTTCCGCGGCAAAAGCCGCCTACGATATGGCATTTTATTGCTTGCGTCCGACCGGCACGCTGCTCGTTGTTGGCTTGCCCGCCGATTCTATTTGCTTCCCGCCGGTCATGATGGCTGCCGCTGAGGTCCGGATTCAGGCTTCCGCGGTCGGTACACGGCAAGACTTGCGCGAGATCCTTGCAATGGCTGGGGAAGGTAAAGTTCGGTGCCAAGTGGCCACGCGTCCGCTTGCCCAAGCGAACATGGTCTTAGAGCAACTGCGCCGCGGACAAGTCTCGGGCCGCATCGTCTTAACCCCACACTGAGCTACGCTAAACAAAGATTGGACCGCAGTGCGTAAAGATTGAGGAGCAGCATGACTCACAAAGTTCTTGTGGTAGACGTCGGCGGGACCCATGTGAAAATCCTGGCGAGCGGCCATCAGACACCGCGGAAGATCGATTCGGGAGCGGAAATGACACCCAGGCGGATGTGTAGCTGGGTGAAGAAGGCTGCCAAGAGCTGGGCTTACGATGTCGCGTCCATCGGATACCCTGGGCTTGTGGTGCACGGCAGGCCGCTACATGAGCCATACAATCTGGGGAAAGGTTGGGTGGGTTTTGATTATGGCCAAGGCCTTGGCTGTCCCGTTAAGATCATCAATGATGCTGCCATGCAAGCGATCGGTTCTTACCAGGGAGGCCGGATGCTTTTTCTCGGACTCGGCACCGGACTCGGGTCCGCAATGATTGTGAATGGGATCGTCCAGCCGATGGAGTTGGCGCATCTTCCTTACAAGGGCAAAAATACCTACGAAGATTATTTGGGATTGCGAGGCCTGCAACGCATGGGAAAGAAGAAATGGCGCCGGTACGTTGCGCGCATTATAGAAGAATTAGAGACCGCATTGAACGCTGATTACGTGATCCTTGGCGGCGGGAACGCGAAGAAGATAAAGACGCTGCCGCCAAAAACGCGTTTGGGCAAAAATGAGAACGCATTTATTGGCGGCTGCCGCTTGTGGTCAAAAAACATGGCGAAGGAAGCATCTGCGGTTCCGCCGCGTAAGCGCAAGCGACCCTGAGTGTGGGCTGTTCGCTTGCGTACTTGCTAGAATCGATGCAAAGAACAAACCAGACCGACCCGGAGCCTTTTTAATGATTAGAGCGAACTCGACCCGACTCGAACGCGCAGTCCCACCAAGGGGTGTTGTTATCTCTGACGCTTTGGTTTTCTTCGGCGCGACAGGCGATTTGGCCTATAAGCAGATTTTCCCCGCCTTGCAGCAGATGATCCGACGTGACAATTTCAATGTACCGATTGTCGGTGTCGCCAAATCCGGCTGGACGATTGAGCAGTTGAAAGTGAGGGTTCGCGATAGTCTCACCGAGCACGGTGGAATCGACGAAGCAGCCTACGCTAAACTCATTCAATTGCTCCAATATATCGACGGTGACTACCAAGATCCTGCGACCTTTGAGAAATTGCGCACGGTCCTGGGTCAAGCGAGCGCTCCGCTTCATTACCTGGCAATTCCGCCTGTTCTGTTTGAAACCGTGGTCGAGGCATTAAACAAGTCTGGTTGCGCGCGAAACGCACGAGTCATCGTTGAAAAGCCGTTTGGTCGAGACCGAGCATCAGCGCGGAAGTTAAATGCCACGCTTCGCACCGTGTTTGCTGAATCCGCGATATACCGAATCGATCATTTCCTGGGTAAGGAGGCTGTGGAAGATTTATACTTTTTTCGTTTTGCCAACACGTTTCTCGAGCCAACCTGGAATCGTCACTACATTGATCACGTACAAATCACCATGGCTGAATCGTTCGGCATCGCCGGGCGTGGACCGCTGTATGACCAACTCGGGGCCATCCGCGACGTCGTACAAAATCACCTGCTCCAGGTGGTGGCGCTTCTGGCCATGGAGCCTCCCACAGATCTGAAGGCTCGTCCTTTACACGATGAGCAGTACAAGATTTTTCGCGCCACCACGCCCATTTCAGTCAACGATTGTGTCCGCGGGCAATTCGAAGGATACCGCAGTGAGAAGGGTGTCGCGCCTGATTCCGATGTCGAAACCTATGCTGCGGTTCGTCTTTACATTGATTCTTGGCGATGGGCCGGCGTACCGTTTTTGATTCGCGCTGGAAAATGCCTCCCGGTGACCGCTACGGAAGTTTTTGTGAGACTCAAGAAACCTCCCTTGCGACGCCAGACTGGTGATAACAACTATTTTCGGTTCCGATTAGGCCCTGAATTTTGCCTTAATTTAGGAGCACAAGTGAAGCGCCCCGGTCCGCAAATGGTGTCCATGCCGGTGGAACTTTCCGCCCTTGAGAAGGACAAGACCGGAGAAGACATTCCTTATGAGCGCCTTTTGACCGATGCCATGCATGGAAACAAATTACTTTTTGTTCGTGAGGATGCAGTCGAAGCCGCGTGGATGATTGTAGAGCCGCTCCTCGGGAATTCGGTGCCATTACATGATTACAAGCCCGGAACCTGGGGTCCTGAAGAAGCTGATCTTATCGCTGCGGATGTCGGGGGATGGCGCAATCCCGAACGCTAACTCGATCGGCCATGGATTGCAGAAAAAGGTGTTTCCCCGGTGGTGCCTTGGAGTTCGGCCTTTAGGATTACATTTCCCTGGGTTAAAGGCAATCTCGTCAGGATTACCGCTTAGCAGGACCGCATCGCCGCAGCCCAGGCCAGATTGCTTTGCATTTTGCGGTCTATCACGACCGCAGCATAACACGCGCACGTGGCCATTTCCTGTTGGCTCCACTGCCCAACACTGGGGAGAAGCGCCCCAACCGAGCGACGCAGTGAATCCACAAGGTGAAAATAAGCGCGCACGAAGCTCAGGCCGCTTGACTGCCGCTGCAGTGCCGGGGTGACGCGATTAATCCCGGAAAGCGTCCAGAAATCGCTGCTACTGACACGAGAGTCCGCCAACCCAGCCGCTACGAGGAGGTTCGCCGATAGAGGCTGTGCGGCCACTCCAGCGACCACAGCTCGCCAGTAGTACAGTACGAACTGCCCCAAGGCCGTAACGGCTATACTGAGTAGCATGGCTGGGAACATTTGCCTGAGCCTCTATTGCTAGATTGCCTGAGAACCCATGTTGGACCAATAGAGCGGAGGTACTAGCGGGATGGAACTTAGGACCGCTCCCACAGACGTTCCATGAGTCTCCATGCCTATAGCGTCAATACACGAGTCCAGCCCAATGCCACCTGTCAGCTCTTTTAGAGTTTTTCGACTACGTCATCGCCTTCTTCGTAGTTGACCGTTTCGGCCCCACCGTTTCTGGCTACGTATGTTCAATCTGTTGATTGTTTTCGCATCGCGAGCCTGAAGCTGCGCCGGCGTGGAAGTCTCCGGAGCAGGTTCCCTTACGGTCGATGAAATCACGCTAGCCGGCTATCCACGAGTTTGTGTGCAAGGGTTCTATTTCTATGCAGGACGCTTTCGAGCAGCATGAGATCTGGACAAATTAAACAGACAGGGATATTCAGGATTCTTATACGAGATGATCTTCAGTAGCTCTTATGCAAACGACCTTCCACCGAAACGTTTCCTCGCTCATCTCGAAGCACGCGCAGCGACCACGCTGGCGTGACCTGGTACTCGATCTGAATCAATTCGTTTTGGGTTGAGGTTACGTCCGCGGCATAGGTGAAAATAACATCCTTGGTGATGTGCTCTTGCAGAGCGACTCGAGCCGACGGATTGCGGTTGCTGCCGCCGAGAAGCGGGTCGATTTGCAAACTCGATATTCCCCCTAGTTTTTCCAGTCGGCTGCTCACTTGACTGGCAAGTCCTTGAGCGAGCAGTGAATTAGCACCAAGGTTCGCGGGCGCCGAGGCCTCCGTCGTTGTTCCGCGGGTCACAAGATTGATGATGTCCACCGGAGGGAGCGGTGGATCGGAAACGTAGTAAGTGCGCAGCTTGTCTATAGGTCCCACCATGTTTATGCTCAGATCAAATTGTTTAACCTTGGTTGTCGCCATCAGATTGATGACCGGCTCGGTCCGTACGGGGTTGGAGAAGTCAATATTTGCTCGATCGATGTGATATCGATTGTTCAGGAAAAAAAGCTCGCCATCGGTGATGTTTGTACGGCCGATGATTACGGGGTTAGCTGCGGTGCCGCGCACACGAAGGTTAGCCTGTCCTTGCAAACTCAGTTTGCTGCTTTCTAGACCCAGATCGCCGCCCGACTGGATTCCCACATCCAATTGAATGTTATTGGCAATTCCCTCGCTTGGTGGCGCTGATGCCTCCGTGCCAAATGAGCCGATGAAGGTCGCAAGATCAAACTCACGCGTAAAGGAGAGCCGGTCTATGGTGACATGGCCATTTAAATGGGCTGAATCGGAGGTGCCATTCAAAGCTAGTCGGCTGTTAAGAACCGCGCGCAAACCTGGCGGATAACGCAAACGTACCGCTTCTGCGTCGAGGCTAAGATGTACCTCGAAACCTGATTGGTAAGTGGCGAAGCCATGCATCGAGATATTACCGCCACCGGCTTGACCATCCAGCTTGGCAATCTCCAACCGGTTGTTCTGAATGACCACATCTCCGTTTACGTTTTCAACTCCGACAGGCGTCGTAGAGGTCGAAACTGCGGCATTGACCAAAGTGACTTTCCCGCCAAGGTTTGGATGAGCTCGATCGCCGCGCGCGTTGATATTCATCACGACTTGACCGGCGCTCTCTGTCTGCCGATCAATCGTGCTCAAGATCTTCAGATCGGCATTGCCTTTTAAAGTTACATTCATCGCTCCTGTGCTCTGCACAGGAATGGTCCCTTGCACGCGAATATCGCTGTCATTGCCTTTGATTTCCGCGTTAGCCAGTTCAAGAACTCCGTTTCTATAATCGGCTCGGATCGGCCCGACATTCGAAAATTGCAACGTGTTGTATGCCGCCTTCAGCGTTGGAATTTCAACGGTAGCTTCAATACGCTGCGGATCTTTCAAAGGGCCCTTCAACGTCGCGTGCAGATCAAATTGTCCTTGCATCGCTGCAGCGTTGCCCGGCAAATAAGTAGCCAGGATCGGAGCCAATGGAAAGGCACGCGTATCCAGAGTAGCATTGGTGTAATAACCCGCATTGCGCTCCACAGTGCCGCGTGCTTCTATGGACGATCCAACTACACCAGACACAATGTCAAAATTGGCCCGCTGCCTGGCCACCTCAAATCGGCCGTGAATGTTCGATAGTTTCTCGCCAGCCAGTTGCAACTGCGGAACATCCAGAGTTGCCTTTAACTGCGGATCCTTCAGCGTTCCGCGACCGCGCGCCGATAGCGTTGCTCCGCCTTGTGCCTGAATATTTCGCGCATGCAACATTTCAATATTGGAAAGATTGGTTGCGTGTAAATCCAACGCCAGGTCGTACCCTTGGCTGCGGGGAACATAGGTAAGTGCGCCAGTTCCGTTTCCCGCGCTTGACTGCAATTTCATGGTAGCTTGCAGCGAGTCACCGCTCCCTTGCATATTCACGGTCAAGGTCTGAACCGGTTGATTCCAGAATTTCCCGTTGCTTAGTTGCCCTGATCCTTGCCCTTGGGGATTGAGCGCCGTGCCATGTAAAGAAACGTCGGCGGTGACAATGCCCGTAATCGGGTACTGCAAATTTGCAAACTGCTGTATCTCCGCCGCAGAAAGGCCTCTTGCGGTCAGTTGAACATCGATAGGGCTAGAGCGTTCGTAGGCCCAATGATGCAGCCCCGCGTGAACGTCAAAGGTCCCTCGGCCTTGATTGATAGCCACAAGTTCGCCGTGTTGTATTGCCGCCGACCGCGGATTTACGTCAACATTGGCACGCAGACTTTGCCAGCGACTGCCTTGTACTTGCAAATTGCGCGCACTCAATCGCCCGCTCAGGTGCAAATCCTTGGTTGAACCGTATATGCGTCCTGCGAAATCGCCAGAGCCATACAAACCGAGGGGCTTAGGCGCGGGAGTCCCCGGTGTCGCAGAAACACCGCGCAGGGTAAGCATCAATGCATCAACCTCGTGGAGGTTGTTGCTATGGGCTTGCACCCGCAGAGTGGCCTGATTTCCGACCGTGCCATCGAGACGCAGATCGCTAGCCGGTGTGCGTATGTAGGACTGCGTCAATGAGAGAAGCCCTCCGGGCCCCTGGTAGCGAACGTGCAACACCCCGTTCAGTGGAATGGGCGCCGGTGTTCCGGAGGCACCCGCGGACACCTTCGTGGTGGTTGCGGCGGTGATCTTAGCATCCGAACGAAGCTCAAGATTCGATTTCGAACCGCGCCAATTCGCATCTAGCTTCGCGTCCATTCGTCCTGTTACGGGTGTGGCACGCGCAACCCCGTTGCCTCCCCCAGCAGTGTTCAGGGCCTCAAGCGAAATAGAGCGCAAGCTGCCTTGCACCCGATACTCGGCTACGGTGGCCAAGTGGCGAGCGGTTAAGCTGATATTGACCCGTCCCCCGAGCAAATCCGCCCGCGCGTCGGGAGCACTGAGGTTGCCATCTTGAATTTTGTAGCGGGCATGAAGCGCGCGCACTTCGGTATGCACCTGAGGAGTGGAAACAACCAAGTGCGCGCTTGCCAGTGTCCCGTCGAGCACAAGGCTTTCGAGAAACGTTCGGCCGGCAATACTTTGGTAATGCACCGAACCATGGGCTAACAGCTCGCCCGACGAAAGCGCGGTAGACTTCATGGTTTTTCGCAGGTCGGAGGTCGCAAAAGATGCCTGGTACACGCCGTCAATTACTGGATTGGCGTAATCCATGAGCTTGGCTTGCGCGGAAACCGTTGAGGCACCAGACCTCAGGTTCAGCTTTTCGATAGTGAGTCGGCTCTGGGCTACCGTAAAACCGGCGTCGAGAGTATGGATGACCGGACTCGCCGTGCCAAAATGCACGCGTCCTTCCCGATACCCGAGCGCCCCGGTATATTGCTTTTTCAGCAGTTCATATCGAATCTGGCTTTGCAGTTCATGAAGGTCGGCGTCCAGAGGTATCTGCCGGTCGTTGTAGCGAAGTTCGCCATGGTTGAGCGCCACGTGCCCGATGGCCAAGTCGAACAGATTTGGGTGCGTTGCGGATTTCAGGTTCTGTGGCTGTGGAAGGTTCGAACGCCCCTTAGCATTCACGAGAAAGTGGATACGCGGCTGGTCAATAATCATTTCTTTCAGGTCGACTTTTCGTTGCATGGCGGAAACGATCTTTAACCCCACGCCGAGATGATCGGCTCGTGCCAGAGGTTGCTCCGACGGTCCTTCGGTGCCATGAATCACTACGTTATACAAATCAACGCGCAGAGGTGAAAACTGGAACGTGTAGCTGCCCACCTCGACTCGCCCTCCCATAGCTGTGCTGGCGGTTTGAACGATCGTCGCGAGAACATAATTATGGAACCGGGTGCTGCGCTGCACACAATATCCGGCGATAAGCGCGACGAGCAAAAGCCCGCTGACGATTCCCAACGTCCACCGAATTGTTTTCCCGCGGGCCATGATCTCTCTGGATGTTCTCTAAAATGATTGTCCAATCGTAAAGAAATACTGGATCGAGCTGATTCCCGTGATCGCGTTCAAACGTCTTGCAATATCAAATCGAACCGGCCCCACCGGCGTTGCATACCTCAACCCGAAGCCAATCGTGTTCGTATACTCGTCCATCCACCGTTTTATGCTGATGCGGTCATACACATTCCCACCATCATAAAACGCTACGCCGCCAAGTCCCTTTTTGATCCCCAGCGGAAAGCGCAACTCGGAGTTCAGTATGAAAAGCATGTTGCCACCCACAGGGACACGAACCGGGAAACATGTTTTTAGATCTGACGGTTTGTTGCACACCGACACTTCGCGTTGCGGACCAGCTCCGTTAATAGGAAACCCGCGTAACGAAGTCGCTCCACCGGAGAAAAATCTCTCACTCAGAGGAATGAAGCTGCCCGCAAACGGTTTTGCCAGTCCCAGCCGCAAGCTGTTTGCCCACACTGTGGATGTTCTAACCTTGCGGTAATAAGCGGCCTGTCCGAGGAAATGAACAAAGTTCGAGCTCGAGCCCAACGCCTTCGGAGTCAGCCCCACATCCAGCGTTTGGTAAAAACCTTTGTGCGCGTCGAGTGGTTTGTCGCGTGTGTCTCGGATGTAAGAACTCGAAATAGTCGACAGCCGCACGGAGCGATCCTGCTGCTGCACGAGGTCAGGAATAAGAAGCTGTGATAACTCGGTGCGCCGATAACCGTATCGCAAAAGCAAAGTCTTGGTCCGATCTCCATCAAGCGTTTTTTCAACTTGGAAGACTGCGTCCCCGGAACGCGCTACAAATACGGGGTTCTCGCTTGATCGTTCGGCTGATGCGGAAAACAGAGAATTCCACGCGCTTCCCCGGAGATGCGGGGTGGCGTAGCTCAGCGCGCCGCGCTGATCGAGTCGGCTGAATCGAGCGGAGACCGATCCCGTTTGCCCCAATCCGAAAATGTTTCGCCGCACGTATTCCACCGAACCCCGCGGGCTTAGATACGATTTCTCGGTAGAAGCAGCGGCGTTAAAATTACCGAGGGACACCGGGGGTAGCCCCGGAACAGCCACGGTTCCCGACGGCAGCCCGGCACGACGCGCCAGCTCAAATCCAAATCCGTAGGTGATGGTGTTCGGTTTGGCTTCGTGTGCCTTTACCAGGACCATTTCCTCATTTTGATCGGTGATCGTGCGGCGCGGCGCGGCGCTGGCCCAATCCAGAATCCCTAGATCGTAGAGCCGGCTCTCGGCTTCAAGCAGCCTGCTTTGACTAAGGGGTTGTTCGGGGCAAAGGCCTGCCGCATTCTTCAGATAAGAATTCCGAGTACGCGGAGCGCCTAGAAAAACAACGTCGCTTATATGAACGCGGGGCCCCTCTTTGATGTGATAGATAACGTCAACGCGATGCGAGTCATCTTGGTGGCGCTCGGTCGTGGAAGTCAGGCGTGCGTTCAAGTAACCCTGATCAAAATATCGCGCCAAGATGTGGTCGCGATCCACATTCACCCGCATCAGAGAGTATGGCTGGCCTACGATTATGCCCGGTCCCGAAGGCGGATCAAGCACCTCGTCGGAAAACGCGTGGTTCCCTTCGAAGCGAACAGTATCGACAATCGTTTGCGGGCCTTCGCTAACTTGGAACGTAACCTCGATATCCGGCTCGCGGTCCACAACATTGGGTTTTATCTGCACGTCTTCGAAGCCGGCGTTGCGATAAAACGTTTTCAAATTGTCGGCGCTTTTGGCCACCAGTTGCGTGTTCAACTTGCCGCGAGAAAACCAATGTGCTTCTTGCACGGCCACCTGTTTCAACAATTCATCCTGATCAAAGCGACTGGCGCCCCTCACCTGCACTGACACCAATTTGTGACGATCACCTTTGTCCACTTCATAGACCACTTGTACTTCGGAGGACGACTGTGTGATCTCGGCATCCACGGTCGCATCAAAATAGCCCTTGGCCTGAAAATAATTGATGATATTTCGCTTCCCTTCCATGACCAGATCGCGATCGAACGCCCCTTCTTCATAAATCGGCACGAGACGTCGCAGCGTCCGAGCTTCATTGAACGGGATCGACAGGCGCGAGCCGGACACCTTCACGCTCACTGTCGGCCCTTCTTTGACATCGAAGGTCAGATCTGCGCGATTGGTGTCCGGGTGATATCGCGCGGTGAGGCGAACTTTATTGGCGGGATGGTTCTGTTTGCCCAGTTGGCCAGCCAAAAATCGTTGCCCTCGATCAACTCGCTCCTTTGTGTAAACCCTTCCCGGTTTAATGTACGCGCCGAACAGAATCGCCTTGTAGGAGCGGAAACTGTGCGCCAGCCTTTGGCTCTCCGCCGTAGGAGGTCCGGAAACTTCCAAGCGTCCAAATCTCGCGCATTTCCCAAGGGTTACCTGAAATCTTATGTTTGCAACCTGATGGGCGTCGTCCAACTGTTTCTCGTGCGCCACTTTCGCCAGAAAAAATCCGTTGGCTTGGAAGAACCGCAGCAAAGCTGTGTCCGCCTGCAAAACTTGCTCTTCTAAATAAGGATCCTGATTCGCCAGGTTCACCACCTGCAATAGCCGTGTATAGGTGAAAGGTTTGAGCGCACCCGGAAACGTGATCATCCCGATGTATGCGGCCGGCTCCATCACGAATGTCAATATCAGGCCCGATACTTGCGGCCGAACCTGCGTCTGAACTTTGCTGAACCGTCCCATAAGCCGCAGCTCCTGCGCTGAGGCCTCGACGCGTGCTGCAGAGTAGGCGTCGCCCGGCTTTACCAGCAGCGAGCCCCGCAATGGCTCTGTATTTACCGTGGGATGCGCCACCAGCTCGATCTTGGCGATCTTCTGGCCCTCGTACGACACTTGTCCCGGCTCGGCCAATTTCTCGTCCACCGTTTGCTGGGCCGCCGATTGTTGTTGGCCATTTTGTTGCCTGTTTTGTTGTCGTTGGCCGTTTGAGTACTGTGCATGAACAGTTGTTTGCTGCCCAGCCAATGGCCCGTACGAAGGGACGCAGGTTATCGCTACTCCGAGGGTCGCCGCGCGCAGCCCAAGCCGCCGCAAACTTCGATAGATCGCATTTGGGCTCGCCCTGTATGGCCCAAGTTTGATTGGTTCAACTTCCCTAGCAACCTTCATGACCGTACCGCGGCGTCGGAGTTTTTTCGAAATCGCAGCTTCGACACCCGCAACCACTCCGAATTTAACTCCGCGCCCACCAACGTGATCAGACTCAAGATGTAGATCCACACCATCAGAATCACGAACACGCCCAGCGCACCGTACACTTTCCCGTACGTCGCTATATGCTTCACATAGAAATTAAAGCTCGCCGATGCCAGCACCCATCCGAGCACAGCAAAAATGTTTCCCGGCGTGGTCCAGTGCCACCGTCGCCTCAGGTTCGGCAACGCGTGGTCGGCCGCAACCGTCGCCAGCGTGATGATCGCTATAGAGACCGTCCAGGTAACCACTCGCCATGTAACGCCCACCCAATGCGCCCCGCCCAGTCGCGCGCTCAGCCATTCGCCAACTCCAGCGCTGATTGTTGAACCAACAAATGCCACGATAACAAGCAGGGAAACAAAAACTGTCGTTGCCAGCGCCAACCTCAGCCGTTTCCAAAAACTTCGGGTCTCTCGCACTCCATAAGCAGCGTTCAGCGAGTCCATTAAGTTCATCACTCCCGATGATGCCGCCCACAGCGTGCCAATGAGTCCGATTGAGAAAAAACCGACTCGCCCTCGCGTAAGTCCCAGTATCGTCTCGACCACCAAGGCCTGCGCCTCAGAGGGCAGATACGCCACGATCCAGCTCAAAAGTTTGTCCCACACGCCGCTCACTGCGAGCATTCCCACTACGGCAGCAAGCGTCAGTAAAAATGGGAACAGGGACAACACAAAGTAGTACGACATTTGCGCCGCCAAGCCTGTAACGTTATCCGCAACCATGTCGTTCCCCACTCGTCTCAAAAACTCACGCAAAGTAACGGTTGATCGAAACGGCGCAAGACCTCGTCGCTCCCTTTCGCGGATGCTCCCCATTCCGTCGTCCTCGAGGCGAGGAGTCAGCAGGGGCTTCAAAAGGGGCTGGTCAAGGAGCTTTGCAGCAGGTTCGTCAGCAAGTCTTTTCAATATCCGAAGTTCGTCCGAAATTTCACTCATGGTTTTCGCCTTACGAAGCTTTGAGCCCCCACGAACGCGCATCCCGCCTGGATAGCGACCTCCGCGCGTTCGCGTCTATAGTTTCCCCTTCCCTATTGGAAAACCCGTGTGCCATTCGAACAATAGGGATAAAACCGTAGTTGCCTTGGGGCAAGTCCTGCACCGTTGGTAGGAAATAGGCCCCGGCGTTTAGAGCCCAATCTTTGCCGGACGGGAAAGGGAAGGACGAGGACTTACTTCCGATTCGAGGAATGTGGGAGCCTTCTCGGGCAATCCTAACGGATCTACGTCACTGTCACAGGATATTTACCTTATGTTGATGGATATGTAATGGAAGGCCCCTTACCTTGAATCGGGGTTTGCGCTTAAACGACCTGCTCGAAATTTTATTCAGGAGAAAGCGATGAAAAGACTCGGAGTATTCGTACTCTCACTCATTCTGATTTCGGGGACGGCACTTGCCGACGCGCCAAAAAATTCAGATCGGCAACCGGTCGGAGCGGCCACGCCTGCGAAGCCCAAAACGGCGGCAAAGGCTGGAAAGACAAATGCGAGTCTCCAAGAAGAGCTCGAAGCACTTCGCCAGATGTTGCAGTCCCAGCAGGAACAGCTCCAAGCCCTGAAAGAGGAATTGGCCAAGCGCGATCGGCGGACCAACGACGAACCGAAAGAGCCAGTAGTTACCAGCATCCAACCAATGGAGCCCACTGCGAGAGCTGCAGAAGCCGTCGAGACAATTGCCCATGCGGAAGTGACGACCATGCCGGCAAGTCGCCATTCGACTTCGAGCAATCTCAAACTCCGCAATGACAATACTAAGTCTGCAGAGGCCGATTCATCTGGGGCACAACAAAATCCCAAAGCACAGACCGACGAACCGATAGCCATACGCTACAAGGGAATTTCGATCACCCCTGGTGCCTTTCTGGCGGCCGAGACGGTTTTCCGTAACCATTCGGCTGTGGCGGACGTGAACACTCCGTTCAACGCGATCCCTTTCCCTGGCAATTCGCAAAGCAAGGTTTCCGAGTTCAATGCCTCGGGCCGCGCGTCCCGATGGTCGCTTCTGGCCGAAGGCAAAGGACAAAGCTATAAGTACACGGGCTACTATGAAGCTGATTTCCTCTCCGCAGCCACTACCTCCAACAACAACCAGAGTAACAGCTACACGTTCCGTCAGCGACAGGCTTTCGGGCAGCTGGCATTAAACAGCGGATGGTCTTTCACGGGTGGACAGATGTGGAGCCTGGTCACAGAAACCAAAAAGGGTCTGCAGAATCGTACCGAAGCATCCCCCCTTACCGTTGACCACCAATATAACGTCGGCTTTAGTTGGGCGCGCCAGTTTGGTTTTCGGGTCGTCCGAAGCTTTGACAATGACAAGGTTGCCTTGGGCTTCTCCATCGAAGGCCCGCAGACAACCTTTGGTGGGCGGGGATTCTCGAGCTTTACGAACGCAAACGGTGCGGTCAGCCAAAACTTCTTCATTGGGGCGCCTGGCGTGGCGGGCGGTCTGTATAATCCACTATCCAATTACAGCTTCAACAAAACTCCGGACTTTGTAATTAAGGCAGTGGCCGATCCCGGATGGGGCCACTACGAACTCTTCGGCATTATCAGCACTTACCGTTCGCGAATTTACCCGTGCGCCGTTGTTAGCAGTGTACTTCCCTGCCCGGTGAACGGCAGCACTACGCCGTCCACCGTCGGCGCGTTCAATGACTCTCGTACGAGCGGGGGAGTTGGCATAAACATTCGTGTACCCGTGGTAGCCAAAAACGTTGATGCCGGCCTGCACTTCTTAGGTGGCGACGGCATTGGCCGCTACGGCACCGCTGGTCTCCCTGATGCCACGGCACGTCCCGACGGGTCGCTGGCTCTGATTCGCGGGGGCCAAGCGCTCGCAACTCTGGAGTTTCACCCAATCCCCAACATTGACCTCTACGCGAATTTCGGAACCGAGTACACTCACCGGGCTGCCTACACCGGCTATGCTCGAGTCGTGCAGGCGGCTGGGGGCCCCACCACGACCACAACGAATGGAATCGGCGGCTACGGCTCACCATTCGCGAATAACTCCGGATGCAGCACTGAGATCACGCCAACGAGCCAGAATACGCCTGGAACAGGCGGTCCGTGCGCCGGGGACACTAAGAACATCAGTGAAGCCACGATCGGGTTCTGGCACAGGTTCTACCAAGGGCCCTCCGGCAGGCTGCAATGGGGGATCCAATATTCCTATGTAACCAAGACGGCCTGGTCCGGAAACAACAATGTCCCGACCGCTGCTGGCAGTTCTCCGAAGGCCGTGACCAATATGTTGTTCACCTCGTTCCGCTACTATATTCCGTAGCATTGAAATGGGCAGCTCCACAAGACTCTCCATTCTTGTTTTGTGGGAGCCTGAAGCTATCCCGCGAGCAAAAAGAGGGCGGCAAAATCCTAGCCTTCAGAAAAAGCGACGCCTTAGAACTCAGGGCTTCCCAGCATGGCCACGCTTAGGGATGGTCTTTTTTGATTTCTGATGGAGTGCCGATTTTGATTGTGACTCCGAACCTCTTGTAATTCGCGTAGCGAACCGTCATGCGCATGTGGATATCGTTTCCGGTGAAGTGCAGCACATCGTCGGCGCGTGTATACGTCGGGAACCAATAATTGCCTTCGATGTTTTCGCGGTAGGTCTCAAATCGCGGGAAGAAATTTTCGTTGTTCCCCTTCTTTATATCAGGTACAGCTTTTCCATAAGTCTTGACGATCTCGAGATCCTTATCGTCCACCCAGATTCGTCCCTGAAAATACCGTTCATTCTTTTTGATCGTTTTCGGCGCTACGTCGAATACATACGTGCTCAGCTCGTCAATCTGTTCGCGACCGACATACTTAATGTCATACTTCGGCAGTTCGTCGGTCGTGAGTACAAACGGCTGCACGCGCTCGAGGTCATCCAGGTCTTGTTGTGATAGAGAGAGTCGTGTCAGCGTCGGTTGCGGTGCGTCCACAACATTCTCGTATCGTTTCCCCTGCGGCGTAAAGACGATCTCGGTTGTCATCCGGTATTCGCCGTCTACTTGTCCGCCGTCATCCACCGTCTGGACGATGAAGGTCTGCGTGTAGCCGTAGTTCTCGCGTTCCTTCCTGAATTCTGCTTCTCGCGCCGCGAACCGCTCAATGACCTGCTCCACCGGCATTGCCGGCGGTTCATTGGTAATTCCCGAGGAAGTGTGCAGCCTCGCGGGTGTAGACCGCTTGGTCGGCGATACACTGGGAGGCGGGGCATTACTGGGTGCCGGCGCGTCCGGCGGCCTCAGCGGTCCTCGTTCTTGCGCCCCGAGGGTCCCCCCAGCCGACAAAACAAGCAGACAAATGAGCAAGCCTCCGCTCATTGGCGCAGAATCGCGTACCCCGGCGAATCGCTTAGCCATTCGACAAAACCCTGAACCTATTGACACGCCTTCCACCCTAGTAATAAGAGATTGCAACCTCCCCGAAGGTTGCTCCGTCCAACTTAGCATAAAACCCGGGGGCGCTGGTGGCCGTGGATTTGCGCTGACGATCATTACCAACGTCGCCAAACAGATCGGGGCGGCCGGTACGCCAAATGGACTGACCTTGACAAAAGACGTCAAGTAAACCAGCATTTGCTAACTAGGTTTATAACAAACTCGATTACTTATATGTTAATGGGTCGCCGTTGATGCACATTGAAGCGGTCACGCTCCGCAAGCTGGCCATGCGCCTGAAGAGCCCCTTTGAAACCAGTTTTGGCTCCTCCTGGGACCGTGATGTTCTTCTCGTCGAAATCCAATCCGATGGTTTGACTGGTTGGAGCGAAATTACCGTCAGCGAAAATCCATTTTATTCGCCCGAGACCAGCGTCACCGCCTGGCACATCTGCCGGGACTTTTTGATTCCGTCGTTGCTCGGCCAAAACGTTGCCACCGCGAGCCAAGCTTGTGAACGCTTTGCCGCGATTCGCGGACACGAGATGGCTCGCGCCGGAATCGAAAATGCTCTGTGGGACATCGAGGCCCAGCAAAAGCGTCTCCCGCTCTGGAAGCTTCTCGGCGGCGTTCGACAGGAAATTCCCTCGGGAGTCTCCCTCGGAATTCAGGACACCCCGGCAAAACTTCTGAAGCAAATTGAAACTGAGGTCAATGCCGGCTACCAGCGCATCAAGATTAAGATCAAGCCCGGGAAAGATTTTGCGTACGCCGCCGCAGCGCGCAGCGAATTTCCAACAATTAAATTGATGGTCGATGCGAACTCAGCCTACACGCTGGACGATACCGAGCAGTTGAAACGCTTCGATGCGTTGTACCTGATGATGATGGAGCAGCCCTTGTGGTGGGACGATATTTTTGCGCACGCAGAACTTCAGGCGCAGTTGCAGACCCCTATCTGCCTCGATGAGTCGATCCGCCATCTGCGCGATGCGCAAACAGCTATGGAGTTGAAAGCCTGCCGCATCGTCAACATCAAGCTCGGCCGCGTCGGAGGCCACACCGCCGCGCGCGAAATCCAAAAACATTGCTTGGAAAAAGGCGTTCCGGCGTGGTGCGGCGGAATGCTCGAATCCGGCATCGGTCGCGCGCACAACGTGGCCATGTCAACGCTCCCGGGTTTCACGCTCCCTGGCGATGTCGCAGCGAGTAAACGCTACTGGGTAGAAGACTTGATTGAGCCCGCAGTCGAAGTCACTCCACACGGCACAATCCAAGTTCCGCAAGGCCCCGGAATCGGCTACGCGGTCAAGCGCGGCCTCGTCGAGCGCCTCACCGTAGCACGCGAAACTTTCAAGTCTTCCAAACCCTGAGTCGGCCATATCCTGAAGTCTGCCGCCCCGAATCGAAAATGTTCCACGTGAAGTTTCCTCGAGGCCTGGGTGTGCTCACGCATGTTTTGAATTCTTGCGGCAAAGCTTACTAGTTTTGCTGAGGTCAGGCGCCTCAAGGCTCTCGGGATGTTGATGGCAGTCCAAACCGACCGACGTGCGACAGCAAAACGTTTGACGCGGGCGGGGCTAGGGCACCCCGTCTGAAGCGACGGGCGCGTGACCATGAGAAAAGGGCAGGGGCGGGTTGATTAGAAAAGGCCTAGGCGGCGGGCGGCTTGGCTGCGGAGGCGCGTCCAGGCGGTGCCTAGTGTGGCTGACCACGAGAGGGCTTCGAACTCGGCCAAGTACGAGTAGGCGACCGGCACGACCAGCAGGGTCAGAAGGAGACAGAGCGCCTGGCCGCCAATGATCGTGACCGCGATCGAGGCGCGTTGTTCGGACCCGGCACCGATGCCGAGAGCAACGGGAATCAGACCGGCGATGATGGAAAAAGTGGTCATAAGAATTGGGCGGAGACGAACGCGGTTGGCTTCGAGCAAGGCCTCGCGCAGCGGCATGCCCTGAGAGCGCAGCCTGTTCGTGTAGTCGACCTGCAGAATGCCATTCTTCTTGACAATTCCGAGGAGCAAAAAAACTCCGAGGGCGCTCCAGAGACTAAGGGCGCGGTGCGTGATCCACAGCGAAAAAAGGGCGAAAGGAATGCTGAGGGGCAGCGTGAGCATGATGATGAAAGGGTACGAAAAACTTTCGAACTGCGCCGCAAGGACCATGTACATGAAAACCGAAGCGAGGGCCATGGCCATGAGTAGGTTCCAGGTTGTCTGCTCGAGGATCCGAACCTGCCCGGAAAAAATGTAGGAGACACCCGGCGGAAGTCCGACAGCACGAATGGACTGGACGGTGTGCTGTGCGGCGAGGTCGAGAGGATACCCAGATGCGACATTGGCGTTCAACGAAACCTGAAACTGGCGGTTGTAGCGAAAAAGAGACGAAGGGCCAGCACCGCGTTGAATAGCCGCAACGTTTTCGAGCCGCACCTGGCCAAGCCGGGACGAGGGGACCATCAGACGCGCCAAGACGTCGGGATTGTCGCGCTGCTCGGGCAGCAGTTGGACGGTGACCGGATATTGCTCGGAGCCCTCCTTAAACGTGGTGATCTCATCCTGGCCGGAATACATCAGGCGCACCGTAGAACTTATGTCATTCATGCGAACACCCATATCAGCGGCGCGCTGGCGGTCAACTTTGACCTGCAACTCCGGGGAGTTGAGGTTCAGGTTCGGGTAAACATCCACCAGGTCAGGAAATCTCACCATGCGGTCGGCGATTTTCTTGCTGACCTCGACAAGCTGGGGGATGTCCGCTCCACGAATCACCGCGCGGATTGGAAAAAAAGTCTCACCGCCAAAGACCGAAGGCAGACGCACGTTGTAATTCACATTGTGGAACCCCGCATAGATTTTACGAACCTCTGTGGCCAGCTGTTCGTGAGTTTTGCTGCGTTCGCCGCGCGGGACAAGAGTAATGTTGATGTGCGCGTGATGGGTGCTTCCGTGAGTCAACGCTTGAATGAATGCCACTTCCGGAAGGGCGACGATACGTCGGGCCATTTCAGAAACTGTGAGCGTGGTTTGCTCGAGAGAATTGCCCTCCGGAATGTTAATCGAGCTCAGCAATTCGGACTGATCATCGGAAGGAATCCAGTCGCGACCCACCAGGCGGTAGAAGACAAAGGTGGAAAGAAAGGTGATCAAACAAATGATCAGGATTGCCCGACGATGGTGGAGAGACCAGTCCAGAATGCGCAGGTAGCCGCGGTCGATCGCGTGGAAAAAACCAGATTCGCGAGAGCGCGCGTGACCGCTTTCCGCGCGGACGACAAGAAATTTCGAGCTAAGCATCGGGGTGAGCGTGAAGCTCACAAGCATGGAAACCATGATGGCCATGGCCATGGTCCAGCCGAAAGAATTTACATAGCGCCGCGCATAACCTGTCATGAAGGCAATGGGCAGGAAAATAATTACGAGCGAGAGAGTGGTGGCCATGACCGCGAGGCCAATTTCGCGGGTTGCATCGATGGCCGCATGGTAGCGGTCTGCGCCTTTTTCCTCCATGTAGCGAAAAATGTTTTCGAGGACGATGATGGCGTCGTCAATGACGATCCCCACTGCCAGCGTGAGGGCCAACAGAGTCATGTTGTTGAGCGAAAAGTCCATGTAGCGCATCAACGTGAAGGTAGCAATGATGGAGGCAGGAATCGCGAGTGCGGCAATAACCACGGCACGCCAATTGCGAATAAAAAGGAGAACCACAACGCTGGCCAAAAGGCTTCCCAGAAGAAGATGCTCGAGCAGCGAGTTGACAGACGCCTTGATGAACACGGAAGTGTCTTGCACAACCTGAAGGTGAATGCTTGGAGGCAGCGCGGAACTAAGATTAGCGAGGCGGCGCTTTACTTCCTCAGCGACACGAACAGTGTTCGTACCGGTCTGACGACGGACCTGGATACCCACGACATCTTTGCCGGTACCGTCTCTTAGAAACAGCTTGGACCAGGTGCGCAGTTCCTCCGCCCCGTCTTCAACGCGGGCAACGTCGCGCATGCGGATGGGTATGCCCGCACGCGTCCCTACGATGATGTCCCCGAATTGCTCGGCGGAATTAACGCGGCCAAGGGTACGCAGGCCCAACTCTTGCGGACCGCTGATGAGATGGCCGCCGGGCGCTTCAATGTTTTCGCGCTGCAAAGATTCGCGAACGTTCACAACGCTAAGGTTATGCGCGGTGAGTTTCTCGGCATCCACCAGCACACGAATCTGGCGTCCCTGTGCGCCATTCAAACTTATTTCGCCGACGCCATCGACGGCCTGAATCGCGCGCCGAACTTGTTTATCGGCAATCTCGGTCAACTCGCGCCGGCTGAACGGACCGGAGGCGAGAATCGTAAGAATGGGATCGGAATCAGGGTCAACTTTACGAATCACCGGCGAGAGAGTCTGCGGAGGGAGTCGGTTGACCGCAGCGGAGACCTTCTCGCGAATGTCCTGAGCGGCACCCTCGATGTCACGCTCCAGGACGAATGTGCACGTAATATGCGCAATGCCTTCCTGGGTGTAAACGTTGAGCTCTTCAATGCCGTTTACCGAAGAAATGGCGTCTTCGAGCGGGAGGACGATGCTGGACGTCATCTCTTCAGGAGTGGCACCAGGAAGGGCCACGCCCACATCGACAGTGGCAGGATCGGCCTTTGGAAAAAGATCGACGCTGAGCTCACGGTAGGAAAAAACGCCCAGCGTGACCAGGAACGCGATGAGCATCACCGTGAAGACCGGATACTTGACGCAGGTTTCGGCAAGCTTCATCGGGTCGGTTTCCTGAGGGCTTTCATTTCACGTTCATGGCACCGTTGCCAGAGCCCTGTTCACGCACGGCAGCGCCATCGCGAAGATCACCTTCGAGTGCTACGGCGACGCGGTCACCCGAGGCCAGGCCTTCCACAATTTCGATCTTGCGCACGCCGCCATCGTCATTCTGCGCGCCAGGCTTAATGGAGCGTTCGGAGACCCGCGAACCATTCAGGACAAAAACTTTGTAGGTTCCATATCGATAGGTAACCGCCTGCTCGGGCACCGTGAGGGTCTTTTCCTCAACTTCGCTTGGCAATGAGGCTTGTACGAAGAATCCTGGTTTAAGGCGGCCGTCGGTATTCGAAAGCAACGCTTCAACGTCAAAGGTGCGTGAATCCTGACTGACCGCAGGATTCATACGCTCGAGCTTGCCGTGGAAGACTTCTTTTGGAAACGCTTCGACTTGAACTTCAATAGTGGCGCCGAGCTTGACGGAGCCGGCCCAACGCTCCGGAACGGCGAGGCGGGCGCGCAGCTTGTCGGTACGCACAACAACCATAACCGGGCTCTGTACACGCAGGTATTCGCCCGGGCTGACATTGCGCGCCTTTATCGACCCCTGAAACGGAGCGCGAATGGCCGCATCGGAAAGTTTTTTTTCCGCGAGTTGCGTACCCGCCTGGCTCGATTGAAGCTGAGCTTTGAGCCGGTCAACGTCCTGCAATGCCAGGGCATACGCGGCCTTGGCGCCCTGATAGCGTGTGGATGCTTCGTCCAGTTGCTGCTGGGAGATCAAGGTGTCGTGAAACATTTGCTGGGCACGATGGAATTTTTGCTCGGCGTCGAAGAGGTCGGCGGCCGCGCGCTGCACAAATGCAACCTTGCTGGGGTCTTGCGGCGGAGGATCGTTGGGGCCAATTCCAAGCTGAGCGCGCATCTGGTTGACCTGGGCACGCTGTTGCTCAACGGCATATTGCAGTTCAACGGGGTCAATCTCAACCATGACCTGACCCGGCTTTACGGTATCCCCGACGTCTACGAGCACGCGGGCAATTCGGCCTTCGACCTGAGCGCTGATGCTGCTTTCATCCCAAGCGAAAAGAGAACCGACCGCTTGTACGCGGCGGCGAACTTTTTGCTCAGCAACCGGGAAGGAGCGAACCGCGATGGGATGGCCAGCGTCTCCGCGGGCGGTCGTGGCCTGGCTGTGACCGCAGCCGGCGGCACCGTACAGGAGGAGCGTGGTGACAGGTAGCAGGAACACACGGTACCAGATAGGACGGGTTTGCGTGTGACGGATGGATTGGCTCAAGATTTGCCCTTGTATTGGAGGTGGCGCGTGGGTCTGGGTCCCAGCAACGAAAACCATGCAGCGCACGGCCGATCTCGTTGCGCCATTTTGCCACAAATTTCTAGGCGGTGCGAGCGCTCCCGGGGCGATCGATTGCAGGTGGCGAGTACTGTACCGCCGCTGGCCGAAATTAAGAGAGCGAGGTCTTGCCAAGATCCACGCGATGGCGCTCGAAGATAATTTCGCAACGCTTGCCGTTTTCGCGGTACTGAAACGCGATGCGATAGCCGGGTTGCAACTGGCCCTTGCGCTGAAGGCTGGTCTGATCGAGATAGACCCACTGACCTTTTACCGCGTAACGCCCTTCTTTACCGAGGAGCTGGTAGCTGCCGTCTTCATTAAGGATTAACGGAGGGCTGCTGCACTTAGTGCTTTTCCCTTCGATGCGTGCGTGGGAGCAATGATAACTGCCCGCGATGCGCGACTGCGCACGCGCAGAGGGGATGAAGATGAGGAAAAGGCCAAGGCTAAGCGTCCCTAATCCGAGTGGAGCTCTGCGAGGCATGTCGAACCTCCTTGCGGGGAAGTCGGTGGACAGGTACGGCTTAACCCTAGACCTCGGAGAGGGGCAATTGGCGTGCCAGCTCTGGGTTTCAGTAATGTGTTGAGCCTGGGCTAGATAGTGCGCCGGGAGAGCGGTTCAAGTAAAAAGATTGTGACAGTTGATTCCCATCAATGGCAGGGGGGAGGAACTTTTGTCCAAAAAAGTGTGAAAGAACGGTCTGGTTACAGCCTGCCGCCGCCAACTGACAAGCGGCGATCCAGGGCCACGGCGACCATGTGCGCGCAAACGCTTCCTTCCCGAGCCAGCCACTGTTGCGACTGGGCGTTTGCTGGGCACAAGCTTTGTAGCATGGAAATAAATCGGTAGTACATACGCGCGACGCCTAATTCAGCGCTGTCGTCGCCAGGAACCGTTGAGCGACGGACTATACCGAGCAGTCGGCCAAATTCCTCCCCGCGAATGGGACCGGGTTGTAGGTCGGCGCAGTCTCGGGCTTCCAGGGAAAGCTCGACCTGGGAATAGGCGACAATCAGCGAGCGGCAATAGGATACTGAGAATTGCAGCAGCGCAACAACGGCGAAAACGAAAATAAGGGCTGCGATCATATAGAGTTCACAGTGACGCGAGAGACTGTTCGGGAGCTGCATGTCTGGTGGCGTCGGTGGTAAGACTTTTTCACACTGCAAGTTTGGGCTCAATGGTGGATGACAGCAATGGTACCGAAGGAGGGGCTAAGGTAGTTCTAAAGTAAGAAAAGCACCTTAAGCAGCAGCTGTGCCGTATTGAAACACCGGAGATTCGATACCCTTCAAGTAGCCTGCGGTGTGAACGTTAGGAAGAGTTGGAAGCAGAGACATGGGCTGACTTGAGATCCGCGGGATACCCACGCTATGCGTAGGTAAATGAGTCCATGCTGCCTGCTGCCGGCGGGTTAATTGTCTCGAGGGAGTTCGGGGATGGCAGCGCCGTCTTTGCGCGGATCGGAGGCGCCATAGTTTACCCCGGCCGCAAAATCGCGCATAACCGCTTGGCCGCCGCCCATTACTGAAGAAAATGAGCCTCGCACGTCAATCTCATGACCCTTCCCTTGGAGCTCTTTACGCACGTTTGTGGGGATGCGGCCCTCCATGAGGAGGTCACAGCCTGTGAACGAAGGCTTGGTGAAGCGGGGAAATTCGAGCGCGGCCTGGATATTCATTTTGAAATCCACTAGGTCGGCGACGAACTGGGCGTGAGCCTGGGATTGGTTCCAGCCACCCATGATGCCGAAGGCAATGCGTACGTCGCCATTCTGCATCATGGCAGGAATGATCGTGTGCAGGGGCCGTTTATGCCCCGCGAGCGCATTGGGAGAGGCTGGGTCGAGGGAGAACAGTGCGCCGCGGTCCTGAAGAGCAAAGCCCGTTGCGGCGGCGACAATTCCCGAGCCAAAGTTTTCGAAATTACTTTGGATCAGCGAGACCATGTTTCCATCGCGATCGACAACACTTAGATAGATGGTGTCGCCGCCGGGTATGGCCGGATCTCCGGGCGCAACCTCACAATTGGCTTTGTCCATATTGATTTTGCGGGCGCGCTGCCTGGCGTAGTCTTTGGAGAGAAGCCCGGCGACGGGAAGTCTTTGCGCCCGCGGATCGGCAATGTAGCGGAGGACGTCCGCGTAAGCCAGTTTCTTAGCTTCGATCATCGTGTGGAGCCCGCGAGCGGAATTGGGACCGAATTGGGCGAGTGGAAAATTTTCCAAAATATTCAGCATCAGGAGAGCGCCGATGCCTTGTCCGTTCGGCGGCATTTCGTACACAGTCCAACCGCGATACGTCGTGGAAATGGGATCGACCCATTCGCTGGAATAGGCGGACAAGTCATCGAGCGTCATCACGCCGCCGTGACGATTGGACGTGTCAACGATGCGTTTGGCAATTTCACCTTTGTAGAAGGCGTCGCGCCCGTGCGCAGCGATCTGTCGGAGGGACCAGGCAAGATCGGGATTGCGAAAGATTTCGCCAAGACGCGGTGCCCGATCGGAAATGAGATAGGTGCGTGCTGCGTCGTCGTTAGCATGCAACAAATCAATCACGGTGGGCCACAGCATGGAAACCATTTCGGTGACCGGGAAACCCTCTTCGGCGATGCCCATGGCAGGGGCAAGAAGTTCATTGAGTTTTTTGCGGCCGAAACGATCTACGAGTTTTTGCCAACCATCAACGGCGCCTGGAACAGTGACGGAGTAAATTCCTCTTTGGGGCATGTCGCGCAGGCCTTTGCCCTTAAGGAAATCGAGCGTCAAGGATTGCGGGGCCCAGCCGCTAGCGTTGAGACCGTACAGTCTCGCGGCTTTTGCATCGTAAACGATGGCAAACAGATCGCCGCCGATGCCGTTGGACATCGGGGCTACCACTCCCATGACGGCGTTAGCGGCGACGGCGGCGTCCACGGCGCTGCCGCCGCGGGCAAGAATTTCGGCCCCAGCCTGGGCGGCCAAAGGCGATTCAGCGGCTACAATTCCGTAGCGTGAAACCACCAGGGAGCGTGCTTGGGAACGCTCTTGGGCGATGACGCTGTCGGACGGGATCATTGCGGTGCTTAGCAGTAGCGCGGCGCGCAACCAGCGTAATGCAAATTCTTTGGCCATAGCATTATTTCTCCTCCGCCCAAAGTGATGCCCTCAGTTCGGTAGAAATACTGCAGTGTGTCGCCGGGATTACTCTAATGAGCCGGACAATTTGTCTCACGAACTGTAACTTGAAATTTGCACAGTGGCAACCATGGTCGCTCGAGCACCTCTTGCGCGAGCCGTGAAGATTGCGGAACTGGTGTACGGTTGGCGTGCGTCAAAGGGCGGGTCGCAGATCGGCAAGGGAGCGATGGAGGCCGCCATAATGGACGTTGACAGCGCGAACGCAGTTTGGGAATCTTTCTGGCCCGGTGAGAGTCGGCCGGAACTTGGCGCGTGGCTGCAGAATCGCTGCTCAGACCCGGGTCGTTGCACAATTCTTGGCGGTGCTGCAGAGTCCGCCAAGAGTCGTGACTTCAACTCCGGTAGCCCGTAGAAGAAAGGTGCTCTAACAAAATGTCGGAAACTCCACAGCAATACTCACGAAGGATACTTGGTTACGTCAAAGGCAAGAACGCTGTGGCGGTGCAGGCGCAGACAGCAGAAAAAATCGAGCGGCTTATCGCGCGACTTTCTTCGAAGCAACTTGGCTACCGGCCAGCCCCTGGTAAATGGTCGATCGGGGAAATTCTCGCGCATCTTGCCGAAACGGAATTAGTGTGCGGTTATCGCTTGAGGATGATTTTGGGCAAGAACGGTACGCCCATTCAGGCGTTCGATCAGGATGTGTGGGCTGCGAACGGAAATTATGTGAAGCAGGATCCCCAAAAATCGCTGCACCTATTTCGCGCGCTGCGCGAGTATAACCTCGTATTGCTGAGGTCGCTGACACGAGAGAAGTGGAATCAGTACGGTATGCACGCGGAACGCGGGAAAGAAACCGTGGCTCGCGTGGCGCAAATGTTCGCTGGACACGACGTGAATCATCTGCAACAAATCGAGCACCTTGCGAAGCTCAGCCGGGGTGCAACGAAGTAACGCAACAAGAACCTGCTGAAGGCTTTGTCTCCAGCTTCATGCTCGGCGGTTGAGACCGCTCAACGACAAGACGCCCCGGTACATTCCCCTCCTCCTGGCGGTTTGAAGAAGGCAATGCGATAAGCGCGACATTTGCCTTCGCGCGGTGGGGTGAAGTCCGTTAGAATCGCTGGATTGAGGGTGCGGAGGTCGGCTTGGCTGACAAAAAGGGCGGCGCGGGGGAAGGTGGTGCGAAAGAAAGCACCAAGGAAACTAGCGCTGGGGACAGCAGCCTCGCCAATGCCAGCGGCGCGAAGGAAACCCGAGTGCGTGAACGTCGCGCCTCAGAAACGCCCCCCCCACAAACGTGGCCAGCTGGAACCAAAGCTGCACCTCTGACCGCCACCTTTTCTGACCAGGAAACCACAGTTGCAGATCGGGAACAGCATTTACAGTTCGAACGAATTGTTCGCGGGGAGCATAGCGATCCATTTTCGCTTCTTGGACCACACGCGGTCAGTTTATCAGGCAAACCATCTTTGGCAATCCGAGCGTTTTTACCACAGGCGAGCGAAGTTTCCGTTGTTTTGTCTGCCGATGAGTCGTACCCGGCGAATCTCCTCCATGCTGGCGGGATATACCAAGCAGTTGTGCCTATGAGCGAGGCGCTCGCGAAGGATCCCGGCACATACGTTTTGCAGGTGCGAACTAAGAGCGGGGAGGTCCGGCAAATTGCTGATCCCTATTCATTCCCTCCCCTGCTGAGCGATTTCGATTTGCATCTGATTGGCGAGGGCACGCACTACGACACCTACGAGAAACTCGGCGCCCATCTGCGAAGCATCAAAGGCTTGGGCGGCGTGCATTTTGCGGTGTGGGCACCGAACGCGCGCCGCGTAAGTGTAGTGGGCGATTTCAACAGTTGGGACGGTCGCGTTCATGTGATGCGCAGCCGCGGCGGTTCGGGGATCTGGGAACTTTTTCTTCCGCAACTTGCTGAAGGGGCCATCTATAAATACGAGATCCTGCCACCATTCGATGGGCCGTCGTTGTTGAAGACCGATCCGTATGGATTTTGCGCGGAGCTTCGGCCCAAGTCGGCATCGGTTGTTGCCGACCTCGAGCGCTACACCTGGAAAGATCAAAAATGGATGAACGAGCGGCCGGAGCGAAGCTGGCTATCCGCACCACTGTCGTTTTACGAAGTGCATCTGGCTTCATGGAAACGAGTGCCGGAGGAAGAAAACCGTTGGCTGAGCTACGGCGAGCTCGCCGATCAGCTCATTCCTTATGTGAAGCGTACCGGATTTACGCATATCGAGTTGATGCCCGTCATGGAGCACCCGTTCGATGGGTCATGGGGCTATCAGACGGTCGGGTATTATGCGCCAACGAGCCGGTTTGGCTCTCCAGTGGAGTTCATGGAATTTGTGGACCGCTGCCATCAGGAAGGAATCGGAGTGATTCTGGATTGGACTCCGGCCCATTTTCCGCGCGATGGGCATGGACTGGCCACTTTCGACGGCACGCATCTCTACGAGCACGCTGACCCCCGGCAAGGTGAGCATCCTGACTGGGGCACCCTGGTTTTCAACTACGGGCGTAATGAGGTGCAGAACTTTTTGATTTCGAATGCGCTCTTCTGGATGGACAAATACCACCTGGACGGACTGCGTGTGGATGCGGTTGCATCAATGCTTTATCTCGATTATTCGCGCCAATCTGGGGAATGGATTCCCAATGAATTTGGGGGACGCGAAAACCTGGCGGCGATCGCGTTCCTAAAGCGACTGAACGAGGTTGTGCACGGGCGGCATGCGGGCGTTCTCACTGTGGCGGAAGAATCTACGTCGTGGCCGATGGTCTCGCGCCCAACTACTGTTGGCGGACTGGGTTTTAGCTTGAAGTGGAATATGGGGTGGATGAACGACACGTTGAAATATTTCGAGAAGGATCCTGTGCATCGAAAATTCGAGCATGGGAAAATGACCTTCTCGATGCTTTACGCCTTCACTGAGAATTTTGTCCTTCCGCTTTCGCACGATGAGGTGGTGCACGGGAAACGCTCGCTCTTGCACAAAATGCCAGGCGACTTCTGGCAGCAGTTTGCAAACCTGCGGCTGTTGTATGGATATTTCTTCGCCCACCCGGGAAAGAAGCTCCTGTTTATGGGCAGCGAGATCGCGCAGCGCGAAGAGTGGAATCACAATACGAGCCTGGAATGGCACCTCACGCAGTATGAACCGCACAGCGGCATGCAGAAACTTGTAAACGATCTAAACCAATTTTATGCGGCCCAGCCGGCTCTGCACGAAGTAGACTTTGACGCCCGAGGCTTTGACTGGATTGATTGTAACGACGCTGCGGCGAGCGTGCTGACATTCATTCGCCGGGCGAAGGACGCAACTAGTTTTCTTGTGGTAGCTGCTAATTTCACGCCGGTGGTGCGCCAAGGATACCGCGTCGGCGTGCCAGAGGTGGGTCTCTATCGCGAGGTATTGAACACGGATGCGAGTATTTATGGGGGGGGCAACGTCGGGAATATGGGCGGGTTTCGCTCAGAGGCAGTGCCATGGATGGGACGGCCGCACTCGTTGGTATTGACGATACCCCCGCTCGCGGTGGTTTACTTCAAGTTGGATCGTGAAGCGGTGGACTAAAGGACGAATCCTCGGTGAGACTAGAAACTTCCTCGACCGTACATCTCGATGTACCCTCGACGCCTGTTACCCCGCCAGTCATAAAACAAAAAAGACATTAGGCCATGGAACTTTTTGAAGAGCTCGCGCGTAAGAGTAGGCAGTACGCACCTCGAAGGAGGTTTCAGCCATGCAAACATGGAACAGTAAGTTTGGGCGTGAAGCTAGGACAGCGCTCATGTCATCGGTCCTGGTGGTATTCGGGTTTATGCTCGCTTGCTCCGCTGACTTCGCGCTGGCCAAGGGTTCGCCAAATGGCGCGCAAGCCGGTAAGAGTGACCGCTGGATTCACGTTCGCGTATTGAATAAAGAAGCGAAAGGCGAGACGGTCCGCGTGAACGTGCCGCTGGATCTCGCTGAAAAGGTTTTGCCTACGATCAACCACAGAAACTTTCACAACGGCCGGGTGACGCTTGGCGGACAGGTGCACGACGTGGACCTGCGCGCGTTGCTTGAAGCGGTGCGTTCGTCGCGTGACGGCGAGTTCGTGACCGTGAACAATAACCAGAATGATGTGCGCGTGGCCAAGCAGGGGAGCTATTTGGTGGTGCATGTCCAGGGGCACGGCGACGAACGCGCACACCGAGCGCATCGCGTAGAAGTCCGCATGCCGCTTACCGTCGTGAATGCGCTGCTTTCCGGCTCGAAAGATGAGCTCGACTTGGTGGCCGGCCTCCGCGCCCTGAGCACGCAACCGGATGTGGAGCTGGTTACTGTCGAAGACGGCCACAATTCCGTGCGCGTATGGCTTGATTCGAAAAATGCCACGGACTAGCGGCGAATTTTCGCTTCTGTGGTTCGGCAATTAGGTGTTCGCTCGAGGTCTGGAAAATGCTGAGAGAAGGAGAGAGTGATGCCCCTATTGGCAAAAATTGTCCTCGGGTGCGTGGGAACGGCATGCGCGGCAGGAGTCTATGCGTTTCATGATGGGGTGATGAGCGTAACCGTGGACGAGAACCGCGTAGGCGGCCAGCACGTGCATTTGATGATTCCGGCGGCGATGATACCTGTGGCCGCGCGATTTGTGCCCGACAGACACCTCCGGCATGCTGCCGAGAACGCTGCCCCGCTACTCCCAGCGCTCACCGTGGCAAGCAAGGAGCTCGGGCGATTAGCTGATGCCGAATTGGTTCGAATAGATCAAGCAAACCAACATGTGCGACTGGCGACCGAAGGAGGATATCTCGTAGTCGATGTGCGAGAACCTGGAAAAAACGTGCACGTCAGGTGCCCGCTGACGGTGGTGCACCAGTTGGCTGGAGAGTTACAAGAACTACAGCCGGCAAATTAGCATCATAACTGAATCTTGTTGCTACCCGACCGCGTCGGCACCCTTTCCGGGAATGAAATAAACCTCTTCCTTCATCGCGTCTTTTTCCCAGCCGCGGCGGCGCAGAATCCCTTTCCCATGTTCGATCATGTCCGGATGCCCGCAGAGATAAGCAGAGGTGTTTTTACCGTTGAGGGACCATTGGTCGGCATACTTGCGAATGACGTCTTCGACGCGGCCGGTTTCTCCCTTCCATTCGGTATCTTCCCAAGGGCGGCTGACCGTGGGCACATAGATTAGCCACGGAACTTCTCTTGCTACTGTTTCTACCTCGTCGCGATAGCCGAGCTCCCAGGAACGGCTAGCGCCTTCAATAAGAAACAGTTTGTGCTCTCCTTGAAATTTGCCGTCCTTCCAATCTTTATAAAGTGTGCGGGCGTAGCTGACAAAGGGCGCGATGCCGGTAACCGTGCAGAGCAACAGGTGATGGGTGCGGCCAGACTTGGTATCCAGCGTGAAGCGGCCTTTGGCGATCTTGCGAAAACTCAGCTCACTGCCCGGTTGCAGCTTGTAAAGATGCGGCGTTAGGTCGCCCTGAGGGACTAACTCGAGGAAGAATTCGACCTCATTCTCGTAGGGTGAGGAAACAATCGAATAGGCGCGCTCAATGTGTTTTTCTGGAGTTTCAAAGCCGAGCGTCGCATACTGGCCCGCAGTAAAGCGGAAGTCGCCACCGGTTTGAACGCGGATCATCCACAAATCGCTTGAAAAATCCACGCGCTTTATGATTTTGGCACGGTAAAACTTGTCTGCGGACAGAGCCATCGCCTAGGCCTCCTCTCGAACATATTGAAAATCGGCTGCCTATTGTTACCATTTATTGGGATGCGTGCAACTGGCGCGTGCAAGAAGTGTTAGGAGCCCGAGCCTCGATGCGGTACTGCGTGCGGGGGCACTAGCATGGACGACTTGACGCTGTCGGACCGGGCACTGGGTTACTCGTAGGCGAGTGCGTCGACCGGGTCGAAGCCAGAAGCGCGCAGAGCAGGATAGATTGCGCCAGCGCTAGCCCCGATGAACGCCAACGCAATGGATTTACCGATCCAGGCGCTGGAAATTAAGACCGTAAGTGTTGGCGCGGTCTGCGTGAGAACGGCAACAATGGTGTAGGTAACCATAAGGCCGAGCAGGCTGCCCCATGCAGCCATCATCAGAACCTCGCCCAGCAGAAGCCCTAAGATATTCCAGCGTGAAGAGCCGAGCGCCTTGAGAATACCGATCTCCCGGGTGCGCTCAAGGACCATGGTATGCATGGTGAGCAAAACCACCAGGAAGCTGATGACCACACCGAGACCTACCATAGTGCGAATGAAGGGCTTGAGCTCGGGAAGATTGGCGGAGTTCATCAGAGTCATGTATTCGGCGACGGAGCGGATGCGATGATCCGGCAAGATACGAACGATGGCCTCGCGAGTTTTTTCAGTGGCGCCCTTGCTACGGACATACAACATGGAGACGCGCTTATCGGCGCCGGCAATATCCTGTGCCGTGCGCAACGGGATGAAGAAGCGCGCACCTTTTCCATGCGCGACGATGCCCGACACAGTGAAATCGTGGTTGAGCAGCGTCAGATGGTCGCCGACCTTGAGTCTGCGAGTGCGCGCCGCGATGTCGTCGGCAACGGCTTCATCGGGTTGCTGAAAAGGCCGGCCTTGAAGAAACAGGAAACCTTTGCTGAGGGCGTTAAATCGTGCGAAATCAATGCCATAGATCACGCCGAAGTTTCGCGTGTCCATAACAATGAGCGCCGGCGCTACGACATCTACGCCTTCGACGTGCTCAACTCGCTGGGCCAGCGACTCCTGCATGACGGCGCTCGAAAAAGCGAAAAAGATTGAAGAGTTTGGCGGCTGAACCAAAATGTCAGCGCCTACTCCTTCTACACGCTTGGCCCATTCGTACACGACGCCCGAAGTCAGGCCAACAATCAGAAGAACTAGAACAATTTGGATGGCAATCGCAACAATGCTCAAGGCGCTGCGCAAAGGGCGAGCGCGCATGTTGTCCCATACCCAGTGTAGGTACGAGAAGCCGGCTGCGGGTTCATCGGCGAATCGATTCGACATTGCGCGCTAGGGTAACATTCCCAAGCGGGTCGGTCAAAATACCTTGGGAGCTTTGGATCCAATTGTTGCTAGCACACTATGGCATCGCCGATCACGGCCAAACTATAAGTAAGCGATCGCGGACGTGTGCAGACCTTTGCCAAGAATGTTTCATTTTGGGAACTCAAAAACTTTTTGTAGGCACGCATTGGGCCGCTGCTGAAAACATTTTTAACCGCCGGTGAGAAGTTTTCAACATAATTGTTGAAAACCGTGTGGAAAAGGCGAGATTAAAGTTTCTAACAATGCTCGAATCAAGATCCTGGCACGGTTTGCACAAAATTTGTGCAAGACCCGCAAAACTTCGCGCGCTTGAAATTTGGGAAGGTGTCCACCTTAGTACCAGCGCGGAGGTTTTTCCAGATGGATTTGAATTGGCTGCGATAGATCTTCAAGTTCAAACCACTTACCGAAGGGTTTCCAGCCGGGCGCGATTATTTGGATGAGAATTTTTCCTTTGGGGGGCTCCGGAACGTGCGCGATGCCGTCGCGGTTGGTCTTAACGTTCATCTCCACGCGCTTGTCTTTGCGCAGCTTGTGCTCTTGGATGTACTTCACGTAGACACTGGCACCATCCACCGGCTCATTTTTCTCACCGGCTGTAACCTGAATCGTCAAGCGCCAACTAGTGGCCGGAGCAGGCTGAGACTTTGGCGGCGCCGAGGGATTTTGCGATGCAGCTTGCGATTCTGCGGGCTGGAGCAGATGATTTCCATAGATTTGAGCGGCCAGACCGAGGGATCCGAGAAAGATTACGGCTACCGGCAGAGCTGTTAGTTTGCTGTGCGATTTCATGGCTTTTGGCCCTCAGCACGGGCTTGACGTATCGGGCTCATGATGCAGCTCTGTTGTATATTGCGAGGTTCCTTTGCGCTCGACCAGTGCGACGTCGCTCGCCAACAAAGCGATGCTTTTGGGCGACCCATGAGGCTAGCCTGCTGAACCAAGCCCATCTTCGCGCGGAATGTGGTGTGGGTCAATACTTTCCAGCCATTTGCCAGCGCACCTCGAGAGGCAACATCCAACCTCAGACTAGGTAGCGCAACTCGAACAAACAAGCGTCACTTAGGCGAGACTAATGGCGCCCAACTAGTTTATCCTGCGAAGGGTCTTAGTTCCGCTGCGCATTTGCGCAATCTAAATCCACAGCAACATGCTCGCAGGTATGCGCGCGAGTGCAAACTGAAAACTTACAGGGAGATTGAAAATGGGATTTGCAACCGATGCCATCCATGTCGGGCAAGAGCCGGACCCGTCGACCGGCGCAATTGTGGCACCGATTTACCAGACTTCGACCTATGTGCTGGAGGCGATGGGCAAGGATAAGGGTTACGACTATGCGCGCACCAATCATCCAAATCGTAAGGCGCTAGAGCGGTGCGTTGCGAAACTCGAAGGCGGACAGAGCGCTTACGTGTTTACGTCGGGAATGGCGGCCATTGATGCTGTATTTAGGCTAGTGCGTCCCGGGGATCACGTGATTGTCTCCGAGGCGGTTTATGGCGGAGTGTTCCGGCTATCAACGCAATTGCTCGTACAATTCGGAATCGAATTCAGCTTCGTCGATACTGCGTCCGACGAGGATGTGAAAGCGGGGATCCGCGAGAACACGAAAATGATTTATGTCGAGACGCCTACCAATCCTACCATGCGGGTGACCGACATTGCGGCAGTGAGCCGCATCGCCACGGAACGAGGAATCACCCTCGTTGTAGATAACACGTTTCTGAGTCCCTACTTGCAGCAGCCCATTTCACTGGGTGCGCACATTGTGGTGCATTCGATGACCAAATATTTGAATGGACACAGCGATGCAACCGGTGGGGCGGTCATTTTGACGCGAACCGAAGATGCCGAGAAGATCTATTTTATCCAGCGGTCCGCTGGCGCGGGCCTCGCGCCGATGGACTGCTTTCTCGTGTCCCGTGGAATCAAGACGCTTGCCGTACGAATGGTGCAACACAATTCCAATGGAGCGGCCATTGCCAGCTACCTGGCCGATCACCGGAAAGTGAAGCAGGTTCACTATCCGGGGCTGGTCGCGCATCCGCAGTATGAGGTTGCCCGCCGCCAGCAGCGTGGGCCTGGCGGGATGATTTCGTTTGACCTGGGGTCGGCGGATGCGGCGCGACGCTTGCTGAATGCCGTGAAGCTCTGCTCGCTTGCAGAGAGCCTGGGAGGAGTAGAGACGCTGATTTCGCTCCCTGCGCTGATGACCCATGCGTCTATACCAGTAGAAGTTCGTGAGCGCGTGGGGATAACGCCAGGACTGGTGCGCATTTCCGTGGGGATTGAGGACGTCGAGGATCTTATCGCCGACCTCGATCAGGCTTTGGCGCACGTGTAGCGAGGCAATCATCGAGCCACTTCAGATACGCAGGAGAGCCGGCGGAGACCGGTAGCGCGATGAATTCAGGAACTTCGTAGCTGTGCAGGTCGACAACCGCAGAGCGCGCGCGGGGTAACAAGCGGCGCACCGTTTTTATGAGCAGCAAATATTCTGTGGCGGACTGCACTTTTTCTTTCCAGCGATAAACGGACCGCACGGGCGCTTCCATGATCGTTACGCAGGCGGCCAAGCGCTTGTTGACCAATGCTTGTGCAATGCAGCGAGCTTCTTTCCGGGAACCGCAGGTGACCAGCACTACGACTTTGTCGTTTCGTGGCAATTGCATTGCTCCTTTTCTTTGGAGTCCTGCGGGGATGCGGAGAGTTTCCCCTACGACGCCTCACAGGATGCACGTCCTCGCCGATGAGCGCACGCCTTCGGTCGACTCGTGTCGCCTAACAGTGACCAATTTATGAGGATTGCGACGTTGACGCATTGGTGCGTCGCGCGTGTCGCCGCTGGTGGTCGGAGTCGCCGCGGGCTACAATATCCCGGCTATGGCAGGGACATCCATCGGGACTTCGATACGCTTTGGCACTTCGGGATGGCGCGCGATCATTGCCGATGAGTTCACTTTTGCCAATGTGCGTCTGGCGGTGTCCGCGATTGCGGAACATGTGCGGACTCTTAAGCACACCTCGACTCTGATTGTCGGGCACGACACGCGATTTTTTTCCGAGGAGTTTGCGCGCACGGCAGCAGATGTTTTGCAAGCGCAAGGCGTCAGTGTTCTGTTTTGTGATGCGCCGGCACCCACACCGGCAATCGCGTACGAGATTCTGCGGCGGAAGACCGATGGGGCCATCAATTTCACTGCAAGCCACAATCCTGCGGAATATCACGGGCTGAAATTTTCCTCGGAAGATGGCGGTCCCGCGCTGCCTGCCGTGACCAAAGACATTGAAGCGCGGGTTGCCCGCCTGGCCGGCAAGCAGAAGCCCCTGGCGCATGAAGTTGCGGCCTTCGATGACTCGAGGGAGTACGAGAAAATCAGTTCGCGCGAACCCTATTTGAAGAGGCTTGGCGAGCTCGTAGACTTTAAAAAGATCTCGGCAGCAAAACTAAAGATTGTGTGCGACGTTCTCCACGGTTGCGGTGCCGGCTATTTGGACCGCGTGCTCGAAGAACATAAGGTTCAGCCGACGACGCTGCGAACCGATCGGGATGTGCTTTTTGATGGAAGCGGTCCGGACGTGTCGGAGGAAAATCTTGCGCCTCTCAAGCGAGCGGTAGTTGAAGCCAAGGCCAATGTCGGCTTAGCGACTGACGGCGATGCCGACCGCTTCGGAATCCTCGACTCGGACGGAAAATGGATTTCGCCCAATCAGATCCTTGCGCTGCTATACGATTATCTTGTGGAAACGCGGGGCTGGAAATTAGGGGTGGCGCGGAGCGTGGCTACAACGCACCTGGTGGATGCGGTGGCACGGAGCCACGGGCAAACTACGTTTCAAACGCCGGTCGGTTTCAAGTACATCGGTGAGCTGATCAAGCAAGACAAAATTGCATTGGGCGGAGAAGAAAGCGCGGGGCTTTCGATTCGCGGGCATGTGCCGGAAAAAGACGGCATCCTCGCATGCTTGCTGGTAGCGGAGATGATGGCCTACCGGGAGACCACGCTCGCGGAACAGATTCGTGCGCTATTCAAGCGGGTTGGCGCCGAGTTCTGGCCGCTACGCATGAACCTGCACGTGAGCGATGAAGTCAAAGCGCGTAGCGTCGAGCTGTTCAAGAAAGAGCATTCGTCACTGCTGAACCGCAAAGTCACGCAAATCGATCGAACCGATGGCGTGAAGATTGTGTTCGAAGGTGGGTCATGGTTTTTGGTGCGAGCCTCGGGAACCGAACCGCTGTTGCGGCTATACACTGAGGCGGCGTCTGTGGAAGCATCGGCACACTTGGCGCGCGAAGTCCGCGAGTGGATTTTTGGAGAAAAAAAAGAGGGGCAAGGTCCATGAAAAATCGCCAGGAGACCCCGGCGGGATTTTTTCGCCGTAATGCTCGAATACTGCTGGGCGCAGTGCTGCTGCTGGTGTTCGTCCACGATATTTTTGGCGCGCACGGATTTATGGCTATGCGGAGAACGCAGAAGGAAATCGAGCGCGTGCGGGTGGAGATCGAGCGCCTCGAAACCGAAAATGAGCAGCTTGCCGAGCAAGTCCATGCACTCAAGAGCGATCCCAAGTTGATTGAGCGAATTGCGCGCGAAGAGATGGGCTTGGCCCGCCCGGGGGAAATCATCATTAAATTGCCGGCCAAGGATGACGCCGCGAAGCAATAGTTGCAGCTCAAAGATGAAGTCGTATGTGCAACGCCCCTGAGGCTTTCAGACTTTCGTTGGCGATTTCACGTGGCGTGCGATCCAGCGGGTGCGGTAGACCGAGATGATGAGCATCGCCGAGACTATCGTGACCAGTCCAAGCGTGGCTAGCGGGATTCCCGTCATACGCTTGGGAAGAATGGATAAGCGTCCGTAGACAAATTCGATGTGTGCCCAGTAGATGAGTAAAGAGGTCGCCCCTAATTGAATGAGTGGGCTGAAGCCCCGCTGACCCGGGCCCCACCGGCACCATGCAAAGCTGGCCGCAAGAATCCCGAGCAGAAAGCCTAGACGCATTAGAAGAAAATTCGGGCTGGTATGCCAGAAATCGTGGGTCGCGTACAATTGTTGTGGAAGCGATTCAAACCAGAGAGCCAGCCCGACCAATAGCGCACCGCCGAGGCTAAGCCAAACCACCAGCAAAGCCTGGCTGCGGCGCGCCCAATCGCTTCTCAGAAAAAACCCTACCGCTAGCCCAGCAAATGCGAACGCCGCCCAAGGAAAAAATGGGAATAAATACGCTTGCGGCTCGTCAAAAACGTGTACGCCATTGACGTAGGATTCGAGAAACCACGGCAGCCAGCGGGGACGATGCGCAGCCCAGAGTGGCGGAGTCGCGAGGGTAATCACGGCTACTACAAGGAGCGACGCAAAAATACTGAGCAGTGGTTCGGCGGATGCGTTCTGCTGCGGGCCATGGAACTGCGGCAGCAAAGTTTCCACGAGAAAGCACAGCACGCCCATCAGCATGATCGAGATGCCGAGGACATTGAGAATGTCTACGCGGAAAAGATCGGTCCAGGGAGACTTGGGAATGCCAAGCACGACTTCCTGCACGCGAAGCAATAAACCAAGGGCGAAGATTTGGACCCCGCGAGTGATGGTCTTTCGCGCGATTTCGCGGGAGGCGGCACCGCCACCTCGCAGGCGGTCAGTAACAAAGGCAACCGAAATTCCTGCAAGAAATAAAAATAACGGCCCTGGAAGAGTACCGACGCGCTGCGACCACTTGAAGAACTCCGACTGCCGCGCGCTGCCGCCGAGCCAGGAGTCGTAGCAATGGGTCTGAAACATCAGGATGCATGCGAGGCCGCGCATCCAATCAATGTAGCCAAGCCGGAGTCCGGTTTTTTCCGCCATCGTCGTGCGTTACACTAACTCGCTTTGTTAAATGGACGCCAACTTGGCTTAGTCCCCGCGCTCGCCCTTTGGGCAGCGTTTTGCCTTGGCGGGGCATTTTACGGCACCTGGCTCGGTTATGGGGGGCGAGCTTTTGCGGTTACGCTGGGCGCCTTTGCTTGCCTATTTGGCACGGAACTTCTTCTAGCATGCGGGAATTTGCAGGAGCGCGTGGAACGAGCACTTGGTGGAGGCGCGGGTTACCTTCTATGCGTGGCGGTGCTGGCCATCTATTTCCTATACGCGCTGGGAACAGGGAGCTTCACATGGTGGCGCGCTGGGGTGGCTGCGGCTTTTGTTCTTGTGCCGGTGACTCTTGCGGCGCGGCGCGAACGAAGGTTCGCGCCTGGTTGGCAGGATTATGCCGCCGCGCTGGCGATTTTTCTGCCTTTCAAAGCTTTGCTGATACGGTCGTTGTGGCCCTATCCCGAGGGCAAGCTCGGATATGTCCTGGCGGTGCTCATGGCGCTCAACGTAGCCGTCGCGGTGTTCCTGCTGGTACGCGGGTTCGGCGGTGTGGGATATTCCATCTCATGGGGCCGGAATTGGGGGGGTATTGTCGCGCTCAGTTTTTTGCTTTTCGCCGCGATTGCAATACCGCTGGGCAGAGCAATTGGGTTCATACGATTTGCACCAAACTACGCGCAGATGAGGAACCTTGCGGTTGTTGCCGTAGGAATATTTTTCTTTACTGCGTGGCCAGAGGAGTTTTTGTTTCGTGGAATACTGCAGAACCTTATTTCCAAGAGTCTGAAGAGTGAGTGGAGCGGGCTCATTGCCGCATCATTTCTTTTTGGAGCGGCCCACTTGCCCAACGGGGTTCACTTTCCCCAGGTTAATTGGCGCTACGGAATTCTGGCAACTATTGCGGGATTCTTTTACGGCTGGACCTGGAAGAAGACTGGATCAATCTTCCCTTCAGCTCTGGTCCACGCCGCTGTGGACCTCACCTGGCATTTCTTCTTTACAGCGCCATAACCGAGACACCGGTCTCGCCCTTTACCAAATTAGATGTGGGGTTCTACTCTGTTAGCGCATGACGCCGGTGAGCGGGCTGGAGGCCGTGGCATAGAGTTTTCTGGGGATGCGTCCAGCCAGAAATGCTTTGCGACCCGCTGCAACAGCATCGCGCATGGCTTCGGCCATGAGACAAGCGTCTTGGGCCTCAGCAATAGCTGTATTCATCAGGACGCCGTCGGCTCCCAACTCCATGGCCACTGCGGCATCCGAAGCGGTACCGACGCCCGCGTCTATGATGAGGGGCACCTCGGTGATGCGTTCTCGTAGTATCCTCAGGTTGGCGTGATTCTGAATTCCCATGCCAGATCCGATCGGCGCGCCGAGCGGCATGATGGCTGCAGCGCCGGCATCGATCAATTTGCGCGCGACGACCAGGTCGTCGTTGGTATAGGGCAGAACCACGAAGCCTTCCTTGACGAGCGCCCGCGTCGCATTGACAAGTTCTTCGGTGTCCGGGAAAAGAGTTTGCTGATCGCCTATCACTTCGAGCTTGACCCAATTCGAAAGCCCCACTTCGCGTGCGAGTCGCGCTGTGCGAATCGCTTCGTCAGCGGTGTAACAGCCCGCTGTGTTGGGCAGGACAAACCGTTTGTCGCGATCAATGTAATCGAGCAGCGATTCCTTGTTGGCGGTGGAGGGGCTGGAACCAGGTAAATTTACGCGGCGCACGGCAACCGTGACCATATCCGCGCCTGAGGCTTCATGCGCGCGAGCCATTTCCTGGAAGCTACGATATTTACCTGTGCCCACGATCAGGCGTGAGCGAAATGCTTTTCCAGCGATAACTAGTGCATCGTTCATTTTCGGGTTCCTTCCTGCATTCTACTACCTAGGCACGCCCTAACCAAAATTGCGAGCGCCATCTGCGTCACGTGGTGCAAAAAGCAGACTGTCGGAATATAGGGGGTGACAACTTCGAATTAGCGCGCAATGTGCTGTGAGACGGGCGCACATTACCGGCGCAACTCTACAAACAGCCACTTACAGAGTTGCGGGTCGAGGCTCTTCGACGTCGGCGTAGAGGCGCTCGATCATATCGCGATAACGCTCGGCGATCACGCGCCGCTTAACTTTGAGGGTGTAGGTCAAGGTGCCGTTTTCGAAGGTGAAGTCTTCGGGAAGCAAGGCAAAGCGCTTGATGGTTTCGTACTGCGCAAGATTAGGCGTCAGGCGATGGATTTCTTCCTCGATGAGCTGATGCACCCAAGCGCTTTCCGCAATGTCGTGAGTGTCGGAGAGGACGATACCCTGCTCACGCGCCACTGCGGACACGGCTGCGAAATTAGGTACGATGAGCGCGGAGACGAACTTGCGCTTGTCTCCGACAACCGCGGCGTTGAGGATGAACGGGCTGGTCTTTAGTGCATTCTCGATGGGCTGCGGAGCGATGTATTTACCCGCGGCGGTCTTAAGCAAGTCCTTTTTTCTGTCGGTAACAAACACGTAGCCATCAGCGTCGATATAACCGATGTCGCCCGTGTGGAGCCAGCCCCCGGGGGAAAGAGCCGCGCGGGTTTCCTCAGACCGCAGATAGTAACCCTGCATCACGCATGGCCCCTGAATCAGGATTTCACCATCGTCCGCGATGCGGATCGCGACGTTGGGAATGGGACGCCCGACGCTGCCGACGCGGTTTACAGGATAGTTGCTAGTGACAATAGGCGACGTTTCGGTCAAGCCATAGCCTTGATAAATGGGGATGCCCACGGCCCAGAAAAATTCGGCGAGGTCTTTGGACAGCGGCGCACCACCCGAGAAAACAATACGCGTTCGGCCACCGATTCCCGAGCGAATCTTCGAGAAGACCAGGTGATTGGCGATGTTCCATTGGAGGCGAAGCGCAGGAGACGCCGGCCGCCCATAGGCTCGCCAAGGGGTCGCGCGGCGCGCGATGCTGATCGCCCAAGCAAATACTTTTCGCTGGAGTCCCCGCGTTCGATGTCCCTGCTCCATAACGCGTGCATAAAGTTTTTCGAAAACGCGAGGCACCCCGGAAAAAATCGTCGGGCGCACCTCGAGCATGGCCTGTGCGATGGTGTCCATGGTTTCGACATACGCGACAGGAATACCCTGAAAAATAAAGACATAGTCCATCATGCGCTCGTAGACGTGGGCCAGTGGCAGAAATGAGAGCGCAAGATCCTTTTGCGGAACCAGGTCTATCGATACACAGGAGTCGAGCGAGTTCGAGCTCAGATTCTCGTGCGTAAGCATGACCCCCTTGGGTTCGCCGGTCGTGCCAGAGGTATAGATTAACGTAGCCAGCTGGTCGGACGTGACACGCAGGGCGCGTTGACGGTAGGCCGCGATATCCTTTTCGCCAGCAGTGGCGATCAGCGGCTCATAATGCAAATATTCGCCGGGCAAGTCTTTGGCAGCATCAGCGAGGATAACCTGTTCGACCGTCTTTAGTTGTTCGCGAATGCCGACCAAGCGCGCGGCCTGCGCTGCGCCCGCAGCGACGACGACCTTTGCGCCAGAGTGATTGAGAATGTAGATCATGCGCTCGGGCGCTTCGTTGAAGTATATAGGGACGTTAATTGCGCCTAGTCCCAGCGCGGCGAAATCCGCCACGTGCCATTCGGGCCGATTGCCGGAGAGCAGGCCGACGCGGTCGCCGGATCTCACCCCAAGCTCGGCGAGCGCCGTCGAGAGTCCGGCGATGCGACGAAGGAATTCCTTACGCGTGATGGTCTGCCAGCGATCACCAGTTTTGTACATCTGCGCAGGAAGATGGGAGTCCCTATCCAGGGCATCGAGCAGGCGACGTGTGAGCGTGGGGTAAGGCATGTGCGTGAGTTTCACTTTACCGCAGCGAGTCGTTTGCGCGCAATTACCGGACAATCGCACAACCACGCGTTAGTCAGAGTTGGACGATGGCATCGCCCAGATCTCTTGCGCCCAAGAAGCTTACGCCCGGTAAAAGATTCGGCAAGGGACCGGACGCCGCACGGTTGCATAGCTGGTATGATGTGCGCGGAGAATTTGCGATGAGCGATATCGCCGCTGATTCCGCTGCTACTCCAGTCAAGGTACAAGCCCCTCGCGGTACTTCCCTCTCCTGCAAAGGTTGGCAGCAAGAGGCCGCGATGCGCATGCTCATGAATAACCTGGATCCCGAGGTTGCCGAGAAGCCGCAGGAGCTAATTGTTTATGGCGGCACCGGAAAAGCTGCGCGCAACTGGGAGTGCTTCCACGCAATTGTTCGCTCGCTGCGCGCGCTCGAGAACGACGAAACTCTGCTCGTGCAATCCGGCAAGCCGGTCGGTGTTTTCCGAACACATGAATATGCGCCGCGCGTTCTGATCTGCAACGCAAACCTTGTCGGCCACTGGAACAATTGGGACACGTTCGGAGAGCTGGAACGCGCTGGCTTAACGATGTATGGGCAAATGACCGCGGGAAGCTGGATTTATATCGGCACGCAGGGAATTTTGCAAGGCACGTATGAGACCTTCGCGGCGGCGGCCCGAAAACATTTTGGGGGCGATCTCGCGGGCAAACTCGTCGTGACGGGCGGAATGGGCGGGATGGGCGGCGCCCAGCCCCTCGCAGCCACGATGAACGGCGCAGCGTTTCTCGGGATTGACGTGGATCCCGAGCGCATCAAGCGGCGCGTGAAGACCGGGTACTGCGACGTGATGGTAACGGACCTCGATGAGGCGCTGCGGATATTGAAGAATGCGGTCCGCAAGCATGAAGCGGCGTCGGTGGGACTGGTCGGCAATTGCGCCGACGTCATTCCGGAACTGGCCCGTCGAGGCATAGTGCCGGACTTATTGACCGACCAAACTAGCGCGCACGATCCAGTCGGCGGTTACGTGCCAAATGGACTGACGCTCGATGCGGCACTCGAACTGCGCAAAAAAGACTCTGAGGATTACAAGCGCCGTTCGCTTGCCGCAATCGCTCAACACGTGCAAGGTATGCTGGATTTGCAGAAGCTTGGTGCGGTGACTTTTGATTATGGGAACAACATCCGCACATTCGCTTACGAGCAAGGCCTGAAAAACGCTTATGACTTTCCGGGCTTCGTGCCCGCATACATTCGCCCGCTGTTTTGCGAAGGTCGTGGACCATTCCGCTGGGTGGCGCTTTCCGGCGAAGCTTCGGACATTCGCCGGACCGACGAGCTCGTGCTGGAAATGTTCCCGCACGACGAAATCTTGAGCCGCTGGATCCGATTGGCGCAAAAGCGAGTGCGCTTCCAGGGATTACCCTCGCGAATTTGCTGGCTGGGCTATGGAGAGCGCGAGGCCTTCGGCTTGGCGCTCAACGATCTTGTGGCACGCGGCGAGTTGCAAGCGCCGATGGTGATAGGCAGGGATCATCTCGATTGCGGCTCGGTGGCTTCGCCTTTTCGTGAAACCGAAAAAATGCTGGATGGATCAGACGCGATAGCCGATTGGGCGCTGCTCAATGCTCTGCTGAATACTGCGAGCGGTGCGTCATGGGTATCGATCCACAATGGCGGCGGCGTTGGAATCGGATACTCGCAGCATGCCGGGCAAGTTACCGTAGCCGATGGCTCCCAGGAAATGGCCGCGCGTATTGCTCGCGTGCTCACCAACGATCCGGGCATCGGTGTGGCGCGTCACGCCGATGCGGGCTACCCGGAAGCAGTGGCGTTCGCGCGGAAAAGCGGCGTCAAGATTCCTATGTTATGAGCGGTACCCATCGACAGACAGCCAGAGCGATCAGCGAGCGACCTTGGCAGCCGTTTGAACGATGAGCTTCCAGGCCGCGGTAACGTGACGTATCTGCGTGTGGGTCTGGCCGATGGACATTCGCAACGTGAATTTGCCATGCAGTTTGGTGTGGGTAAGGTAGAGTGAGCCGCTCGCATTCAACTCATCCATCAACTTTCGATTTATGGTGTCGCCGCCGCGATGGCGGAAGCACACCAGGTTTAGCGGTACTGGGGCGGCGAGCTCGAAGTCGGAATGCTCGCGGACCCAATCCGCGAATGCCTGGGCCATCGCGACATGCTGCCGAATGTGATGCTGCAATCCCTCCACGCCGTAATGCCTTATCACAAACCAGAGCTTGAGCGCGCGAAACCTGCGTCCGAGCGGAATGTGCCAGTCGCGGTAATCGAAAACTTCCCCCGATTCGGTGGCTTGGTTACGAAGGTACTCGGGCAGAATGCTGAGCGTGCGGATAAGCGTGGCGCGATCCGCCACATAAAAGCAATCACAATCAAAGTTCGTGAACATCCATTTGTGCGGATTGAAGCAGTAACTATCGGCTAATTCGATGCCATCTTGCATGCTGCGAAATTCAGGACACAGGGCCGCCGTGCCAGACATCGCGGCGTCCACATGCAACCACAGATTGTTTTCGCAGCAGATGCCCGCAATCTCGCGAATTGGGTCGATAGCGTTCGAGGAGGTTGTCCCCAAGGTTGCGGATACGAATGAGGGAATCTTTCCAGCGACTTTGTCAGCCGCGATCTGACGGCGCAATTCTTCAGGGCGCATCGCAAACTTCTCATCTACCGCAATCATCCGGAGATTCTCCCCGCCCATTCCTGCAATTTTGACCGACTTTTCAATCGAGGAGTGTGCCTGGGACGAAGTGTAAGCGGTCAGTTTTCCGTCGCATCCGTGAACGTTGCTGGTGAAATTTGTGGTGCGCTCGCGCGCAGCCAGAAGCGCACAGAGGGCCGCGGACGAGGCCGTGTCCTGGATGACTCCGCCCCCCTTGCCATTGGAAAGAAATTTCTTGGGAAGGCCGAGCATGTCCACGAGCCAATCGAGCACATGCGTCTCAAGCTCGGTGCAGGCTGGGCTTGTGGCCCAGATCATTCCCTGCACCCCGAGCCCAGCGGACAAAAGCTCTCCCAGAACCGCAGGCCCGCAAGAATTCGCGGGAAAATAAGCGAAAAAATTAGGGGATTGCCAATGGGTGATACCGCGAACAATGATGCGATCCACGTCACGCAAAATATCCTCGAAGGCTTCGCCGTGTTCGGGCGCATGCGGAGGCAGCAACGCTCGCACTTCACCAGGCGCGATGGGTGACTTCACGGGAAACGATTCGACGCGCTCTTGATAATCAGCGATCCAATCGACCACCTCGCGGCCGTAGCGCCGAAATTCTTCGGGGGTCATATGAAAGTGTTTCTGCTGGGACAAAGGTCCTCCTTGTCTGGTAAAGCGAAAAGTATAGCGCGACGGTTGCCAGTGAGCGCCAGAGAAGCAAACGAGTGGCGGAGTCCGGCGGCCAAACGTAGAATGGCGCGATGCCCGCAAGCCTGTTGCTCACGAACCTCAACCAAGTCGTAACCCTGCGCGGCACCGTACCGCGGCGCGGCGCGGCGCTTAGCAACCCTGGGGTGATTCGCGGTGGAGCCGTGCTTATTGCCGGCGGAAAGATCGCCGCCGCAGGCCCGCGCGGGAAAATAGAGTCCTTGCCTGAAGCACGTTACGCGGCGAAAGTGGATGCCGGTGGTCGCATCGTTCTTCCGGGGTTTGTGGATTCGCATACACATTTTATTTTCGCCGGCAGCAGAGCGGACGAATACGAGCAACGAATTGCCGGCGCGAACTACGAAGAAATAGCGCGGAAAGGCGGAGGCATTCTCTCCACGGTGCGGAAACTGAGGAGTAGTTCGCCGGATGCATTAAAAAAGCGTGCGGAGGCCGCGCTCAAGCGCTTCGCTGAGCATGGCACGACCACAATCGAGGCGAAAAGCGGCTATGGGCTCGATGTCGCCAGCGAGTTCAAAATACTGCAACTCCAGCGCGAGCTGCGGCGCACACAGCCAGTCGATATCCTATCGACACTTTTAGGAGCGCATGTGCTGCCGCCGGAATATCGCGGTAGGGGCAAGAGCTCGGACGACTACGTCGAATTGCTGGTGCAGCGGATGATTCCCGAGATAGCGCGAGAGGGTCTCGCGGAATTCTGCGACGTTTTCTGCGACCGCGGCGCCTTCACAGTGACGCAAGCACGTAAAATCTTGACTGCAGGTCGCGCGTGCGGCCTGGTGCCCCGCTTGCACGCCGAGCAACTCGCCCGCACCGGGGCCACGCAACTCGGAGTCGCGCTGCACGCGGCAAGCTGCGACCACCTCGAGAAAATAAATCGTGCCGACATTCGCGCACTCGCCCAATCGGACACGGTCGCAACGCTGCTTCCCGGCTCTTGCTTCCATCTCGGCCTCAACCAATACGCTCCGGCTCGCGCTTTGATCGAAGCGGGCGCAATCGTCTGCCTGGCAACCGATTACAATCCAGGTACCAGCCCCACGCTCAGCATGGCGACGATTCTTTCACTGGCCTGCACACAAATGCGCATGACTCCGGCAGAGACTCTCGCTGCAGCCACTAGCAATGCGGCCTTTTCTATCGGCCGGCACAAGCAAATTGGATCCATTGAACGTGGCAAGTTGGCCGATCTCGCCGTGTTTGACTTGGACGACTATCGGGAAATCCCGTATTATTTTGGTGTTAATCATGTCTGGCTAACACTGAAGCGTGGACAGCCAATCTTTTCGCGAAATTCCTAATCGCTTCTTGGCATTGTTTGCCATGCCTGGGAGCATCTTACTCACCGAAGCCCTGAGTGCTAGGACACCATGAACCGCGTGATCGAATGCGTGCCGAATTTTTCTGAAGGGCGCGATCCTGCCAAGGTCGATGCGCTGGTCGCGGTGATGAGCGCCGTCCCGGGTGTTTACGTCCTCGATCGCGAGATGGATCCCGACCACAATCGTTCCGTGATCACTCTGGCGGGCGAACCCGAAGCCGTGGCTGAAGCAGCATTACGGGGCGTGGGCAAAGCCCTCGAGTTGATCGATCTCACCACGCACACGGGCGCGCATCCACGCATGGGTGCCACCGACGTCATCCCTTTTGTTCCCGTGGAAGGTGTTACCCTTGAAGACTGCGTCGCTCTTGCGCGCCAGACCGGGCGGGAAATCTGGCAGCGCTACCACATCCCAGTTTTTTTCTACGAAGCCGCAGCAACCAGGCCCGACCGCACCAATCTCGAAGCTATTCGCAAAGGGCAATTCGAGGGTCTGCGCGAAGAGATCGGGAAAAATCCTGATCGCATGCCCGATTTCGGCGAGTCTAAGGTGCATCCATCGGCCGGCGCGATCGCGGTGGGCGCGCGCAAATTCTTGATTGCTTACAACGTGAATCTCAACACTTCGGACATTTCTATTGCCAACAAAATTGCCAAGGCCATCCGCTTTTCCAGTGGCGGCCTGCGCTACGTCAAAGCAATGGGCGTTGATTTGAAGGCCCGACACATTGCGCAAGTTTCGATCAATCTTACAGATTTTGAGCAAACGCCAATGCATCGCGTCTATGAAATGGTCAAGCGCGAGGCGGAACGCTACGGGGTCCAGCCTATGGGCAGTGAGATCGTGGGTCTGGTGCCAAAAAAGGCGTTAGAGATGGCCGCGGACTTTTTTCTGCAGCTGGAGAATTTTTCAACGCAACAGGTTCTCGAGAACCGTCTAGCTGTCGCGCTCTCCGGTACGCCGCCCGCGCTCGCCATGACAACTGGCAAGCTGGCAGCGCTCGCTCGACCGTTTCTTGATGCGGTTTCTGAGCCTACACCTACGCCGGGAGGCGGCAGTGTTTCGGCGCTCGCGGCGGCACTTGCTGCAAGCCTGGGGCAAATGGTTGCGGGAATTTCACGCAAGAAAAAATCGCAATCCGCGCACGCGGAAGAGCTAAGCACGATGGTGAGCGAAATGCATCGCGCAGCTCAGATGTTTGCAGAAGCTGTGGACCTCGATGCTGCGTCTTATGAGGAGGTTTTGGCCTCCCTTAAGCTGCCTGGAGCAAAACCCGAAGAGCAGCATCGCCGCCAAGAAGCAGTGCAGCGTGCAACACGCGGCGCTGCGGAAGTTCCCATGAACGTGGCCGAAGCGGCTGTTAACCTTTTCGAACGTCTGGTACAACTCCAATCAATCGCCGCCGCGTCTATTCATTCAGACTTACGTGTGGCACAATTGATGGCAGAGGCGAGTGCGCGTGGCGCGCTCGAGAATGTAGCAATCAATCTGGAATCGCTCGCGGATGTCGAGTATGTACGCGAAATGTGCGAGCGCTCGTCCAGACTTCGGTCTCGCCTGTCGCGTACCGCAGAAAACATGTCGGGACTTGGGGCCGCTTTGGGAGGTGGTTTGTGAAGGGATTACGGACTTTTTTGGTCATCGCACTCTTGATTGGAATGCTCGCGGTACCCCGGGCGAGCCATGCGGGAAAGCTGGGTGCCAACGTGGTCGCGTTGTTCCCGAAAGATGTGGGGGAATTCGCTTATGCGGATTTGAAGAAAGCACGCCAGCTCAAGTGGTTCAAGCCGCTCGAAGACCAGATGCTGCCGGGCCGTCTGAAGGAGTTTGAGCGCTTTCTTTCTTCTGCTGGTGTTGATCCCAATTCGCAGGTTGACGAGCTCGCATGGGCTATCGTGAACGAGAGCGCACCTGCACGGAAACAAGGCAACGGGGGTGATAAAGATACCGAATCCACCGGGGGCGGTGAGCAATTAGTGGGTGTCGCGTTGGGGAGTTTTAATCCCGGTGCGACCGCGGATGCCTATGCGAAGCAGAAGCTTCCAGTCACTAAAGTCCATGGTTACAACCTCTACGCTTTCGGCGGAGCAGGCGCAAGTGATCTATCATTTTTCTTCATCGATTCGAACACAGCGGCTTTTGGCCATCGCGCCATGCTCGAAAAATTGATTGGCGTTCGATTCGGCGAAGAGGAGAGTTTGCTTCGGAACGAAAAACTTTTTCCGCTGATCAATGAAGCGAACAGCGGTGGCGTTGTTTGGGCGGTCCTGAATCCCTATTACACGCGGATGGCCCTCAGCCAGCTTGCGCCGGAAATCGGGCAATTTCCGGAGGCCGCCAAACTTACCCAGCGGATGAAATCGTTGATCATCAACTTCGAAGCAAGTAGCGGTGTCGACGGACACTTTCAAGCGATCTGCGGCTCCGTGGAAGACGCCAACACCCTCTCTGCACTTGTGCAGGCAGGCTTTCTCTACCGACGCTACCAGGAAGGGCAAAGCAATCCCGATCTCGCACAATTGTTCGATCAAGCCCGCGTCTCAGCCAAAGGTGACCGGCTTGATTTGAAAATGTCCCTCAGTGACGACCAAATGGCCAGTCTCATCCGCAAAAACACGTTCGCTTTCAAAATGTAGGGCTGGGCAGCAGCACTTCCTGACCGTTTCTAGGCTGGACCCGGTTGAAGATTTTTCACTAAGGTCGTCTTTGAAATCCCACCCTCGGTTCTGTGTCGCACCTTATCGATCTTGGAAAGAAGCTTGATCTTGTCCACGCCAGCACCCAGTGCGTTTCTTGCGAATTCCCTTTCCGCTAAGGATTCCCCTTGCCTTGTCTCGTGATAGGTGAGCGTCACTTCAATTCTGTCTGAGAATTGTTCCACGGTTACGTCGAGCTTCGCATTCTCGCAGCGCAGTAAAGGGAACGTCGCGCGGCACGCTTCTTCTGCGGCGACGGCCATGGCGGCTTGCGCGTCAGATTCAAGTCCAGCGCGTCCAGCAATGAATGCTCCTGCACTTCCGACCGCGCCAAGCAAACGCTCGTCATCCGACAGGTGCAGTTCGATGCGAGCCGAGTCAGCGGTCACGGCGATCTACCGTGCGCACGTCGCAGGCCTCGCGGCACTCGGGACAATAGTATTGGCCGTCAACGCAGAGTCGGATGGTGAATTGTCCTTTGCAAATGCAGCAATATTTGTCGCAGGAGCAATCGTCCTCTACCTTATCGCACGCCATGCAAACTACCGGACCAGCCATGGGACCCTCCCAAGTTGATGGTACCCACGACAAAAGCCTGGGACAAGCTGCAAATGCCATCGATGTTCTGGGGGAGTTGGACGAAGTTACGAGGAGTTCCTATAGTCATTGACCGGCCATTTCTTGACACGTTCCAGAGCGCGTGCTAGCGTTTACGTTTCACCCGAGGCCTGAGTCACCCCTGTGACATCTCCCGCCACGATAGAACTCCGCAAAACTTCGCTCAATCCTATTCACCGCCGCATGGGTGCCAAAATGGTCACGTTTGGCGGGTGGGATATGCCTGTCGAATATCCGGCCACGGGGGGTTTGGTTGCCGAACACCTGGCTGTGCGCAGCAGTGTTGGCGTGTTCGACGTCAGTCACATGGGCGACATCTTGGTTGAAAATGACCGAACGCCTGGGGGCGCGCTTGCGGCTGTGCAGCACCTTAGCATGAACGACGCCTCAAAACTGGCCATCGGCCAAGCGCACTATTCTGCGTTGCTGTACCCGGAGGGAACGTTCGTCGATGATGTGATCGTTCACCGGCTCGGCGAAGACACCTATCTGCTGGTGATCAATGCTGGTACACGCGAGAAAGATTTTCATTGGGTTCGTGACCATGTTCGGGGTTTCGCGTGCACGGCACGTGATGTTGGTGACGATTTCACGCAACTTGCGATTCAAGGTCCGCGCGCGGCAGACGTAGTTCGAAAATTGACAGATGCGAATCTGAGTTCGCTTCGCAACTATTGGTTCACGCACGCAACCGTGTGCGGCCTTCGAAACACATTACTCGCGCGCACTGGCTATACCGGCGAAGATGGTTTCGAGATTTACGTGCCGTCGGACCCGCGCACGAGCGAGATGGCTTGGAGCCGCGTCCTCGAAGCGGGCAAAGAATTCGGTATCCTTCCGTGCGGCCTGGGAGCCCGGAATACTCTGCGGCTGGAATCTAAAATGGCGCTTTATGGGCACGAAATTTCTGAGAGCATCAATGTGTGGGAAGCAGGGCTTGATCGTTTCTGCAAGATGGAAAAGACGGAATTCATCGGGCGTGCCGCGCTCGAAAGCGCGAAGGCCGGGAGAATACAGCGCACCCTGGTAGGGCTGGAGATGATCGAACGGGGGATCGCGCGCGACAGTTATAAAGTGTTTGATGAAGCTGGACGGGAAATTGGATACGTTACCAGTGGTTCGCCTGCGCCATTTCTGAAAACAAATATCGCGCTCGCATACGTGCCTCCGGGACATTCGGCCATCGGCAATACCCTTTTGGTCGAGGTCCGCACACAAAAGTTGAAAGCCCGGATTGTTCCGACGCCATTTTATAAACGTCCGAAACACTAGCTTAGCGAGGAGAATCTGATGGATTCTTACCCCAACGATTTCCGCTTCACAAAAGAGCACGAATGGATCAAGGTCACCGGTGACACTGCCACGGTTGGCATTACCGATTATGCGCAGCATGAGTTGGGAGACGTTGTTTTCGTCGAACTTCCTAAAGTGGGCACGAAGCTCAGCGCCAGTCAATCACTGGGTACGGTGGAATCGGTCAAAGCTGTGAGCGAAATCTATTCGCCAGCTTCTGGTGAGGTTTTGGAGGTCAACCAGTCCCTAGCGAAAACACCCGAACAGTTGAACACCGACCCACATGGCTCTGCCTGGCTCGTCAAGATGAAGCTTTCAGATCCGAAGGAAATTGCCGGCTTGATGGACGCCGCAGCCTATCAAAAGTACATCGCTGATCCAAAGAAGGAAGCGTCCGCCTGATGCGCTACCTTCCGAAGAGTCCCACCGAACGTCAGGAAATGCTGGCAGCGATCGGCGTGAAATCCATAGGAGAATTATTTCAATCTATCCCCGCCGTCCACCGGCTTAAAGACGCCTTGCGATTGCCCGGGCCTCTTTCAGAGATGGAGATCATCGAGTTCTTCCAAAAGCGCGCATCCGAAAACGCCCTTGGTTATGTAAATTTTCTCGGTGCTGGCGTGTATAACCATCACCGTTCGGTAGTCACCGACGCCATTCTGCAGCGCGGGGAGTTTCTTACCTCATACACTCCTTACCAGGCGGAAATCAGCCAAGGCACGCTACAAGTCATTTTTGAGTTTCAAACATTGATGTGCCAGCTCACCGTACAGGAAGTTGCCAACGCTTCGATGTATGACGGCTCGACCGCGCTGACCGAAGCGGCGCTGATGGCCGAACGGCTAACCGGCCGGAGCCGTGTTCTGGTCGCGCGCTCGGTACACCCTGAGTACCGCCAGGTGCTGGCAACCTACGCTCGCAATTCAGGATTGCAGGTCGAGGAGATTGCGTTCAACGCCTCGGGGCAAATTGACCTCCCGGCGTTGCGCACCGCAATCGACAACGAAACCGCAGCCGTCATTGTACAGTCGCCAAACTTCTTCGGCGTATTGGAGCAAATCCCGGCACTTGCGGAAGTCGCACATGCGCGAGAAGCATTGCTTGTCGTGGGAATTACCGAAGGCGTTTCCCTTGGTGCTGTCCGTCCGCCAGCAGAGGCAGATATCGTGGCCATGGAGGGGCAGAGTTTTGGCCTTCCGCCAAGTTACGGAGGGCCCTTTGTCGGGGTTATTGCGTCACGCGAAAAATTTGTTCGGCAAATGCCGGGACGCCTGGCCGGCCAAGCCACCGACGCGCAAGGGCACCGTGGATTTGTGCTCACGCTCGCCACCCGCGAACAGCACATTCGCCGCGAAAAGGCCACCTCGAATATTTGCACCAACCAGGCGCTGTGCGCTTTGGCTGCAACGATCCACCTGTGTTTGCTCGGCAAGGAAGGCTTGCGAGAACAGGCCCAGCAAAATCTTTCCAAAGCCCATTTTGCGCTCAGTGAGTTGGAGAAAATTCCAGGAGTGAGGCGCGCCTTCTCAGGCGCATTTTTCAATGAATTCGTTATCGAGCTTCCTCGTTCTGTGAAGCTGGTCAACGCTGCGTTGCTTCGCGACAAAATCATTGGGCCGCTCGCATTAGGCACGTTCTATCCAGAACTGACCAAGCGTGGCTTGGTCTGCGTCACCGAAACGACGACTCGCGCTGAGATTGAGCGCTTGGCAGCGATGCTACATCGCGCACTCGAACAGCCAGTTTAGCGTTGACAGGTTCGCCAAGGGACAGACTTGAAAGATAAAATCACCAAGGCCACACGGCACACCAATCAGAATGAAGCACTGATCTTTGCCAAGTCTGCAAAAGGCAAGCGCGGGGTTGAATTTCCTCCGCTCGATGTCCCGGCCATAAATCCCCAGGCCGTGCTCGGCGCAGCTCACGCTCGACAGGAAATCAGCGGCTTCCCTGAAGTCAGCGAAATCGAAGTCATTCGCCATTTTACGCGCCTCTCTACCTGGAACTACGCGATTGATCTCGGCATGTATCCGCTCGGCTCCTGCACCATGAAATACAACCCGCGTGTAAACGAATTCGTTGCGCGCTTGGACGGAATTGCGACCGAGCACCCGTTCCAGCCGCAAGGCCTCTCGCAAGGCTGCCTGAAGATCCTGCAATTACTCGAAGAATGCTTGCTCGAAATCACGGGCATGGACAGCGTAACGCTGCAGCCTGCCGCAGGCGCGCAAGGTGAACTTACCGGTCTGTTGCTGATTCGTGGGTATTTGCAAAGCCGGGGAAACCCGCGCCGGAAAGTTCTCATTCCCGATTCGGCTCACGGAACCAATCCCGCGACAGCGGTGATCGCCGGGTACGTGGTGGAAAACATCAAATCCGAATCGCACGGGCAGATTGACGTAGAGCGGCTCCGGGAACTGGTCACCGAAGACGTTGCCGCGCTGATGATCACCAATCCGAGCACACTCGGCGTCTTCGAGCAACGCATTGCGGAAATCGCTGAAATCCTGCATGCCAAAGGCGCTCTCCTATATATGGATGGCGCCAACATGAATGCGCTCGCGGGGGTCACGCGGCCCGGCGATTTTGGCGTAGACGTGATGCATCTCAATCTTCACAAAACATTTTCCACCCCCCATGGTGGTGGAGGTCCTGGCGCTGGCCCCGTTTTGATGAAGAGATTCCTAGAGCCATTCCGCCCTGTCCCGGTTCTAACGCAATTATCAGACGGCACACTTTCTCTGGACAGCAATCGCCCGCAGTCCATTGGCCGCGTTCGGGCATTTTGCGGCAATTTCGGCGTCCTGGTGCGCGCGTTAGCCTACACCCTCGCCTATGGCCCCGGTATACGCCAGGCCACAGAAGATGCGGTGCTCAACGCTAATTACATTCGCAAGAAGCTCGAAGACGTGTACGACCTGCCATATTCTCTCCCCTCGATGCACGAAGTTGTCTTCAGCGACGCGCGTCAGAAAAAGAACGGCGTAAATACCATGGACATCGCTAAGCGTCTGATCGACTACGGGTTTCATCCCTACACAACAGCTTTCCCGCTGATCGTCCCGGGCGCCATGATGATTGAGCCCACCGAATCGGAATCGAAAGAAGAGTGCGACCTATTCGTTGACGCCATGCGCGCCATTGCGGAAGAGGCCGGGGCGAATCCGGAGTTGGTCAGGACCGCGCCGCATTCGACACGCGTCGGGCGCCTCGATGAAGTAGGGGCGGCCCGCAATCCAGTCCTACGCTGGAAACCAGCGGCATCAAGCGAAGCAGCCGATTAACCAATACGTTTTCGTCGGAAGCGAGGCTTCTTTAGTGTCCGGCGATTCCTAATCGTGTGGATTAAATGTTACTGCCGAAACGCCCGCGATTTTGGCGCTGCAGGCATGGCCAACAGCCGTGTCCTGGCATCGTGAAATTCCAGCGAATCGCGTCGATAATTCTGGGGCAGCCCGCCGAGCTTATCAATTTCTTCATCAACGCGCTCCATCCGATGGTCGGGGTTTGGATGGTTGGAAAAAAATTGTGGCGGATTCTTACCCTTGCTCTGCTCCTGAAGTTTTTCAAAAAACTGCACCATGGCCCTGGAATCGTAACCCGTATCATAGAGAATCTGCGTGCCCATTACGTCAGCTTGCGTCTCAGCAGTGCGCGAATATTTTAAAAGAATCGAATTCGCCGCGAACCCGCCCAGTTGACGCACCAGAGCGCCGGCCAGATTGTTACCAGTCAGCGCCCCAATGGCGCCAAGACCCAGCTGCCATCCCTGACCCTTGCTAGCTTGATTGGTTCCATGCCGCAGCGCCACATGAGAAATTTCATGGGCCATCACACCGGCAAGTTGCGCTTCATCGCCCGCTGCCTCGATCGCACCGCGATTGATATACACAAATCCTCCCGGGAGAGCAAAGGCGTTGATGGAGCGATCGTTTACACATTTAAACCGAAACGGATAGCGGATCCCATTGGTCGGCGCTTTTTCGGCCAACCGCTTACCCAGATGATCTAGATAGGCGTCCACTTGCGCATCGTTGCACAACACCAACTGGCGTTCAGCGTCCCGCGAGACCCTCTCTCCAATTTGAACGTCCATTTGCGGTGAGTACATGTTCCAGCCGGGCTTCAGCGGCGTGCGAGTAGCGCATGCTGGCAACACGAGCATGATGATGGCGAGATTCGCGATGGCCCCCGCAGCTACCAAGCGTTTCCAAGTAGGATGGTGTTCGAGTGCTTTTCGCAAAGCACCGAGCGAATTTCCCGTCTTCATGGCCCGTCTCCTCGGATTGCCCCGCATGTCTCGATCCTACAGCTGCCGCGGCCTAGCGCAATACTCACTGTACATCAAAACTGCTGGGAAAATGAAAACCCAGCCGTGGGATCGGCTGGGTATCGAGGGGAAGCAAAACTTGACGAGTCTAACGCAACAGCCTTTGCCCCGGATTTGCCGGAACAGAAGTTTCCAGGGCAGCCGCCGTCGCAGGCATCTCTAGCGGCCGTCCGCCCTTCGCCTGTGCGCCGCGCGCACCAATTACCGGCTCGGGCCTCTTGACCGGCACAAGAACACCCTCACCTTCGCGATGGAAAGCGAGCCTTCCACGCGATTGCTCCAGGTCAATACACAAAAGGTCGCCGAGGCGGACTTGATCGGTTGCCAGCAGATTCGCCAGTGGATACACCACGTGTCGCTCTATCGCCCGCTTCAGATGCCGCGCTCCATACTTCAGGTCGGTACCTTCCTTCAACAAAAACTCCCGCCCTGCTCCCGTCACCCGGAACAGGAACTGTCCCTTCACC
>DATNLZ010000075.1:0-109429 GCA_035602605.1 Candidatus Dormiibacterota bacterium
TCATCACAGGGAGTCCCGACCTCCAAGCGATCGCCGTCCAACGATGCTTGTAACACAGGCTGACCCGTGTCCTCGATGCTGCTTTTAAGCCCATTTTCATGCCCCGTGGTGCCCCGAAGGGGCATGAGGTCTGATATCAAAATGGCGGAAGAGAAGTTACGAAAGGCGCTGGAGGCTATCACAGGTTGGAAAATGACTGCCAAAGCAGGAATTCCAAACAAGGCGCTGGATCTAGCCGCGAACTATGAGGATGCGCTAGGAGAAGGCAGGGAAGCTTTTATAGCCGCTACGCGAGATTGGGTTCTCCGGAGAATGTTGCCGCCGAACCATTCGCAACAAAAGCGCAGTAGATTTCGCGCACGCAAGGAGCGCTAGGGGGTGTTAGCTTTTCGGCGGATGCGCACTCAAAAGATAGCCGACATCAACTCCAAGTGCCTTCGCGATTGCCTGAATCGTGCGCAGGCGTGGATTAAAGGCCGGACCTTTTTCCAGCCGCCAAATTGTATGCCTCGCAACTCCCACGCGACCCGCTAGATCTTCTTGGGTCAGCTCTGCTTTCGACCTCAAGTGGCGAAGTCTTTTGCCTTCCGCCGAACCAGCTTGTTTGCTGACCACAGGCGTGTTCTACGGCACTTGACTGCCCAAAAGCTGCCGGCGAAATATCGTAAACTTAGCATCTTCACTTACTTACGAATAATCGCCTGGTCTGCTCTTTGGCCCTGTGCCCCATACTGAAAATGGTGTTCCAATCGGGTACAACGTGGTCGGGGTGATTGTTTGAGCCCTTAAGGCTGCCTTAAGGTAGGACGCTGCACACTTCAGTTCGAGGCCGATAAATCCGGCTCTCACAAAGGAGACAGTTACATGCGAAGACTTTATGTATCTTTTCTACTCGCGGCTGCAATCGCCATGCCGGCTGTGGCACAGAATCAGGCAGCGCTACAGGCTAAGGCTAAGATCACTCTGGAGGCTGCCAGGCAAACGGCCCTCGCCAAAGAGCCAGGAACCGTAAAGAGCGAAGAACTAGAAAAAGAAAACGGAAAGCTGATCTACTCGTTTGACATCAGCACTCCGAACGGAACCCACGAAGTGGCGGTTGACGCGATTACCGGCACGGTCGTTGCGGATTCTGTCGAATCTGCTGCAGATGAGGCCAAGGAAGCGGCTAAAGACAAAAAGGACGGTAAGAAAGCTCACCATAAACACGACGAAAAGCACCAACAGGACGAGCAGTAGTTTGGGAACCTGCACCGGTCTTGAGGGTAGCTGCGGAATGCAGTTACCCTCAAAGCCCGTCAAACAATCAGAATCGTCAATCACAAACTAAGATAGGTATAGGATTGAGGCAGTCGGAAGCGAGCAGAACGTTGTCCGTATCAGGGCACTTATGCGTGTCTTAGTGGTCGAAGACGAGCGAAGATTAGCCGAGAATATCGCCAAGAGCTTGCGCGAGAGCGGCGGCTACGCCGTAGACGTGGCCACCGATGGAGAAGATGGCTTATTCATGGCCGAGTCTAATCCCTACGATGTGATTTTGCTGGACTTGATGCTACCTCACATCGATGGCTTTCAGCTGCTCCAGCGATTTCGCGGCTCGGGTCACCGTGCCCCGGTGCTTGTCTTGACCGCGCGCGAAGAAAAAGAATCCGTTGTGGCGTTGCTGAATGCTGGTGCCGACGACTACCTGACCAAGCCTTTCGATCTTGGCGAGCTACTGGCTCGCACTAAGGCGTTGATCCGGCGTGACAAAGGGCAGCCGTCTCCGTTGATTACGTTCAACGACTTGGAGATTAACACCGTCGAGCGGGCGGTTCGTCGCTGTGGATCGGTGGTTTCTCTAACCGCTATGGAATATCGGGTACTCGAATATCTAGCGCACCGGCCGGGAGCAGTGGTGTCCAAGACAGAGCTGCTCGAACACCTCTATGACTACAACTGGGAAAAATTCAGCAACGTCATTGAGGTTTATATCTCGGGCTTACGGCGAAAACTCGACGACGGTTCGTCTCAGCAGCTCATTCACACCATCCGTGGGCATGGGTACGCTCTCCGAGGATAGCGTGCTACGCAACTCGATAAAAGCTCGCTTGATCGCGACAGTAGTCTTGTCGCAAGTGTTATTGGCTACAGGATTGATACTGGTAGGAATCTTCTACACCAAACGCGGTTTACGACAGGCCTTCGACGCCGCCCTGCACGGCCGAGCCATGAGCGTGGCGGCTCTCGTGCGTTACCCCGAGGATAATCAATCCGGCTTAATTTTCGACAAATCGCTGGTACCGACTTCGCTCGATAGCGAGCATCCCGATTTGTGGGAAGTTGGCCTCTCTGACGGCAGCGTCTTCGATCACTCGTCAAACTGGCCCGCCGGGCTGGCGATGAAACCCGATGGCCGCTCCTATTGGAACTTCGTTTGGGATGGAAGGCCATACCGCGCGTTGCTGCTGCGTGATGTGCCGATTCTCGACCAAGAACAACCCAAACCCATATCCTCCCCAACTTTGACCCTGGTCTATGCCGCGACAACTTCCGAGATGCAAGCGCAGCTCAGAATTGCTGGAATGTCTATCGCCGCGGCCAGTCTCTTTTTACTTGCTGCCACGGTTCTGCTGGCCGTCGTGGGAATCCGGCGCGGCTTAGCCCCCTTGCAAGATCTCGCGGCCCGCGCCGCCGCGGTCTCGACTCGTAACTGGGAGTTTCAGCCCTCCGACGCGGCCATTCAGACCGCAGAGCTGATTCCTCTTACCTCCGCCATGCAAACCATGCTGGCCGGGCTGCACCGATCCTTTGCTCAGCAGCGCGAGTTCCTGGGAAATGCCGCCCACGAGTTGAAGACACCCGTGGCTATTCTCAAATCCACCCTTCAGTCTTTATTGCAAAAACCACGAACCTCCGGCGAGTACCAAGCGGGTCTCCAGCAAGCCCTCGAAGACATGGACCGCTTGGAAAGGCTGCTGCAGTGGATGCTGCGGTTGACTCGGGCGGAGCAATGGGCAGCAGGCGCGCTGCGACGGGACTTGCAGCTCGTGGAGGTTTCCAATACGTGCATTGAGGCAATGGAGCGCCTGCGACCACTTGCCGACTCTCGCCACATCAACGTGGAGCTAAGCACGGACGGTGCAATTTGTTTGCGCGCCGATCCTGAGGACCTCGCGCTGATTTGGGTGAACCTACTGGAAAATGCGATTCGCCACAGTCCGGAAGGTGGCAAGATAGATGTGACGCTCAACCATGACCATCGTCCTTGCGCCCTCGTCTGCTTCGAAGACCGCGGAAGCGGCATAGCTGCCAGCGAGCTCCCGCACGTGTTCGAACGCTTTCACCGCGGCGACCCCTCACGCTCTCGGGAAACGGGAGGCTTCGGCCTGGGCTTGGCGATTGCAAAGGCGCTCGCGGAGGCTTATGGCGGAACAATCAGAGCCACCAGTACCGTAGGCCAGGGAACGCGCATGACCGTCGAGCTGCCCATGGACCCGACCTGTCCGTAACCTGGGCCTGACAATAATTCCGCTCGCTTTGGAAAATGCACTGCGAGCAGCAATGAGGATGGCTAGAATCCATGAACTGGTTCATTTGGGCATTGCTTTCCGCATTCTTCGCGGGTCTTACAGCGGTCCTTGCGAAGGTCGGAGTTCAAGAAATTAACTCCAACCTCGCTACCGCAATCCGCACGATTGTGATTCTAATTTTCGCATGGTCCGTTGCAATGGTTACTACCACTGAGCGGATTTCGTCGATAGGAAAACGTACCTGGATATTTTTGATTTTATCGGGTATCGCCACGGGATTATCTTGGCTCTGTTACTTCCGCGCCCTGCAGCTTGGCGAAGCTTCCCGCGTCGCACCCGTGGATAAGCTGAGCGTTGTCGTAGCTATTGCGCTGGCCGCGATTTTTCTGCATGAGCATCTCACTTGGCATCACTGGGCGGGAGGACTACTCATCTTGACGGGCGCGGTCGTGCTTGCTTACGCGTAAGCAAGGCTGGCGTGGGGATAATGCTTCACTATCGTGCAACTCGAGGGTTCGATGGAAAAAGCCCTCGACCAGATACAACAAGCGCAAGCATCAGCACGATGCTCACGAGAGGAATCGCCAGGCCCGCCGCTAAGCTTCCCACTCGCGACGAAATGACGCCGACGGTCCATGGAAGCGTAGCCCCTCCCAAGTTCGCAAGAGAAAACATGACAGTGCCGGTTCGCCTCGCTCGAGCGCCAAAGCCATGAGAGAGCCAAGCAATCAGAATTGGATAGATCGCCGCGCATCCCAAGCCGGCGAGCCCATTGCCAACCGCGAGCGCCCGCATGTTTCCCGCGAACAAAAGAATTAAATCTCCCACGCCCGCCAGCGCAAGTCCTATAAACAAAAGACCGTTTTCAGAAATACGCCTCAGCACCAACGGTGCAGCAGTACGGCCAAGAAGAAGCGCAGCCCAAAAGAATGAGGGCGCAAGTACCCAGATCGCCTCCGGCGCATGACTTACGCGTTTCGCATACGCTGCGGCCCAACCGCCAAAGGAATTCTCCGTTCCAACGTACAAAAAGAAAAGCGCTCCAAGAACAACGGCTAATTGCTTTCGACGTGCAACACAGGGCTGTGTTGCAACTTGCTCCGGGTTTTTCGCCGGTTGCCTGTCCACACGCCTCGCAATCGCCGCTATCGCCACCGTAAGAAGACCGATCGCCCCTGCCAAGGTCCATAAGAAAACTCCGAGACCGGCGCGCGCGGCGATTACTGAGACGAGCGGACCGCAGGCCACAGCCCCAATTCCCCAAACTAAGTTTATGACGCTTACCGCAGCCGCCCGGCGCTCGGGATTCGCTTCTGCTACCCATAGGTTCGTGGGAGGAATTACCATCCCCAATCCCAAGCCGAAACACAACACCGCCGCAAACCCAACCTGCCACTCGCCTACACCCAGTGTTGCGATTCCCAAAGCCATCGCCACGTAACCGGCAAGCAACGATCCGAGGAACCCGCGGCCAGGAATCCTGGCACTGAGCGCCACTCCCATCGTTGCCCCAATAAATTGTGCGGTAAAGAGCAGTCCGGCGCGCGCGTCCGGAAGCGACCATTTCGCAGATAGAGCCGGAAGAACCGGGCCTAGCAACACGGTGACGACGCCTGTGAGCAGAAAACCAATATGTAAAATGACGCGGATAGAAAGAGGAAACGCGGGATTCTCTGGTCTTTTCCACGAATCCAACTGCTGTGCAGTCTTCATCAAGAGTTCATCCTGATTCCACTGAGCCCGGTTCCGTTGAAGAAGCAACCAAGCACAACCGGCACCCATGCGCCCGCTCGCGCAGCTGGCCCTAGCAATTCTCGCCGAGCGAGCTTCCGGCCAGTCGCTTCGCTTTGCTTTTCATTTGTCATGCGCTTCATTCTACAACGCTATCCGATGCGTCGTTTTCAAAGCCGCCTCTATTTCAAAAGTGTCACTCGAAACCACCTTCCGCGGTCGCACAATTGGTTTGTCTGAAGTAAGAAACTCCAGGGCTCGGTGTCTCTCAACTGAACCGGTTCGCTGCTAATATAATCTCGTGCAACGCAAAATTTTCTGGATGACCTTCACGATTCTTGGTCTAATCGCTGAATTGGCTTTGCCATTTTGGTGGGCTGTCGCCGCTACAATCCCCGTTGGCGTGGCCAGCTGGTGGATTGCCTATCGCAGCGATTGGTTCTAACGACCAGTGTGGCTCTTGAAGGGATGGTTGAAATGAAGAGCTATTTTTCTTTAGGTCTGAGAGTTTTGATCTTGGCTAGGGTGCTCTCGGGCTTGGTGCCGTTCGCCAACGCGGCGATACCTCCTGGCCCGACGTTTAGGGTCGATCAGCTTCGCTGCGAATACCGCGTGAATCCCCTGGGCATCGACGTCCCACAACCACGCCTGAGTTGGATTCTCGTTGCGACCGATCCTGCTGTACGAGGCATCAGGCAAAGCGCCTATCGCATCCTCGCAGCATCCAGCGAAAAAGTGCTCCATTCAGGCGCCGGCGACCTTTGGGACACGGGCAAGGTGGATTCGGATCAATCCACGCAAATTGCTTACAAGGGAAAGCCACTCGGTTCCGGAAGGCGCGCGTTCTGGAAAGTGGTGGTTTGGGGCGCCGAGGGCAAACCTTCTGGCTGGAGTCCAGTTGCATCCTGGTCAATGGGCCTTTTGAAGTCCGAGGACTGGAAAGGGAAGTGGATCGGACTGGAAGAAAGTCGCCTCTACAAACGTCCTGGCAGCCCTTATCACAGTATTGAAAAAGCGCAGTGGATTTGGGTTCCGTCGGGAGATTCTACCGGCAATGCACCCGCCGGAGCTCGCTTCTTTCGCGCTGTGTTCAACGTCCCCGAATCGCGGAGATTACGCCGGAGCGTTTCCGTGGTGGGCGCGGACCGTGAGTTCGAAATGTTCGTCAACGGCGTGGGCGTCGGTAAGGGCGGAAAAATCAATTCACCCGAAATTATCGATATCACTTCGCAATTGAAGAGCGGCCAGAACGTTCTTGCGGTTAGAGCCACGAGCCGCGCTGCAGGCAAACCTGCGGGTCTGATCGGCGCTGTCCGCCTGGAATTTGATGAGGGCGAACCTTCACTTTTCGGTACCAGCGCGCAGTGGAAATCCTCTGAAAGCGCGCCCTCCGATTGGCAGAGGAGCGATTTTGACGACTCACGTTGGGTAGCCGCGAAAGAACTCGGCCCTTTCGGAATGGCTCCTTGGGGCCAGGTGGGCTTCGCAGAAGAACGAGCATTGCCGGCGCGTCTGTTGCGCAAGGAGTTTTCCGTCAGGGCGAAGCCTAAACGGGTGACTGCGTACGTTTCCGGACTCGGTCTGTTCGAGCTCTTCGTCAACGGCAACAAGATTGGCGCTCATGTGCTGTCCCCCGGCCTCACGGACTACGATAAACGGGTGCTGTACGAGACCTTCGACGTCACACCGCAAGTCGCGCCCGGCAAGAATGCCATCGGCCTCGTCCTGGGAAACGGCCGCTACCACGCTCCGCGAACAACCCGCAATTTTGGTACTCCCAAAGCCTTAGTGCAACTCGACATAGAATACGAGGATGGTTCGATTGCCCATATGTTTACAGATGACGGTTGGAAACTCACTACCGCGGGTCCCATCCGTGCCAACAACGAATATGACGGCGAGGAATACGACGCGCGCATGGAAGTGAAAGGCTGGAACCGCGTGGGCTTCGACGATTCCGGCTGGCAGTCGCCGCAACTTGTAGCGCCACCCTCTGGCGAACTGGTGGCCCAGATGGCCGAGCCTCTCAAGGTAATGGAAACCATTCGTCCCATCAGTGCAAAACAACTTCGGCCCGGCATTTTTATTTTCGATATGGGCCAAAATATGGTTGGCTGGTGTCGCTTAAAAGTCTCGGGCGCGCGAGGAACGCAAGTGATGCTGCGTCATGCGGAGACCCTGCAGTCCAATGGTGAGCTCTACGTCGCGAATCTCCGCTCAGCGCAAGCTACTGATCTGTATACGTTGAAAGGTGGCGCCCCGGAGATATGGGAGCCACGCTTCACCTACCACGGTTTCCGCTACGTTGAACTGAGCGGCTATCCTGGTGTGCCACCGCTAACCGCACTCGAGGGCCGCGTGGTGCATGACGCAATGACTCAGGTGGCCGACTTCTCGACATCGAATCCGCTCCTCAACCATTTACACAAAAATATTTTTTGGGGTTTGCGTGGCAACTACCGCAGCATTCCCACCGATTGCCCGCAGCGCGATGAACGCCAGGGCTGGCTCGGTGACCGTTCAACCGTGAGCCGCAGTGAATCGTATTTTTTTGATGTCGCCGCGTTTTATACCAAATGGATGAACGACCTGGAAGATTCGCAGCGCTCTAGTGGAAGCGTCCCGGCAGTTTCCCCCAACTACTGGGAGGTTTACAACGATGACGTGACCTGGCCCAGCACCTTTGTCCTCGTGCCGGGGATGCTCTACGATCAGTATGGCGATCTTCGAGTACTGGAACGTCATTACCCGGCGCTGAAAAAATGGATCGAGCACATGAAGGGCTTCATCAAGGACGGGCTCATGCCGAGAGACAAATATGGCGATTGGTGCGTGCCGCCAGAGTCTCCGCAGTTGATCCACTCCGAAGACCCAGCGCGTAAAACTGACGGCGTGCTGCTCGGAACTGCGTACTACTACGAGATGTTGCGGTTAATGCAGCGTTACGCGACTCTGCAGGGCAAAAGTGACGACGCGGTCGAGTACGACAACATGGCGGACGCGCTCGAGAGCGCTTTTTTGAAGCGCTTTTTTAAACCCGAGCTCAACCAATTCGACAATGGCACGCAGACCTCGGCGATCCTGCCCTTGGCGTTTGGCATGGCGCCGAAAGGAACTCGCGGCGCTATATTCGATCGCCTGATTAACAAGATTCATAATGAGAGTAACGATCATGTGGGCGTTGGATTGGTGGGCGCGCAATGGCTGATGCGCACACTTTCTGAAAACGGACAAGCCGATCTGGCTTACAAAATTGCCACACAGACGACATATCCCGGCTGGGGCTACATGATTGAAAAGGGCGCCACGACAATCTGGGAACTTTGGAATGGTGACACCGCGGATCCAGCGATGAACTCGGGTAATCACGTGATGCAGATTGGCGATCTGGGCGTGTGGCTCTACGAATATGTTGCGGGCATCAAGCCGGATCCTGAACATCCGGGTTTCAAGCACGTGATTATTCAGCCTTATCCGGTGGGCGACCTTACCTTTGCGAAAGCATCGCATCAGTCGATGTATGGAACGATACTCAGCCACTGGACGCGCCAGAACGGTCACTTTGCGCTAAACATCAGCGTTCCGCCGAATACCACGGCCACGGTTTTCGTACCGGCTAAAGAAGGCTCCGCGGTAACGGAGTCCGGTCATTCCAGCGACAAAGCGAAAGGCGTAAAGCTCATTCGCAATGACGGGAACGGCGCGGTTTACGAAGTACAATCCGGCAACTACTCTTTTGCTTCGACACTATTGCGATAACTTAGTTGCGATAGTCATGACGCTGTAACCAAGCAGATTATCCTGCGGTGTGCGCCAGCATACAGACCTGTACAGGTATGACAATACCCATGTTGCTGTAGGTCAACATTGAGATTCTGCCAGTAAAGGACGTCTGATTCCGTCCTCCGGGCCCTCTTTATCGTGCGCTTTAGATTGATGCCGTCATGTATCATGAGCAGGATAAGCACGGCCTCTTCCGTGCCAGGGCGAACCATCGTGGATAACGATTATAAAAAATTGGATAACGCGCGTACAAACCTGATTGTCGGCATCAGCGGAGCCACAGGAGCGATTTTTGGGGTGCGTCTTTTGCAAGAACTGCAAAAATCTGAGATCGAGACGCATCTGGTGGTAAGCAAGTGGGGGGCTCGCACCTTAATTCATGAGACTTCGTATTCACTGGAGCAAGTCCAAGGGATGGCAACGTACCATTACACCACCCACGATGAAGGGGCGATGATCTCCAGCGGTTCTTTTCTGACGCGCGGGATGGTTGTGTGTCCGTGCAGCGTCAGGTCACTGGCCGCGATCGCTCAGGGGCATGGCGACACGCTGATTCATCGCGCGGCAGATGTGGTGCTAAAAGAAAGGCGCAAATTGGTGCTAGTGGTTCGCGAAACGCCGCTGAGTTCTATCCACTTAGAGAATATGTTGAAGCTTTCGCGTATGGGCGTGGTGATCTTTCCCCCGGTGCCCGCTTTCTACAATCATCCGCGTACAATCGAAGACATCGTGGATCAAACCGTCCTGCGAGTGCTTGACCAGTTTGAGATCCATCTTTCTTCTGGGAATCGCTGGGAAGGAAACATGTCACCAACCGGAATCCGTCGAAGAGTAAACAGTGAAAGTTAATCATTCCCGAGTCTCTTGAGTGCGTCTTTTGCAGTTTTGTCTCTTGGGTCGAGCTTCCATGCGGCATCATATTCCTGCAGCGCCGCCCGATACTGACCCAGTTGTTCCAGCAATCTTCCGAGCCAGTGATGGGTAACAGCACGCGACGGATAGGCCGTCCGTGTTGGGGCTATTTCCAAATAGTCGCGCAAGAGCTGTTCGGTTTTTGCGGGTTGCTCTTTTCGCAAAATCAGAGCCACCCCGCGATAAAAACCTGCTCGTGGGTCTGGCGGAACAACTTTCTCTCCTAGTTCCGCGACAGCACTGAGGCGTTCGGGCTGCTCGCGCTTCATCGCGTAGTCCCCCATGTCGAAGATCAGCTCCGCGCGCGTGGGCGCTGCTTCGAGCGCCTTTGTGAACTGCGCGTCGGCCGCCGAAAAGTCTTTTTTCTGGCGCCGGCAATTGCCGCTTGCGTAATAGCCTTCCGCTCGGTCGAGCTGCGATAGCCTGGCGATTTCCGGTTTCGCTTTGTCCTCGCCGCCGCCCGCAATTCCTGGAGCGCTGCAATCGAATTCGATAAGCGCCTGCTGTGCGGAAAAGTTTCGCTCATCGAGATTCACGGCGACGCCGAATTCCTTGCGAGCTTTCTTGGCCAAAGACAGCGCCGAAAACCACATCGCTTGCTCGGCCTTCTGGCCGTATGCTTTGCCCAGCCATTCGTGGTACACGGAATTGTTTGGATCGATTTGGACGGCCCTTGCGGCACTGGCAATTGCGGAATCGTTGGACTGCATTTCGAAGTAGGTCTTCGCGAGCAAAAGGTGGATCTCCGCGTTTCGCGGGTTGCCGGCTGCAGCTCGCGTTAAAATCTGTACCGCTTGCGGGTAATCGCTGGCTTCGTAGGCCTGCCGCGCTGACTCTAAGGAGGGCGATTGAACTTGCTGTCCGCGAGGTGTTGCAGAAACGGGCGCGCCGAACAGGCAAAGCACCAAACAAACACTCACGATTGCTGCGCGGGCGCGCTGGAGTTGAATACTATGCGCCCTTCTGAATTCTCGCCGTGCGGCAATCGAAAACAGGTTTGTCGGCTCCGCGCGTAAAACCAGCGTACTGCGGGTGAAATGAACCGATTTTGACCCTAGGTGCTCAAATTGTGCCGAGGCCCAACACCTCCGGTCTTCAAGATATAGCATGCATACAGTGCGAAGCCGATCGCGCGTACGCATTCGCAATGTTGAGCGGTAGAACAATCAGTAAACCTTTGCTAGTAGTCTGAGTCCAATCCAGCTACAATTGGTTGCGTGGGATGGTGTGAACGTGGCCAACGAATTCACCGGGGAATCAGTTTCTGCGGGCAGCGTAATGAAGACGCTGCTGCTAAATCCTCCAAGTTTCGAGAAATTTGACGGTGGGGCAAGCTCGCGCTGGCCGGTGGCCCGCGAAATTGAGTCGTATTGGTATCCGGTTTGGCTCACCTATCCTGCGGGAATGTTGCCTGGCAGCCGGCTGCTGGACGCCTCGCCGCACAAAGTCTCGCAAGCGGAGACCGTACAAATCTCCAAAGACTACGACTTCGTCGTTTTATTTACATCGACAGTGGGATTTCAGAGTGACCTCGGTCTCATCCGCCGAATGAAAGACCTTAAGCCCGACCTGAAAATTGCTTTTGTCGGGCCGCACGTTCAAAACCGCCCAGATCAGAGCTTGAAAGCGAGCGAAGATATTGATTTTGTGGTTCGCGGGGAATTCGATTACGCGGTTGTGGAATTTGCGCAGGGGAAGCCGCTGGACCAGATTCTGGGGATCAGCTACTTGAAGGATGGTCGCGTGGTACACACCGCGCCACGCCCGCAATTGCATACCGAGGAGCTGGATGCACTGCCATTTGCCGTGGATGTGTACAAGAGGGATGTGCAGATCGAGCGCTATAACGTGCCGTTTCTGCTGCATCCATTTGTGTCCCTGTACACAACGCGGGGGTGCCCGGCGCTCTGCACATTTTGCCAGTGGCCGCAGACAATTTCCGGACATGCGTGGCGGGTGCGCTCGGCCGACAATGTGGCGCGGGAAATAAAGCGGGGACTCGAGCACTTTCCGCAGATGAAAGAATTTTTCTTCGATGACGACACCTTCAACATTCGCAAAGACCGCGTGCTGGAAATTTGCGCGAAGTTCAAAGCGCTGAAGTTTCAGTGGTCCTCAACTGCGCGAGTGCACAGCGATTACGAGACGCTCAAGGCGATGGCCGATGCCGGAGCGCGGCTGTTTATCGTGGGGTTCGAATCGGGCGATGCGCAGATCCTGAAGAACATAAAAAAGGGCGCAACTCCGGAGATGGGTCGCACGTTCGCCAAGAATTGCAAGAAAGTGGGAATCAAGGTTCATGGCGACTTCATCATCGGATTGCCCGGCGAGACGAAGGAAACGATTCAAGCTACCATCGATTACGCCAAAGAACTGGATTGCGAGACCATTCAGGTGGCGTTGGCGCACGCGTTTCCGGGCACCGAGCTGCACAACTATTTGTCCGAGAATAATTTCCTGACTGCCGAAGCTCTCGCGGATAACAGCGGGCATCAACTTCCGCACATTCAGTATCCTGGACTCAACCGCGAAGAAATGATGGACGGTGTCAACCGGTTCTATGACTCCTACTATTTTCGTCCGAAAGTTGCATGGAGAATCGTGCGCGAGGCGTTGTGGGATGGCAATGAACGAAAGCGCCTCTACCATGAAGCCGTGGAATATCTTCGCTTGCGATCGGAACGCTTGAAGTGGGCCAAGGGAACGACCAAAAAACCGATGGTGGCAGTGCCTGGACCGGCCTCACCGGTGAACCACTAACTTAAAACCTGCAATACAATCTCAGAGATTTTTTATGTTTGTCATGCGACAGTGGAGGGATCGCAGAGGGATTCCTTGACCGCGAGACGCGACATGCGCTTTGCGCACGAGGCAGGCGCTCTGCTGGGTGCTCGGAAGGACCCTTTCTGGGCATGGTAAGGCCCTTGGGGATATGCAAGAAACCTGGGGATGCGGAAACAATCCTTCGGATGCGCAAAGAACGGAGGGTCAAACTCCGGGTAATTGGCCGGGCTCGATCGTCCCTGACAAGTGTGTGCGTCGAACCCCCTGGCGGCGGCTCTTCAACTCGCGCACAGCGTAGATGGGCTTATTCTGCGACTCGTAATATATGCGCGCCAGCATTTCCCCGAGCAAACCAAACGATAAAAACTGAATGCCCGCTACGACCAGGGCAATACCTAGCATCAGCAATGGGCCGTGTTCGGCCATGATCGATTGGCCGTAAACTATTTTGTCAAAGAACAGCAGAAGATTTATGAGCACACCGATGCTGGCGGACAGCAGACCAAACAGGCCAAAAAATTGCAGGGGGCGCGTCGAATAGCCGAGCAAAAATTTGATACTAAGCAGATCCAATAGGACTCTGGTTGCGCGTCCCAATCCATAGTTGGATTTACCGGTTGGCCGCAAACGATTCGAAATAGGAACTTCGGTAGTTCTTGCGCCGATCCAGCTTGCCAGAGCGGGTATGAACCGATGCAACTCTCCATAAAGATGCACCTCGTCCAGCATTTCACGCCGATAAGCTTTAAACGTGGTGCCAAAATCATGAAGATCTACGCCGGAGAGCTGGGCCATAATCCAGTTGGCAACGCGACTCGGCAACCGGCGTGTCAGCCAGGCATCCTGCCGATCGACGCGCCAGCCGCTGACAATGTCATAACCTTCTTTCATTTTCTCGAGGAAAAGTGGGATCTCGCCGGGGTCATGCTGCAGATCGCCGTCCATGGAGACGACTATATCGCCGCGCGCAAAATCGAACCCGGCTTTGAGTGCGGCGGTCTGGCCAAAATTGCGTCGCAGGCGAATCACGTGCACATGACGGTCATTTTCGTATAGGTCCAATAGGGTTACATACGTGGCATCGAGGCTGCCATCATCAACGAATACGATTTCGTAGAGCGCACCTACCGCATCCATCACCTCGCAGATTTTTACATAGAGAAGCGGGATACTTTCCTGCTCGTTGTAAAACGGCACGACGATCGAGTAGGTGACTTGGGATTCGTTGTGCATTTTGTTTAGGACGGGCTCAACCCACGATAGTTTATAAGATGGATGCCGAGTTGCGCTACGAGTTGCCAAGTATCGGGCCGCGTAAGAACATCGACCTCGAGCTGTCGTTCTGCGCGCAAGCGTGTGAGCTCCGGGGCCATATCATCCACGTAGCCTGGATGGCACATGAGCTCACTGGTTCCGGGGCGCAACATCTGCAAGATCGCACTGAGCTGTTTGTGGTTCAGAAATCCCGTTTGCGTGATGCCGTAGAAGTGCGCCGGAAAGCAAACCCCGGCCTCACGAAGTTGCGCGCTAGAAGCCTTCGCAATGAGATGCAAACCTCGAGATCGTACAAATTGCCCGATGATTGCCGCAGCGGATCGGCCATTTTCCCGCAGGAGGGTCCAAAGCTTTGGCGGTCGCTCGGATGCCCAGCGCACCCCGGCAACGCCAGAGCATTTTGCCAATGCCACAACGATTTCGAGGAGCCCTGGAAGCATGTGAACGTGCTTGTGGCCGTCGAAATGCGTGATGTCGATCCCCGCTGCGCGCACTTTTTCAATTTGAGCGGCAAACTCTCGGTGCACGTCAGCTGGTCGTAACCGCCCCAGAGCGTTGCGCCGCAGCAGTGCTGGATGGGAATAGAACTCGCCACGCTTATTTACGATGCTGTGGATTGTGGCGGGGTCCGAGAGCGGCCGTCCCTGTGTGAGATTCAGGTGAACGCCGATGCCCAGTGCGGGCGCAGATTTGGCTAGAGTGACCGCGTGATCGAAAGCCGCTCCATTGGCTAAAAGCGTTGTGCTGGTCACGATCCCGCGGCGATGGGCCTCCAAGATTCCCGTGTTGATGCCGCCGGACATTCCGAAATCGTCGGCATTGACCACGAGCTGTTTCATGGAATCTGGCATCATTTGGGACAGACCTTTGACTCAGCGCTCGATTCATCACTCGAGGCGGTAGCCTCGGTCACCAGAAACCTAAGCCTGAAGCCTCGCAGATAAAACGCCAGCCCGAGCAGGCTGACCAGCGCACGCCATATGCGCCAACACAAGAGTGCTTCAGCCCCACCTCGCAACCCCGCAACTCCGAACAGGGCGTTGAAGGCGGTCTCGCCAACGCCCAAGCCCCCTGGAGTTATCGGCAGACTATTGGCGATGTGACCGATGGGTATCATGATGCACATTTCCATCGACCAGCTAGCTGGGTTCAGCGCCAAAACTCCTAAAGCGGTGACAGCGACGAGAGAGAGATTAGCGACGAGGGAGATGCCAAGGGCAAGGAGTAGTGTCCATGGGCTGCGACGATAGGTGGCAATTGTGGCGCGGAGTTGCTCGACGGCATGGCGCCGTGGAAACAAACGGTTCGTGTTCGGGATCTTCTGATTCATCCAGGAAGACTTGAAAACTAAAATGAGAAAAGCGCCGAGCATGCCAGCAGCAAAAAGCGCCACGGTGATAAGCAGGGCGCGCACGACCGGCACCGTGCGGAGAAGGTTAGGAAACATCGGCGCGAAACTTAAAGGCAAAAGCAGCAGTGAAAACAGGCCGATCACGCGATCAAAAATCAGGACGGCGATAATTTCTGTGCGTCGAGCGGTTTTTTCTTTGGCTGCATAAAATATTCTGGCCAGGTCGCCTCCTGCGGCTCCTGGAAGGAACGTCGCAAACAAAAAACCTATCAGAGTCAGCTGCATCGAATCGTACAGCCGGAGACGCATGCCGAGCGGGCGGAAAAGCCAGCAAAGGCGCAAGGCGATGAGCGCGACGTCAAACAGTAGGAGCGCAACCGCAACCAGCGTGATGGGCCATTGTGTGAACAGCTTCGACAGGGCACGCCAGTCGATGCTCCCAGACTTAACCAAATAAAAGATGATTGCGAATCCGATGCTCAGTCGAAGAAGAGCGAAAACGATCCGCGAAGCGGATGCCCTGAGCGTGGTTCCTTCGGGAGTTTCAGTGACTTTGATTTCCTCGAGACCTTCGACTTTCCTGGAATAATCGTTGGCGCTACTCATTGCCAAGGCCGATTCGTAAGCACCAGTTTTCCTCCCGAGCGAGCCAGAGGAAAAACGGTGCCCCGATTAATTCCTGCCAGCGCCTTGTCCTGTTCCTCAGCTTCTGTCCAGAGAAAAATACGTTGTGGTCCTACCCACATGCGTTGAAAGAAAGCAGTGTCGTCAAAAATCTGCGGGGCATCAGGAAAAAATGATCCGTACCAAAGATTCGCGCTGCGACCGTTGAGAATCCGCACCTGATGCCCAGTGTAATAGTTGAGCGACGAGCCCCCTTCGTACTCGCCATTGATTTCAATGATGTCGCCGGGCTGATGGACACGGGCGATGGCGTCGGCAAGCGGCTTGGAAGTCAGAAGGGGACTGAAGGTAGTAAACGCAAGGTGAATGGCCACCAGAAGGCAGCCGCTCATCAGTGTAAGTGCCCAGTTTCCCAGGTCTGGGCGACTTCGCCGGCGGAAATGCCAATTCAAGCCTGAGCCCAGCAAAACAGACGTGCCGAACAAAATAAGCGGCAAGCGAAACAACGTCATTACCCGCAGATTAAGATCCAAGAAGTGGCCAAGCGAAAGTGCATACTGCTGCGATTCCGCAGGGCGCGAACGCAACAGGTCGGCGATATCCGTGCCCGCGGGAACCACAGGCAAAAAAACTGCTATTGCGAAGGTAACCATGCCCCCAATCGCACCAAGAATGGCTAGTGCAAGCGACGAGGCGCGGCCCCATTTTCGGAGATCGGACTTTTCCGGCGCCGTTTCCTCGTCAGCGAGCCATGCGCCGATGAGCAGCGCCAGAGGAGGAAGGGCGGGAAGGACGTAATATTCCTGGCGCGTTGAGAAGCTAAAAAAGAGAACAACGAAAGAAGCGCTGACCAGAAAAACAAGCTTGGCGCGGGTCAAGGGCGACTCTGCCAGCCTGCGCCGCGACAAATTCTTCATGCTTGCGAGAGCTTGTGGTAAGAAGCTGGACCACGGGAACAGCCAAACCAGCAAGAGCCCCCAAAACAGTCCCAGCGGAACGGTTCCGTAGTCTCGCGGGATGCGCTTATTTATGTAGCGCAAGAAATGTTCGTTGACAAAGTAGAACCAGAAAAAACCGCGCACAGTTCCCTGATCAGGATTGCGGATTCCAGCGAGGATGTGCCAAGGGGCGGCGATCGCTAGAAAGATCATCAGACTCGAAAGTAAATGCATCTTGAACAATCGGCGAAGATTACCCGTCAGCGCGAGACATAAACCAATCGTCGCAACGGGGAACACCAGGCCAATCAAACCTTTGGTGAGAACGTTGAGCGCGCAACACGCGGCCATAGCCCAGCAGTCGAAACGTCCCGGCGCTGGCGCCTCCCACGAGCGTAAAAAGAAATGGAGGCTGAGGATCAGCCAGAGCCCCACGAGAATATCGGGAATGAGGAAACGAGTGAAGATGTACGGTCCGAAGGTGAAGCCTGCGGCCAAGGACGCGTACCAGCCGGCGGTTTCATTGAAAGCGCGCCAGCCAACGAAGTACACAGCGATGATCAGTGCAAGCATTCCCAGTGCAAGGGGCAGTCTTGCCGACCAGTCATGAACGCCGAAAAGTTTGAAGCTCATCGCGATCGACCAGTAAAGGAGCGGCGCTTTTTCGAGATAGCGAATGCCGTTAGCATGAAGCGTCACCCAATCATTGCTCAGCACCATCTCGCGCGCCGCTTCAGCGTGCACCGAATCCGCATCATCCAACAGTGCGGGACGAAATATCCCCGATCCATACACGGTCAGCCAGAAAACGAAGAGCGCAACAAGATAAAATGGCGTTCGCCGAAACGATCGCGGTTCAGAAGACATACCACGGCAATTCAAAAGAATTCACCAAGAGGGCGCGGTATGCGTCGCATGACAATGGGGATTAGTATATATACTGAAAGCTCGACGATAGTACCTGAAAGTGTGACCATTGCATTACGCTGGCTACTTGTGAGCAGCAATTTCGTTAGCTGAGGATGGTCTGCCAGTGGCATTCCGGTTATTCCGCGACATTATTTTCCTACTGGCCGTAGGCTCGTATGCCTATTACCTGCTGACTTTGTGGGTGAGCGTCACATACTTTCGCCACAATAGACGCAAGTCGTCTACGGAAGTAACCCACCCACTATCTGCGAGCATATTAAAACCTGTACGCGGTCTCGATTTCGCGGCGTATGAGAATTTCGCTAGCTTTTGCCAACAGGATTATCCGGAATACGAAGTGCTATTCTGTGTAAACGACGCTGACGATCCGGCGGTGCCGGTTATCGCCATGCTTCAGCGTGCTTTTCCCGCATGCGCGATTCGATTACTGGTTGGCGCGGAGGTAATTGGATCCAGCGACAAAGTAAACAAGCTGTGCAGGCTTGCCCGAGAAGCAAAATACGATCTTCTGGTTGTCAGCGACAGCGATGTGCGCGTTCCTTCCGACTATTTGCGCGACGTGGCTGAACCCTTTGCGGATCCCGCGGTCGGCGCCCTTACCGTATTGTTCCGCAGCGTGATACCTGGCGGCTTCGGTGCCACGCTCGACGCTGCGGGTTCGGCCGTGGAGTTTGCGAGCAGCGCGTTGCTTGCACAGCAGCTCGAAGGAATTAAATTCACCCTCGGCGCGACGATGGCCATCACCAGAAAGGTCCTTGCTGAAATTGGCGGATTCGAAAGATTGGCGAGCCACTATGTTGATGATTTTGAGCTGGGCAATCGTGTGGCCGCCCGCGGTTACAGAGTTGAGCTGGCACGTACGCCGGTTTGCATGGTTTACGGGCCTGAAACGCTTGGCCAATTTCTGCGCCATGAGTTGCGATGGACCATCGGATTGCGCAGCGTGCGTCCTGTAGGACACGTCGCAATGATGTTCACGTTCGGGTTGCCGTGGACAATTCTTGCGGCTACGCTGGCGCCGTCAATTTTTTTTGCAGTTCTGTGGCTCCTGGCTTATATGCTGCTGCGTATCTCGGTATACGTCACGGTAGGAGTGTGGGGATTGAGGGATTCGGTTGTACGGCGCGCTTGGTGGTTAGCTCCGTTGCGGGACGCGGCAAATGTTGGCGTGTGGCTCGCCAGTTTTGTTTCTGACCGATTTTCTTGGCGGGAAGTAGAGTATCAGGTCAAAAATGGCTTACTGATTCCAATCAACGAAGCGAAGGCGGCGAATCTGGTGGCAATCGAGGTTGCTCCGAGAAAAACCAATGGCGGGCAAAGACTAAAGTAAGCGCTAGAAAAATTCTGGATCAGGCGCAGCAAGCACATGCAACACACCAAACACAATTTAAAAACGTCAGTGGCCAGCTAGGTTTAAGTTGCGCCATCTCCATGCCGAGAATTTCTCGGTAGCTCCATACGTCGCTAGAACCAGGATCTGCGGGTCGATCCGGTGCCGGTAGGGCATTTGTGAAGTCGTGATGTAATAGATCACTGGAATCACGACCAGCACAAAAAGGTAGGGGACGGCGGTCGGATTTCCGGCCTGAAATGCTCGCCGAAGACCGAATAGAGCCAGCACCGTCAACGCCGTGCTCAACACAATATTGGGCGGATCCATGGGTTCGTCGGCGAGGTACTGCCGCGCGAAACTCCAATAGCCGGTCCATGTAAAAACGATGCGCCGCAAGATCATCCCGACAAAGAAAAACGGACGACCGCGGATGAAGCTGGTCACTTCGCGCCGTTTTGCGGCCATGTAATCTAATTCGCCTAAACGGTTGTATTGTTCTTCTTCACTTGCGCTTGTTGACGGGTGCGCCGCGTCGGGAGCCCAGTGCGAGGTGTCGCCATTATTGCCAACGTGCATTTCCAGCCAAAAATTATCTCGAAAGGGAATGAATTGGTGAAAGGTTTGGTAGTTTCGTAGAAACCAGGGGGCACACACAATTGCCAGCGCCATCAAGGCCACGGCCGCCTGCTGAATCCAACTCTGGCCGATGCGATGTAAGCGATAGCAGATCCATCCTACGAGAAACGGGAGCAGCGCAAGCACTGAAGGATTAGCCAGCGCAGTGATTCCCCACAGCAACCCAAAGCCGGCCCACACGATCAGGCGCGTTGCGAGGTTTGGGCGTTGCAGCTCAAGCGTCATCCAAAACAGCACCGTGAACAGCAGTGTGGTCAGGCATGTTTCCCAGATGAGATCGGCTGATAAATAGATAGCATAGGGAAACACCGCCCAAGCCCAGGCGGCCCCCATGGCCACCTTGGGGCCGAAGCTTCCTCGTGCCATAAAAAAAACGGGCACGCATGTAAGCGCCGAGAACAAGCTATTGAGCGAAAGCAGAATCACCGCAGACGCTGAGCTATAGATGCCGAATAGCTTGAAAACAGCAGCGACCAGATAGGGATAAAGCGGAGTCATCCACGCTGTGGGTCCCGTTTTCTGAAACAGGGGATTGGCAAATCCTTCGCCCAGAGCAATCGAGCGCGCAATCCTACCTGTTTCGTATCCGAATGGCCAATGGCCCCTGCGCGGGTTCAACTGATCCTGGTAAAGAAAGCCGACCGCTAGCATGCGTAGTGACAGGGCTACCAGAACTGCCAGGAAAAGGAGCCGCCGCCAGCGTACCGACCCGGTTGCAGCGTTCAGGGCTTCTGTACCCTGGGTTTTGATGCCCTCGGTGGACGGCGCGGGTTGCTGAGGAGGTTTCAGAACGTAAGAGTCTATGGAATGTTTCTCCACTCGGCAACCGGCTTAGACAGAAGACAGTGTCGGGATGCGCTCGACCCTCGGTGCCGTGGGTTGCGCGGCGGCCTCGCGCATGCCAGCCCGAAACGTCACGCACGCGTAGGCTGCGAGTACTATTATTTCCGGGTCAATGGGGTGGCGGTAGCGCACGTCAACGTTACTTACATAATAAAGTAATGGAAATATTGTGATCGCTGCAGCATAAGGAATAATCGTTGTGGCGTGCCGCCGCAAAGAGCGAAAAAGCCCGACGATTGCCAGTATGCTGAGTGTCGTATTAAATACGATATGGGCCGGATCGAACGGTTCTTCCGGATCAAACGGCTCTCGGAATCGTCCGGTGGCCGGCAAACTCCAGAACCCGGTCCAGGCGAGTACAGTCCTCCGAAACGTCACCCCGGCAAACCAAAGTGGATTGTTGCGAATGAAGGCAGTCGCCTCGCGCCGCCTCTCGGCCATGTAGGTTAATTCGCCCAAACGATTGTATTCTTCCTCCGCGCGTGCGCTTTGCGCGGGGTGGGCCTCATGGGCCGCTTGCAACGACGTGTCACCACGATTTCCGGTCGAGATCTCCAACCAGAAATTATCTCGAAAGGGAATGAACTGATGAAACGTTCGATAGTTTCGCAGGAACCACGGCGCAACGATAAGAAGCAATGCCGCCAGCGCTACCCCTGCCTCCAAGCGCCACCCCTGCCTTCGGCGATGCAAACCGTAGCAGAGCCATCCAACAAAAAACGGGAGCAGCGCGAGCACCGCTGGGTTGGTTAGCGCAGTAATCCCCCACAGCGTTCCGAAGCCTACCCACTCCGCCAAGCGCGTCGAGAGCGCCCGACGCTCAAGTCGCTCAAGACGCAGTGTCACCCAAACCAGCAAGCTGAGCAGGAGGGTGGTCAGGCACGTTTCCCAGATCCAGTCGGCTGACAAATAGATCGCGTAAGGAAATAAAGCCCAGGCCCATGCGGCACAGATGGCCACCTTGGAGCCAAAGCTTTCTCGCGCCATAAAAAAAATCGCCACGCAACTGAGCGCCGAGAACAAGCTGTTGAGAGACAGCAGGATAACGGCGGAAGTTGCGGTGTAAATACCGGACAGTTTGAAAACACCCGCTACAAGACAAGGATAAAGCGGAGCCATCCAAGCGGTAGGTCCAGTCTTTTGAAATAGCGGATTGGCAAATCCCTCTCCCAGGGCAATGGAACGGGCGATTCTGCCGGCTTCGTATCCGAATGGCCAATGATCTCTGCGTGGATTTAACTGACCTTGATAAAGAAAGGCCACCACGATCAGGCGAATGGCCAGGGCTACCAGAACAATAAATAAAACGGAGCTTTTGAGCTGCTTAAGTTTTACAAACATTTAGTTAGTCTAAGGGTACCCATTGGGATAGAAATTTTGCAATCTTGAAAAGCGCAGGGGTGGCATACTTGACATATTCGCATTCCCACTCCCCGTGGCTCGATCCGCCGGTGCCCAGCGAGGGTCCCGCAAAGCGATCGCTCGAAGCGCAGATCCGCATGGTAGGCATCGCTGGTTCTACGAACTTTGTTGAAAATTAATGAAACAGAAATCGACCTCGTCTACGTCTAATGTTCTGTCAAGAGGTCAAGCCGCCGGTTCGGGGAAATTTTGCTGACAAGCCCAGCCCGTTTTCGGCGTCCCGCGAGTGGCATACCAGGTTGAGGGGATCATGCTGTTTCGTATAGGATCACAATTAACAATCGCGTTGGCGCTGGCAGGAAGCCTTCCGTGTCTCGATGCTCCAGTGGGTTTCGCCGGCTCGCGCGTCCAACAAGTAAGCGTGAAGACGGCCTCACCGGGTTCCGCGGTACGGCCGGTTGGCGCCCTTAAAGCGATCATCGGCAAGTTCATCACTCTCACACCAGATGCGGGCGCAGAAGTTACCGTGATCGCGCAGGACTCCACACGCTTTCTGCGAGTAGCGCCGGGTCAAAAGGATTTGAAAGACGCTGCTCCGATCCAATTGCAGGATCTGCAGGTAGGCGATCGGATATTGGTACGGGGAAAGCTTGCCGACGATTCAAAATCGGTGCTGGCTGATTCCATTGTCGTGATGAAGCGCACTGACGTTGAGGCGAAGCAACAGCGCGAGCGCGAAGATTGGCAGAAGCGGGGCGTGGGTGGGCTGGTGAGCGCGATCGAGCCCTCCAGCGGAACAGTCACAATTTCAACGACGAGCGCAGGTGCTACCAAGAACATTGCTGTTCACTGTTCGAAAGAAACGATCTTGCGCCGCTATGCCCCGGACTCGGTCAAATTCGACGATGCCAAGCCTGGTACTCTCGAGGAGATCAAGGCTGGCGATCAACTTCGCGCTCGCGGCACACGCAGCGCCGATGGCAGCGAGATTGCTGCCGAAGAAACTGTTTCGGGCGCATTTCGAAATATCGCCGGCACGATTACTTCCGTCGATGCTGCAGGTGGGACAATCACGGTGATGGACTTGATTGCCAAAAAACCAGTGCTTGTCAAGATTACCTCCGAATCTCATCTTCAGAAGTTACCTGCGGAGATGGGCCAGCGCCTTGCGATGCGACTCAAACGCGCACCCGGTGACGTGCCTGGGGGCGATTCTGGCGCGGATCCGAAATTGAGCCCCCCGACCCGTTCGCAGCAGGCTCAAAGGTCCGCAGAGTTTCCGACCAAGGGTGGGCCTGCAGACCCTGCTACAAGAAATGGCCATGGTGCCAAGTCGACGCCGGCAACGCCTTCTGAGCAGGCACAGCAAGGGCGCCGTCCTCCCGGTTTTCCCGACCGCCAGACGGGTAACGGCGCAGGGGGCGGGCCTCCTGACCTGCAGCAGATTTTGAGTCACGTGCCCGCAGCGACCCTCAAGGATATGCAAAAAGGTGACGCGGTCATGATTGTATCGACGCAAGGCTCTGCTGCCGGAGAAGTGACTGCAATAACAATTCTTGGTGGTGTGGAGCCAATTCTGGCCTCTTCGCCAAAAGGCAGCCAGGCGATGGTTCTTTCGCCTTGGAGTCTCGGTCAAGGCGGTGGAGAGGCGGCGGGAACGCCCTAGGTAGTTGCATTTTACAGGTGGCATATTCCTTAGGAGACTGAACACAATGGCACAGCGGTTCCGAATCGTAGCGATTCTTACGTTGGTTCTCGCACTAGCCAACAACACCCTAGCGCAAACTGGAACGGGAATCCTCCGCGGACAAGTGACTGATCCGTCCGCATCGGCAGTGTCTGGTGCCACGGTCTTGGTGATAACTCCCGCCAACCAGTCGCTGACCACGACGACAAGTCGCGATGGCTTGTACGAGGTGAAGGGTCTCGCATCGGGCAAATACACGGTGAAGGTGATTGCCGAGGGTTTCGCGCAATACGTCAACGAGAACGTCAGCATTAGCACTGGCCAGGCTCAAAAGCTCAACATTGCGCTTTCGATTGCCGTACAACAGGAGAAAGTCGAAGTGGCGGAACAGCCGGCGGCGGTCAATGTTAATCCCAACAATAATGCCGGGGCCATTGTGCTGAGCGGGAAAGACCTCGATGCGCTTTCCGATGACCCCGATGACCTGCAGTCCGATCTCCAGGCGCTGGCCGGCCCTTCGGCAGGGCCCAATGGTGGACAGATTTACATTGATGGATTCACTGGAGGCCAGCTTCCTCCTAAATCGTCCATACGGGAAATTCGCATCAACCAGAATCCATTTTCGGCGGAATTCGATAGGCTCGGTTATGGCAGAATTGAGATTTTCACTAAACCAGGCACCGACAAACTGCACGGTCAATTTTTTGTCAACGGAAATTCTTCAGCCTTCAATTCCAGAAGTCCCTTTGCCCATCAGAATCCCGGCTATTACACCACGTTCTTCAGCGGCAATGTTGCTGGGGCAATCACAAAGAGAGCCTCCTTCTTTTTCTCTGCCGAGCGGCGCAACATTAACGAAACCAGCGTAGTCAGTGCTGTGATTCTTGACCCAGCTTTTAACCCCATTCCATTCAGTGATGTTGTGGCCAATCCTCGAAAGCGTACCGAGCTCAGTCCGCGATTCGACTTTCAGCTTACGAAGAGCAATACCCTGACCCTGCGCTATCAGCTGGAGCACTCCGATGATATCAATAACGGGGTTGGTCAGTTTTCCCTGGCTTCTCAAGGTTTCAATCAAGCCGATAGCGAGCAAAACTTTCAGGCCAGCGATACACAGATCATCGGCGCCAAAATCGTGAATGAGACACGTTTTCGATATACCCATCAGACCACTACGGATATTGTGCGAACTTTCCAGCCGACAATATCGGTGCTGGATGCCTTCACCGGGGGAGGCAGCGGGCGCGGAAGCAGCGGAGATTCACAGAAACGCTACGAACTGCAAAATTACACTTCGATGGCTCTGGGCAAGAATTTTGTAAAGTTTGGCGGAAGGCTGAGAGCCTCCCGCAACGTTAACAACTCTATGTCCAATTTTAACGGTAACTTCACATTCGGCTCGCGGCCGCGGTCTGCTTGCAAGGCTGGCGATCCGTGTGCGGATATCACCTCCCTGGAATCTTATAGAATTACGGTACAGGGTTTGGCGAACGGACTGCCGCCAGACCAAATTATCGCCGCGGGAGGCGGACCCAGCCAGTTCTCGATTACTACTGGGCAACCACTTGCGAGCGTCACGATGTATGACGCTGGCCTTTACGTGCAAGATGATTTTCGGCTGCGGCCCAACATCACGGTCAGTGCTGGGCTGCGCTTCGAAACACAAAATGACATACAGGACCACGCTGATATCGCACCGCGCCTCGGGATTGCGTGGGGAATTGGACCGGGCAAAAATTCCTCGCCCAAGACCGTTTTGCGTGCGGGCTACGGTATCTTTTATGACCGCTTCGGCCAGGATCTTGTCCTTCAAGCCGAGCGTTTGAACGGTACCACTACGCAGCAACACCTTTTTACAAATCGCACTCCGTCAGAAGCACTAACTGCGCTCAACTATTTCATCAATCCTCCGAAACCCAACGACCCTCTGGCGGGATCGCTGGGAACTCCGACGATTCGTCGAGTCTCTCCGCAACTCCACGCGCCGTACACGCTGCAGACGGCCGTTAGCCTCGAGCGTCAGCTTTCTCGCGCCGCCAATATTTCGGTTTCTTACCTGAATGCTCGAGGCGTTCACATGCTTGTCTCGCAAAACATAAATGCTCCGCTTCCAATCACCGGCGTACGGCCGTTCGGAAATATCGGAAATATTTACGAATTCGAATCCGCCGGTGTCTTCCGGCAGAATCAGCTTATGATCAATGGGAACATTCGTAACGGAGCACGATTCTCATTGTTTGGGTTTTATTCGCTCAGTTACGCCAATAGTGACACCGCTGGCGCGGGCAGCTTTCCTTCCAATCCATATAATTTGGCTGCCGATTACGGTCGCGCCGCTTTTGACGTTCGCCATCGAGTATTTCTGGGCGGCAGTATTTCGCTACCTTACGGCGTACGCGCTAGTCCATTTGTGGTGATCCAATCCGGCTCACCTTTTAATATCACGATTGGAAGAGACTTGAATGGCGATTCCATTTTCAACGACCGTCCGGCGTTTGCCACGGACTTAACACGACCCACGGTCGTAAACAATCGTTATGGCTCGTTTGATCTGGCTCCTCGTATCGGCCAGGCCATAATCCCCATTAATATGGGCAACGGACCCGCTCGTACCACCGTGAACTTGCGGGTTGCCAAAACTTTTGGGTTTGGTAAAAAAGCGGAAGCAATTGCCCAGGGTGGACCAGAGGGCGGACTTCGAATTGGTCCTGGCGGTCCAGGCGGAGGGGGTGAGCATAGGGAGGGCGGCGGCGGCCGCGGCGGCTTCTTCGGTGGAGGCGGTGGTGGTGGCGCTAACAGCCGCTATAGTCTCACCTTCAGCGTCAGCGCACGTAACCTCTTCAATAAGACAAATCTAGCTAACCCCATCGGAAACCTTACTTCACCACTGTTTGGGGAATCCAATGCGCTCGCCGGTGGGCCATTTGGCTCATCATCAGCAAATCGGCGTGTCGATTTACAGGCAGTGTTCAATTTCTAGTCTGATTATTCAAGCAGAATGTAGCCGGCGACGCTTAGATACTAGAATTGACCAACGTGGAAACGGGGAACGCTGAATTGGGCGCTGCGCAGGGCGGCGCCCAATCCTCCAACGAGCTTATTTATAGAGTAAGACTCGGTCCGATGGCGCAGCCCTTAGACGCGCGCTGGTCGGACCAAGTGAACGATCAGAGAAATTACCGCAAGCAGTAACAAGAGATGGATCAGACCGCTCGAAATGTGAAATACCAGAAACCCTCCCAGCCAAAGGATAGCCAGGATTGCGAATAGAATAATAAACATAATCTCTCTCCTCCCACGACTTGTTTCCCTGCGTCGGCTCACGGAGCCCAATGCCAACGTTCAGGTGCGACCATAGTCCTAGAAACAAGAACTGGGGCCAATACACGAATCACTGCAGCTTCGGAGGCACGTTCACCGAGAACGCTGATGTTAAATGAAGGTGTTATACGGAGCGCCAGGGGAAACGTGCAAAACCTACGCTTGTGACCATCCCGCGTCTACAGCGAAAGCCTGATGGCGCCCCTTAGAAAGCGCACCAGACAGACAAAGGCGTGGCGAGGTAAACATCGCCGCGCTATTCTTCGCAAGTGCACAAGCAAACCGATTCCGCTCGTGAACGGCAGCGCGCAGGGTTATGTGCCGATTGCCAATATTCGTGCCAAATTGAGTCCGAGCGTGGATCTTTATTCTACCGCTGCGAGCACTCATGGCGCGACAGTTCTTTTGCAAAATATCCTAAACTACCGGTGCTGCGATGTCCCGGTTATGTCGCGAAAGCCAATGACGGGACGACGAACGAAGCGATGTAAAATAGAAAACCAGAGTTATTTCGGAGAAGCCGCAGATCATACGATTGGCTGCGCAGAAAGAAACTATCGTGACGCGCAAAAAACCCAAAGATACCTTCAATGCTGGTGTGGAGGCACGGCGCGCGGCTCGAAACGCTGCCGGCTCGCCTCCGGCCGGCAAAATCATCGCCGACAAACGCCGCAAGCCATTGAAGCACAAGAAGAAAATAGTCGACTCCGACCTGATTTAGGCTGCGGTATTTCCAGGAAGGCTTTCTTTACGCCGCGGCGGTTCCGACGGAACCTAGTTTTTGGAGCTTCAACCGGGTTTATAGGCCGGGACGAGCTCGCTGGGGAGAAAGACTGCAGCGGTTTTTTTGTTCTTGCGCCTGGACAATGCAGCGGCAATTTGTTCAAGCTCAACTTTGCCGAAGCCGACGCAACTTACCTTCACTGTTCCGTCAGGATCAATCAAGAAAAACGTGGGTACATTGGTGAGACCGTAAAGGTTGGAGACAGGATAGCCCTCCCCATCCAACAGCATCGTGAAAGTGAGGCCGTACTCAACGCAAAATTCCTTTGTTTCTCGGTTATTATCCTGCGATATGCCCCAAAAGGTAGCGGCGTCAGCGCCGTATCGTTTGTGAAGGCGCTCTAAGAAAGGAAATGTAAACTGGCAAACCGGACAAGATATTTTGAAGAATGCGACTACGACCGGCCCTTTTGCCAGGGTGTTTTTCAGCGAGAAGTTGCCTCCGCTCGTGCCGGCCAGCTTGAAATCGGGTGCTTTTTGTCCTGCCAAAATCTTCGTCATTTGTCGTATCCTCGGAGCCCTTCAGGCGAAATAACCCACATAAAAAGTGTAACTCAGTTCTTGATTACGGGTGCGGGAGCATTCCTTAAGAAAAAGCCTCAACAATAGCTCCTTCGTTATCATCGAAGAGAGATGCAATCTCTGCGGCTTAATGAATGTGGCGGGTCTTGCGCTGCATGTAGTCCATCAGCAAATACTGGCCTAGGTTATACGGTGTCGTGAAGTAGGCTTTGCCGCGGCACATTTCCGTGACCTTTTGCACGAAATGAACAAGACTGTAATCCGAAGCCAGCATGAACGTATTTATGAGAATGCCTGAGCGTTTGCACTTGCCCACCTCTTCGAGCGTTTGCGAAACGACGAAAGGGTCCAGGCCAAACGCATTCTTGTAAATGCGGCCGTCTTCCAGGGTGAGGGCGGAAGGCTTACCGTCGGTTATCATGACAATTTGACGCATATCTTTTTTCTGGCGCATCAGCATCCGCTGTGCCAGGCGCAGTCCTTCGCGGGTGTTGGTGTAGTACGGACCAACCTGCACGCGCGCGAGTTCGCCGAGAGGAACCTCTTCGGCGCTGTCATGAAACAGAACCAGCTGAAGCGAATCGCCGGGGTATTGCGTGCGAATCAAATGCGAAAGCGCGAGCGCCACTTTTTTGGCTGGAGTGAAACGGTCTTCCCCGTAGAGAATCATGCTGTGACTGCAATCAAGCATAAGCACGGTGGCGCAGGAGCTTTGGTATTCGCACTGGTGAACCATCAGGTCGCGGTAATCGAGTTCGATGGGAACTTTGGCGCCGTCGCGGCGTACGGCGTTGAAGAGCGTGGCGCTGAGATCAAGATTGAGAGTGTCACCGAATTCGTAGGGTCGCGAAATGCCGCCCGATTCAACGCCAGTGGAAAGATCACGCGTGTCGTGACGGCCAAAGCTGCTCTTGCCGAGAGAGGCCAGCAAATCTTTCAGAGTTTTAAAACCCAGAAAATCGAGCGCTTTGTCAGTAATTTCAAACCGAGCCCGCGACCGGTCGCGGGCATCGCCGCCTAAATGCCCTCGGTGAGTTTGGCCGGGAGGCGGTGTAATCTGCGGCGGGTGTGGCGAGATATAACCCTCTTGCTCGAGACGCTCGATCAGCTTGTCAATCAAGTCGCGCAGCATTTGGTTGCTGCCCGAGTGGCTGTCGAGAGCGTCGTGATTTTTCAGAAGTTCTTTCATCTCCTGAGAGAGCAAATCATCGGGGACCAAGTCGCCTTCCTGGAGAGCGCGGAGAATGGCTTCTCGCAGTTGATCCATGGATTGCTCAGGGTCCATTGGGGAGATGCCGTAGGTTTGCGATTCGAAGCCGCTCTGCAGTAAAAAGTCAGAGAGCCGCTTCATAAGCTCTTGCATGTCGACCGCTTCGGCGGGCTCGCCGCTATATTTTCGGTAACGGACGTATTTCATTGAGAATTACAATCCTTCAAATCTTCGCATCAGTCCCGGCAGCGCACCAATGCTCACAGTGTTGCAGAATCGCACTGCCGAACAGGCGACGCGTTCAATTGAATTGGCGGCGCGGCCGAGATTGCGGCTCGCGCGGCTCGGATGGGCGGGGGCGTTCGGCGTGAAAGCCGCGCTCCTCGTTGCGGCTGATGCGCCGCTGCGCCCACAAGCCCTCTAAAATAAATTCTGCGGCAGCAGTGGCCGACGCCGGGCTCGATTTTCCATTTACTCCCAGCCGCCCAATGTGTTCCATTAAGCCCTGAATCTTTTCAAGCTGACGGAACGCTTCGTCAGAGGAAGACATTTCCGACATTTTTAATTCACCGCCTATCTCGAACCATTGCACCACGGGTTGGAGATTGGTCTCACCCATGTACCGGGTGAAAACTTTTCCGACCGCCGCGCGAATTAGCTCGCGCGCAATGGTATCGGCGCCGCGCAATTCGCCCTCGTACTCGAGCTCGATTTTCCCGGTCATTGAGGGAATTGCAGAGTAAACATCGGTGATCCGCGCCGCCGCTGTTTTTTCATTGTTGCGCGCGGCGCGCTGCTCGGCATTGCTGACGACATTTTCGAGGCAGGAAATCGGCAAACGCTGGCTAACGCCCGAACGACGATCGACGCGTTTGTCATCGCGGGCCTGGAAAGCAATCTCTTCAATTGTCTCGCGGATGAATTTTGGAATCTCCAGATGGCGGCCGGACTCGCGTTTGGCCCAAGCTTCCTGCGAAGTTATGGCCATCCCTTCTTCGAGGGTCGCAGGATAATGCGTGCGAATCTCTGACCCGACACGATCTTTCAGCGGCGTAACAATTTTACCCCGCGCCGTGTAGTCCTCGGGATTCGCGGTGAACACCAGGAGCACATCAAGCGGCAGCCGAAGTGGGTAACCCTTAATCTGGATGTCGCCTTCCTGCATGATGTTGAATAGTCCAACCTGAATTTTTCCGGCGAGGTCAGGCAGCTCATTAACTGCAAAAATACCGCGATTGGCGCGGGGCAAAAGGCCGTAATGAATGGTTAGCTCGTCGGAGAGGTCGCGTCCACCGCGCGCCGCTTTGATGGGATCCACATCGCCAATAATGTCAGCGATGGTGACATCGGGTGTGGCGAGCTTTTCAACATAACGATGATCGCGAGGCAGCCAGCTAAGAGGCGTGGCGTCGCCCTTTTGTGCGAGCAACTCACGACAGGCTCGGCAGATTGGGCGGAACGGATTGTCATTAATTTCGCAGCCCGCGACCACCGGAATTTCTTCGTCCAGGAACTGCACTAAGCTTCGAAGGATCCGGCTTTTGGCCTGGCCGCGCAATCCGAGAAGAATAAAATTGTGGCGCGAGAGAATGGCGTTGACGATTTGTGGAATCACTGTGTCTTCGAAGCCATGGACACCGGGGAAGAGCGGCTCGTGATCGGCAATCGTGCGAAGTAAATTCTGGCGCATCTCGTCCTTAACGGAACACTGCGCGCGGCGAGGATCGAAACTTGATCCGTTTCGGAGCTCTCCCAGCGTTTGTGCTTTTCGTGCGATTGCGGTCGTCGTCATGAGGCCCCCGAATTCGGGCGCTGCGCTTTTCTGCCAGCGGCGCTTCTCTCCATTATAGTCGAACGAGACTTCGTCTGCTTTGTGTTCGGTGAACATTCTGGCCCGGATGGAATCATAAAACTGTGTTACGCGGTTCGCAACAAAAGCCGTTATTCCAGCGTAGAATGCCATGGGGTGTACAAGGTCACTTAAGCACATGCTCGAGAGCGTACTACCAGCGGAGGCCTGCGGTGTTGCCGCAACGCTTTATTTCAGTCACTGTTATCGGACTTTTTCTTACCATGACGGCCGTCTCCCAGATGAGGGACAGCAACACTGTAGAAGCTCGCCGCAAAGAGCTGAAGCAACTGCTGGCCGACGAGTGGGAATACGAGCTGCGTGAAAGCCCTGAGACGGCAACGATTATCGGCGACTACCGTTATAACGACCGATGGAGTGACTTCTCGCTCGCGCATATCACGCAACAGAAACACGACATTGAGAAATGGCTCTCACGATTTGCGGCGGTCGACACCACCGGTTTTCCAGAACAAGAAAAACTGAATCAGTCGCTGATGGTGCGCAATTTGAAAGAGAACCTCGAAGGCATCGCGCTGCATACTTATGAAATGCCGATGAATCAATTTAGCGGCGCGCATTTGCAACTCGCACAGTTTATCGCGTACCTACCCTTGGACTCGACCAAGCACTATGAGGACTATCTAGCACGGTTACGCCGAGTGCCCCGGTTGGTGGACGATGTGATTGAAATTCTCCGGCAAGGTGCGAAAGACAAGCTGATGCCGCCGCGCTTTTTGCTGGAGAAGACGGTAAGCCAGTGCAAGTCGATCGCCGCACCGGAAGGTGAAGCCAACGTCTTCGGGCAGCCCGCATCGAATATTCCTAGGTCGATGCCGGACGCGGACCGCAAGCGCCTGTACGACGCCATCGTTGCGGCAGTAAATAAGGAGGTGCGCCCGGCTTACTCCCATCTTGCGAATTTTATCGCCACAGATTATGCGCCCAAGGGCCGCACGGATCCGGGGCTGTGGGCCTTGCCAGACGGAGATGCCCGTTACCGCTTCGCGGTCCGCCAGTCCACCACGCTAGAGATGGATCCCGAAGCCATCCATCAGCTTGGCTTGAAAGAAGTAGCGGGGATTGAAGGCCGACAACTGGCCATTGCCAAGACACTTGGCTTCGCTGACCTGAAGAGTTTTCGAGACTCATTGAAAGCAAATCCCAAGATCCATCCAAAGTCACGAGAGCAAATCCTAGAAGCTTACAAGCATTACATCGCCCAAATGGAGCCGCAGCTTCCGAAGCTTTTTGGCTTGCTGCCGAAAACGCGCGTAGAGGTGCGCCCAGTGCAGGAGTATCGCGAGAAAGAAGCTGCAGGAGCTGAATATAGCCAGGGCACACCCGACGGCTCGCGTCCCGGCGTCGTGTACGTGAACACGGGAGACTTCGAGCATCGCACGACCCTGACCTTCGAATCCACGGCTTATCATGAAGGTGTTCCAGGCCACCACATGCAAATCGCCGTTGCGCAAACGCTTCCGGAGCTGCCGCCATTCCGGCAACAGGCTGGGTACACCGCCTATGTGGAAGGCTGGGCGCTATATGCCGAACGCCTTGGCAAAGAGATCGGCTTTTATCAGGACCCGTATTCGGATTATGGCCGCTTGTCGGACGAAATGCTGCGCGCTGTGCGATTGGTCGTTGACACCGGCGTGCATTACAAGCACTGGACGCGGCAACAAATGGTCGATTTCTTTCACGAGCATTCGTCCGAGGACGAACCAAGCGTGCAGGCGGAAACCGACCGATATATCGTCATACCCGGCCAGGCGCTGGCGTACAAGCTGGGGCAGCTCGAAATCCTCAAACTGCGCGAGCGGGCGAAGAACGAGCTCGGCAATCGGTACGATATCCGCGCTTTCCACGACGAAATTCTGAATGGGGGTGCACTACCGATGGATGTTCTCGAGTCACGGGTTGGGGCATGGGTTTCCGCGCAAAAATTGGAATTGAAGGATAAGAGGGACAAAACGGACAAGACCTCCCATGGGGTCAACTGAATGAGGCCACACCAAGATGAGACTTGCCTCCGCACAGGCAAGCGATGGAAGTGTGACCGTTGTAGGAGACGGACTTAGTGGAGTTCCGCGAGCGTGGTTTCCATCTCCGAGCGGGCGTGGTCGTCACCTTTTTTCTGGGCAACGGCGATACCGGAGGTAAGTACTTGGCGCGCTTCGGTCGAACGGGCATTGCGGATCAGGAATTGGGCGAACTGATAGTACGTGGCGATATATTCGGGATGCTTGGCTATCAGGTTTTGAAAATGCTGCTCGGCAGCCGGGGAATCTCCAGCGTTCATGCATTCAAGAGCCAGACCATACCGTGAAAACGGGTCGTTCGGTTTGGCAGCAACGAACTCTTCGAGCATTTGGCGGCGAGTTTTCTGTGCCTGGGGCATGAAAGGCGTATTATAGCGAGCTTGCCGCAGAATACAAAATGAAGGCGTCGAAAGTTAGAATGAGGCGTATGGCCAGGAAAAAAGCAGCTTGGGTCACGACATCAAAGATAAGCAATCAAAAAGGAAAGCCAGCCAGAGAAGCCCGCGCGGAAATGACTGAGGTGGTGTTGCCACAGGACACCAATCCTCTCGGCTTCATTCTGGGCGGGCGAGTGATGCATCTGGTGGATATTTGCGCGGCCATTGCAGGGCACCGGCACAGCAACAGTTACATGGTGACGGCGTCAGTGGATTACCTGGACTTCCGCAATCCCATCCGCGTGGGCGAACTGATTATTTTGAAATCGCAGGTGAACCGCGTTTTCCACACATCGATGGAAGTGGGCGTGAAAGTTTTCTCGGAGAATGTGCTTACGGGCGAGCGCAAGCACACGACCAGTGCCTATTTAACGTTTGTGGCCATCGATGACGTCACCGGCGCCAAGAAGGTGCTGGCGCCCTTGATTGCCCGAACACCGGATGAGAAGAGACGCTACCGCGAGGCGGCACAGCGGAGGAAGTTGCGGCTGCGGCATCGGTATAAACAAAGTTTCGAGAATACTTCGTTTTAGTTTGCAGCGCATCCGTCGGTTTTCAATCCTCACGAGCTCCGCTACCTGCAAGCTCTTCGCGATGCAGATTAAGCTAGGCATTGGATTGGAAGCTTGCACTATTGCGGCACAGTGCTAAGCCAGATCGGGGTAGATGTGAGCTGGCGACTTGCGGTGGATGACTCTTCAGAGATTGCCAGCGCAGCGGTGGAATTGATGGGCGCGGGCGGGAAAGGAAGCACCAGGGCTATGATGCCTGCGGCGTCGGGACGGAAGATGCTGGCAACGCGCGGGGAGGAGGTTGTTTCTTTGGGAATGAGCCATAGCAGCAAGGTATGGTCCGCGGCGGGGATGGGCACATTTCCGCCGTAAATAAAGATGCCAAGTTTGGGGTGCCAGCAAGCGTGCAACGCAGGGGCCGTTTTGGCCTGCAAGGTGAACCGTACAGTAACTGGGTCGGACACGATTTCGCGGGCGCGCTTGGCCAGAGCTAGTTCTTTTCGAAGATTTAAGCGGGTTGTTTTGTGGCCATTGAGTCGCAACTGGAGTTCCGTGAGCTCCGACCGTGCACGACGAGATTGCCAAATCGAAAAAATGAAAAATAGCAAAAGCACCGCGGCGCCGGCCAACGCCCACCAGGGAAATTGCGGACGTTGAGAGGATGCTTGGGAAAATGGCTCAGGCGCTGGCATCGCTTACTCGATGCTCCCAACGGACGAAAATGACAAATAATTTCGTACACTAAGCGCAACGACACGGCGAGCTTGGTCGACGCAGGCCCCAATCGAGGGGCCTTCCAGATAATTCCCAGCCAGGAACAGCCCGGGAACGTTAGCGCATAGCGCGCGGAGAGAATCAATCCGTTGGATGTGGCCAAGATTATATTGAGGTAGCGCGTGGGGATAAATCTTTACCCCCGAGTGTTGTGTCTTGCCCGTGATGGATAGCACGACCTCTAGCTCTTTGGTGATGAGCGCAGCGATGTCTTGTGCAGGAAGAGCCACGACGCCTGGATCGGTTGCCCCGCCAGCGAAACTCGTGAGCACGGCGTAACCCTTTGGTGCTCGCCCTGCAAAAAGCGAAGTGTTCCAGATCGTGCCGAGAAGGTGAAGACCTTCGCTACGCGGAACGAGGAAACCAAAGCCTTTCAGCGATTTAGCGATTTGGTCCACGCGGTAGATGGAAGAGACGACGGCTACCGGCACGTATTCGATGTCAGCGAGAGGGGTAATGAAGTTATCCGACAGAGGCGCGAGGAGACAGGACGCGACGTCGGCTGGCGTGGCTACGATTAGCGATGGGACATCGAAGCTGCGTGGGCGACCTGCTTCGGTGGCGTGGACAATGAATCTACGGGTGTGGGCGGAGGATCTGTCCGCGGGAGAATTGCCACTGGGAGAATCGCCAGCCTCTGAATCGCGGTTGGGGAAATCGTAGGAAACGCTCTTGGCGGTGATGCCGCAGATCAGGCTGTCGCCGAGGGAGCGGACCAGAGCCTGAACTAGGCTTTCGTTGCCTTTGCGGAAACTGATCAATGTGTGTTCCCGTTTTTGTTTTGGGGCATTCTTCGGGTCGCGCCTTGCCTGGGGTCCGACAATCGGCTTGGGGACAGGATGCTTACCGATTCCTTCGCGGGGCTCGCCGGAGTATCCAACGTGACCCACCCTTCCGGTACCCCGAATGATGCTGCCAAACATTTTCTCGGCTTGATATACAGTTGGAAATGCAGCACGAACGCTGAGGCGTTCGGGATCGCCGGCAAAAATGCCCGAAACAAGCGGGCCCACAAGACGGTCGAGCAGTTCTTGAGTGAATTTTCGACGCACGAATCCTGCGACGGATTCATCAAATTCCGGTGGAGCGGAGCGGCCCACAGCATCGCGAAGAAGAGCGAGCTTGGTGCGCAAGCTCAGCAGGGAAGTAGTCAGAAGCTCCGGCGGACCGAGTGGAACACGCTGGAGATGCCCGTTTAGAAGCACAAAGCGCGGAGCTCTTGCGTCCGCTCGGAGCACCTCAGCTTGGAGCCCCAGGTCGCCAATCATTTCCAGCAGTGCGTCGGTAGACAGAAAACTTTGTGGCCCCTCTTCCAGAACGAAATCGTCACCTTGCACGGAACTGCTGATAAGCCCGCCGGGACGTTCAGACCGCTCCAGCACGAGGACGCGAACGCCAAGTTCGCGCAGGTAGTAGGCGCACGCCAGGCCGGAAATACCGCCACCGATGATGAGTGCTTGTACAGGACCTGGCACGGGAGGGTCAGGACGGCACTGCTAGAGCGTTTTTGAAAACAGCGGCTTGGCGTCAAGCTGCTGCTTTTCGAGATAACCGTCGAAAATCATGGCCACATTGCGGATGAAAATCCGGCCAAGCATGGTGGCACGGATTTCATCGGCGTTGACTACGGTTAATCCGTCATCGCAAAATCCTTGCAGGCGAGCGATTTCGCCCGAGAAGTATTCATCAAAACAAATTGAGAATTCGCGTTCGATTTCACGCTTGGGTATTACGGTGTGGCACAGGAGGCGGTTGATTACCGAGCGGCGAATCCGGTCATCATGGCTCAAGCGATAGCCGCGCATTGTGGCAAGTCCGCGCGTGTTCACGGCGGATTGGTAGCTGTTGAGGTCGCGGAAATTTTGTGCATAGCCGTCGCCAATATTGCTGATGGCGCTGACGCCCATGCCAAACAGGTCGGCGCCAGCCTTGGTCGTGTAGCCTTGAAAATTTCGGTGCAGCGTACGATTGCGCTGCGCCTCGGCAAGCTCATCGCCTGGCCGCGCGAAGTGATCCATGCCGATATAAAGATACCCCGCGTCGAGAAATACTCGAAGGCCCGTGCTGAAAATGTCGAACTTGGCCATGCCCTGGGGGAGATGTCCGGCAAAGCTACCTTGCTGTTTGTGCAGCCAGGGAACATGCGCGTAGCTGAACAGCGCGACACGATCAGGTTGCAGGTCGAGCACTTGCTCGACAGTGCGCGCGAAACGCTCCGAGGTCTGATAAGGCAATCCGTAGATGAGGTCCACATTGATGCTGTCGAAGCCCAGAGAACGCGCGGCGAGGATGAGGTCGCGAGTCAATTCCGGCGGTTGAATCCGGTGAACCGCGGCTTGTACTTCTGGATGAAAATCCTGAATGCCCATGCTCAAACGATTGAAGCCAAGGCGGCGCAAAGTCTCCAGATGTGCGCGGCTTGTAACCCGCGGGTCGACCTCGACGCCGATTTCCCCTTGCGGTGAAAAAGCAAAACGGTCGCGCGTGAAGTTGAAAAGGTCTTCCATTTGTTCCGGGGAAAGATAAGTGGGTGTGCCGCCCCCCCAATGGTACTGAACAACGGGCCGCGTGCGCGAAACCCGCTTGCTGAATTGCTCGATCTCTTTCTTCAAGATATCGAGGTAGGGCTGAGCGACTTGCTTATCTTTTTGGATGACTACATTGCATGCGCAGAAAAGGCAAAGGCTCTCGCAAAAGGGAAGATGGAGGTAGAGCGAGACCGGCGCGCGAGCAGAATCGGATGCCGCGCACACTTGTTCCAGGTCGCCGGGGCCAAACTGGTCATTCCACACTGGCGCCGTGGGATAGCTCGTGTATCGCGGGCCGGGGCGGTTATATCGCGCCAGAAAATCCTCGGTGATCTGAAAACGTTCGGCGTCAAGCTGCAGATGCGTTTTAAGGTCGGACATCTTTTCTTCGCGTTTCTTTGCGTTAGCTGGCACGGGCGGGCGCGGGGCAAACATCAGAGATTTTCGCGCCTTGTCCAGTCCCAATGAAGACCCGGGCATTCTCAACCGGAGTGGTGGGCAGAATACCATGGCCGAGGTTTAGAACGTGGCCCACGCCGCCAGTCTTAGAAATCGCATCGTGAACGGTTGATCGAATATGATCTGCTGAGCCGAGCAAAACACTTGGATCAATGTTTCCTTGCAGCGCGATTCGCGAACCAAGTTCGCGGCGCAATTCTCCCAAATCCACTCGCCAGTCTACGCTGAGCACATCGGCGCCGGAGCGTGCCACGCCGTCCAACAAATGCGATGAGCCCTTGGTATAAAGAATTACCGGAGTTTTTCCGGCCCCCAGCTCAGAAATTAAGAGCTGCGTCGCCGGGAGAGCGAACTCAAGATAATCGTGGCGCGATAGTTCACCACACCAGGTGTCAAATAATTGCACCACGGCGGCGCCGGCCGCTATTTGCGCTTTCAAGTAGGAGGCTGTGGCGCGAGCGATCTTCTCTAGAAGGCTGCGCATCAGACGAGGCTCTCGGAAAAGCATAGCCTTGGGAGTCGAGAAGCTTTCGCGGCTCCGACCTTCGATCATGTAACAGGCCACTGTCCATGGTGCTCCGGCGAATCCGATGACCGGCACATCTGGACCAACGGCGCTGCAAATTTTGCGGATGGTATCAAAAACGAAGCGCGTTTCTATTTCCGGATCAAAGTGTCGCAGCGTGGCGACCTGATGTGCTTCACGGATGGGATGAGGTAGGACCGGACCGACGTCGTTTAGCTCGAGTTCCATCCCCATCGCTTCGGCAACAATGAGAATGTCGGAAAAAACAATGACGGCATCTACGTTGAGGCGCCGAAAAGGCTGCAGTGAGACTTCGGTGGCCAGATCCGGAGTCTTGCATACTTCGAGAAAAGCATGTGCGCGGCGGACCTCGCGGTATTCAGGAAGGTAGCGGCCGGCCTGACGCATCATCCAAACGGGTAGCCGTTCGACTGGCTCTGAACGGCAGGCGCGCAGAAAGATGCTTTTCCGGCTGGCGGTGTTGCTAAGTTCAGTCATTGTAAACGTCGAAGTAAATATCATAGCAGACTTTGCATGCCCGAACGTCAGGACCAGTTCGTCTCTGGCAGCATGCTTTCATGCGTATATTTTGGATATAATGATGTGTGAGGAAAACGCATCGGTAAGGGGCCCCGGCCAAGCTGGTGCCCGCCTGCTGGACTATCTTCCATGGCGAATTATTTGATGATTCTAACAGCGCTGGTCTATGCGGGTAGTTTTGGTTTTTATGTAGGCGATCTCCGCGGGATTCGCGGCGGGCTGGGGCGAGTCGCAACGCTTCTGCTGGCTGGCGGAATTTTTCTGCATTACCTGGTTTTGTTGCAGAGGTCTCGCTGGGTGCATGCGGTGCCGTATCAAGACCTGTACGGCTCGATGTCTCTTTTTGGCTGGCTGCTCGCCCTCACGTATCTCGGACTCGAATTGATTCATCGGCAGCGTTCGGTGGGAGCTTTTGTCCTCCCGTGCGTTCTGTTGTTATTTATTTCCGCGAATCTTTTTCCGGCGTCCATAGCTTCGCCAGCACCAGCACGCGGTTCGCTGTTTGCGCTGCACGTGACAATGAGCATATTAGCGTATTCCGCGTTTGCAATTTCTTTTGTTCTGAGCCTGATGTTTCTGCTGCAGGATCGTGTGCTTCGAGGGCGAAGCCTAGGACCTATGTTTTGGCGCTTTCCCGCGCTGGAATTGCTTGAACAAATGAGCAGGACGAGCGTGCTGGTGGGACTTGGATCGATGTCGCTCGGGATTATTTTTGGCTACATGTCAGCGGCAAAAACGAACGCTAATTTCTGGAATGCGGACGCCAAGAATATTGTAACGCTTGTTATTTTCGGGATCTATGCAGCTTATCTTTTACTGGGGCGCTCAGCGGCGTGGCGAGGCGCACGGGCATCGATGCTCTGCGTAGTAAATTTTGTCGTTGTGATTCTTAGTTATACTGTAGTTAACATGTACTTCTCCCATTATCACAGATATTTTTAGAGGACTTGGTTTTGGGACTAACGGCGGCATGGAGATCGTACTCATCGGACTGAATCACCGCACGGCATCCCTCGAGATGCGCGAGCGCGTGGCGTTTAATCCGGAGCAGGCGTTGCGCGCTTCCGAGGAATTGCGCACGCGGGGCATTCTCGAAGAGTCTCTGGTACTTTCGACCTGCAACCGCAGCGAGCTCTATGGTGTTCCTGTTCAAACGCTTACCGGCACTGCCGACTCCCTCGAAGGTTTCCTGACCACCTTCCATCACTTGCGTGCCGAAGAGTTGGACGGCTTCGTGTACCGGCATCGCGACCGTGACGCTGTGCGCCACCTGTTCCGTGTATCTGCAGGGCTCGATTCCATGATGCTGGGTGAAGCAGAAATCCTAGGACAAGTTCGCGAAGCCTATCGCGCCGCGCTCGAACATGGCGCAACCGGTCCGGTCTTGAACCGGATGTTCCAGGGCGCCCTTGAGGTTGGCAAGCGAGTTCGCGCCGAGACCGAAATAGGTACGCGGCCGATGTCCGTGGCGTCCGCGGGCATAAGGCTCGCGGAAAAAATTTTTGGAAAGCTGCGTGGGCACTCGGCATTAATTCTAGGCGCCGGTGCGATGGGTGAGCAGGCTGTCGTGCAGTTGCGGGACCGCGGCATCAGCCGAGTGATCGTTGCGAATCGATCAGCAGAACGCGGCGCGGAGCTTGCGAAACGCGTGAATGGCGACAGTGTACCATGGGAAGGGCTCCCGGAGGTTTTACGGGAACCCGATATTCTCGTTACGTCCGTTGGAGGCAATGAGCGCATCCTCACCCGTGAGATGATCGCGCGCGCCATGGAGCTGCGCGGCAACCGCTCCCTATTCGTGATTGACTTGGGAATGCCGCGAAACGTCGACGGCGAAGTGGGCTCGCTCTACAACGTCTATCTCTACAATATCGACGATCTCACCGAAATCGTGGAGCAGAACAAACAGGCACGAGCGAGCGAAATCCCGAGAGCGGAAGAAATCATCGAAGAGCACGTTGTAAAGTTTCATTCCTGGCAGACCAGCCTTGAGGCCGGGGCGCTGGTCGACGAGTTGCGTTCCAAACTACGCACGGAAAGCGCGGAATTTTTGCGTGAGCCGCTCCAGGCCATGACGCACCTTTCTGCCGCAGACAGGGAGCGCATTACCCGGATCACCGAGGAACTAGTGGAACACCTGGTGCTCAACCGTGCGGAACGCTTACGCGAAGAGCGCGAACTGCGGCGCAAGCTCCAGAACCTCGAAGCCCTTCGCGACCTTTTTCACTTGCCTCGAGAAAAACCTTGAAGATCTTGCGCGTTGGATCGCGGAGCAGCCTATTGGCGCAATGGCAAGCCAACCATGTGCGCGAACAAATCGCGACGCTCTGCGGAATTGAGTCGGAAATCGTACTGATCAAAACATCAGGCGATCGTTTCGAACATGTCCCTGTGAATCAGATCGGCCTCAAAGGCATTTTCATAAAGGAACTTGAAGACCAGCTTCTCGAGGGTCAGATCGATCTAGCCGTTCATAGCGTCAAGGATGTGCCGACGGAAACACCTCGGGGGCTGACCTTCCCAGCCATTTTGCGGCGCCAGGATGTGCGCGACTGCATCGTCTCGGCAACAGGAACGGGCCTCGCGGGGTTACGCCAGTCTGCGCGAATTGGCACGAGCAGCCTGCGGCGGCAATCGCAGCTGCGCCACCATCGCCCGGATTTGGACGTTCGTGAGCTCCGCGGAAATGTCGACACTCGCGTACGCAAAGTTGACAGCGGCGAATATGATGCTGTGGTTTTAGCCAAGGCTGGACTCGACCGACTCGGCATGAGCCAGCGCATTTCCGAAGTGCTCTCACCGCAAATTTGCCTTCCGGCAGTTGGCCAGGGCACGCTGGGTATCGAAACGCGTTCCCGGGACAGGGAATTGAACGAATTGATGGCGCGTCTCGAGGATGCTGAGACCCGGTCGGCTATCCTGGCGGAACGCGCGCTGCTTGCTGCGCTACAAGGCGGTTGCCTCGTGCCGATTGGCGGCTGGGCTCGAATGGAGCGAAACGAGTTCGTCCTGGAAGGCTGTGTTGCTTCTATTGATGGCACGGATTACATTCGTGAGCGCGCCGCCGGACCTCCTGAAGAGCCTGAAGCTCTCGGGCAAAAAGTCGCGCGCGCGTTGCTCGATGCGGGTGCTGTTCGCATTCTCGAAACAGCAGGAAGGCAATTTGATAGCCGCTGAAGACAAACCGCTAGCAGGGAAGCGCGTGGTGATTACGCGAGCACCAGAGCAGGCCCGCGAGGTTGTGCAGGAGCTGACGAAAGCCGGAGCCGAGCCGCTGTTGCTGCCTTGCGTGGCCTTCTCGCCGGCTCCCGATTCATCGGCTCTAGACGAGGCGCTGCGCTTACTCGGCCAGTTTGACTGGATCATCTTCACAAGCCAGAATGCGGTCGAGGCGTGTGCGCAACGCGCCGGCTCCATCGCCATTTCGTTCAAGCAAGTCTCACCGGCGCCGCGCGTTGCCGCTGTAGGGCCCGCCACTGCGAATGCCGCTAGCCGCGCCGGCTTTCGCGTAGACGTGGTCGCCAAGCAATTTCGCGGTGAGGCCTTGGCAGAAGAGCTGGGCGCAGCGCTCGCGGGCAAGCATGTATTGCTGCCGCGCAGCAATTGTGCGGGGCCTGAGTTGCCGAGCGCCCTCTCTACACTAGGCGCTAACGTGACCGAGGTGATCGCGTACGAGACCGGCCTCCCCAAAACGATTGATCGCGACGTCCTGGGAGCGGTACGCAGCGGGCAAGTGGACGTGGTCACTTTTTTCAGCCCATCAGCTGTCCGAAACCTCGCCGACGAGCTCGGAATTGAGTCGATGCGCCAACTTGCAGGGCGTGTGGCCCTTGCGGCCATCGGACCGGTGACCGCTAAGGCGCTGCATGAAAAAGGCCTGCGCGCAGATATTGTTGCGGACCAGACGCGGCCATCAGCGCTGATCGGCGCCATTCGGGAATTCTTCGCTCGGCAATTGCGTTTTGGCACTGCCTCACAATGAGTTTTCCTACCCAACGTCCCCGCCGCCTCCGCCGTTCCGAGGGGCTTCGGAGTTTGGTGCGAGAGACGCGTCTCACTCCAGCCGGGCTCATCTATCCGATGTTCGTTTGCCCGGGCGCGAACCATCGTACCGAGGTGAGTTCGATGCCAGGTGTGTTCCAGCAATCCGTCGATGAAATTCTGAAGGAGTGTCGCGAGGTTGCTTCACTAGAAATTCCCGGCGTGATTCTCTTCGGCCTGCCTAAGGAAAAAAACGCGCGGGGCTCCGAAGCTCATGACAGCCAAGGTTGCGTGCAGCGAGCGATCGAAGCCATCAAAAAAGAAAAGCTACACCTCGTCGTGATTACCGATGTATGCCTGTGCGAATACACCGACCATGGCCATTGTGGGATAGTCAAAGACAACGAAGTGCTGAACGATCCGACGCTGGAGATTTTAGCGGAAACAGCTCTTTCGCATGCCCGTGCCGGGGCTGACATTGTCGCACCCTCTGACATGATGGATGGACGGGTTGCTGCAATTCGTCGCAAGCTCGACCAGAATGGTTTCACCGATCTTGCGATTCTCTCGTATGCGGCGAAATACTGCTCGGCGTTCTACGGCCCCTTCCGAGAGGCGGCGCAATCAGTGCCCCAATTTGGCGACCGGCGTAGCTACCAGATGGATCCTTCGAACGCGCGCGAGGCGTTAAAAGAGGTCGCTCTAGATTTGGAAGAAGGCGCCGACATGATCATGGTGAAGCCTGCGTTGTCCTACCTCGATATTATTCGGCGCGTTCGCGACACCTTTGACGTGCCTGTGGGCGCATACAACGTCAGCGGTGAGTACGCCATGGTAAAGGCCGCCTCGCGCAACGGTTGGCTCGACGAGCGCAGAACTGTGATTGAGATTCTGACGTCAATTCAGCGCGCCGGTGCAGACATCATCCTCACGTACCACGCCAAGGAAGTAGCCGGTTGGTTGAAGACAGGTCATCGTTGAAACAAACGTCATGGACATGGACGGTGCCGAATAAAAGATAATGCTCGATTGAAGGAGCCCGAATTGGCACAACCGTCGCCGCGCCGGACTCACACGCGGTCCCGAGAAATTTTTGCACGGGCCGAAAAACTGTTGGTCGGCGGAGTGAATAGCCCCGTCCGCGCATTCCAGTCAGTCGGCGGAGAGCCGCTGATTATCGAGCGTGCCGAAGGCGCACACCTTTTCGATGCGGACGGAAACGAGTTAATCGATTTCTTGTGCTCGTGGGGAGCAATGATTGCTGGACACGCGCACCCGGCAATCACTTCAGCGATTGCCGATCAGGCGCGCCGCGGAACGAGCTTTGGCATAACCAATGAGCTTGAAGTTGAATTAGCATCCGCCATTATCGCGGCGTTGCCTTCTGTAGAGAAACTACGTTTTGTGAGCAGCGGCACTGAGGCCGCCATGAGTGCGGTTCGTCTGGCCCGCGCCTTCACGAAGCGCGATTTGATCATGAAATTCGAGGGATGCTATCACGGGCACGCCGACGGCTTCCTCTCGCAAGCGGGTTCCGGACTCGCGACGCTCGGCATCGCCTCCAGCCACGGAGTTCCGCGCAGCTTTGCCGAACTGATGTTGAGCGTTCCCTATAACGACCTTGCCGCGGTCGAAAAATCGTTTGAGCAGCATCGCGATCAGATAGCGGCGGTGATTGTCGAACCCGTAGCCGCCAACATGGGAGTTGTGGCGCCCGTTCCTGGCTTTCTTGCCGGTTTGCGCGATCTCACGCGCCGCAATGGCGCGTTGCTGATTTTTGACGAGGTTATTACCGGTTTTCGACTCGCGTATGGTGGCGCTCAAACAATTTTCAATGTCGCGCCGGATCTTACGACACTGGGGAAAGTCATCGGCGGCGGGCTGCCGGTAGGCGCTTATGGCGGACGCGCCGACATCATGAACCTGATCGCCCCGCTTGGCCCGGTTTATCAGGCCGGAACGCTTTCGGGGAATCCACTGGCAATGCGCGCGGGGATAGAGACTTTGAAGCTTCTACGTGCGCCGGGTTTTTATGCGACACTCGCACAAAAGGCCGCGAAGCTCGGAAGCGGATTACGCAACGCTCTGACGGAAACCGGAGTTTCCGGTCAAGTCAGTTCTAGCGGATCCCTTGCCACGCTGTTTTTCACCCCGCACCCGGTAACGAATTACACCGTGGCAAAAACTTCGGATCGCGAGAAGTACGCAGCTTTTTTTAAGGAGATGTTGAGCCGCGGATTTTTTCTCGCTCCATCGCAATTCGAAGCTGCCTTTATCTCCTCGGCGCACACCGACGACGACATTTCGAGTGCCATCGCCGCAGCGCGCTCAAGTCTGAGGGTTCTGGCCCGCTGATTGCCCTCCCGCGAGCGTAACGTCCCCATGCAAAGTTGCCGGCGTGTGAATCGGTCACAGCCTTTCAATCCACCAATTCAGGAGTCATCGCAATGCGCAACCCAGCCCCGACCCGGCTTGCATTCGGTATTACGTTATGCTCAACTGCATTCAATCTACGTATGGCCGAGGACCGCTAGGAGGTTCGATTGCCGTCAATTGATTTGAGGCCGTTGAGTCTCGGCGAGTTACTCGACCGCACGTTTTCGCTTTACCGCAAGAACTTCTGGCTCGTAGTGGGCATTATGCTTCTTCCGCAAGCTGTTGTAGTTCTTGCAACGCTGGGTGTGCAACGCTTGGTAAGCCCAGCGTCCGTTTCGGTTCCTTTTCCAAATGATCCCGCCCAGGCCGCAGCTCACCTTGCTCAGATGATGGGTTCAATTTTTCTTGGTCTCGGTATTTATATTTGCATAGTTTACGCGGTTCATACCATCGCGCTGGGCGCCACGACATTTGCAGTTTCCGATGTGTACCTCGGCCGCTCAACAAGTATCTCCGCCGCGTTCGCCAAGTTGCGCGGCCGGATCACACGTCTGCTCGGTCTTAATCTGGCCGTAGTGCTGGTGCTTATTTCCTGCTATTTTGTGCTGGCTCTGTTGATAGCGATTTTTGCCGGCCTTCTGAGCTTAGTGTCTAAACCCCTCGCTGTGCTCGGTGGCGTAATCGGGTTTGGCCTGGGCGTCTGGTTTTTGATTTGGATGTTTCTCGGCTTTATTGTGGCCGTGCCTTCATTACTTCTCGAAAACTCTGGAGTCATCACAGCTTTGAAGCGCAGCAGCGAATTGCTTCGCGGGAATCGCGGGCGGGCTTTTTTGATTGTTTTTCTGATGCTTCTGATGACGTCAGTTGTTTCTGCTGTATTTCAAGGTCCCTTTTTGATAGCTAGCCTGGTGATGGTTGGTAAGGGAGAAGCCATGTCATTCTGGCTGACGGGCATTTCCGCCATTGCCGGTGGCATCGGCGTAGCTCTAAGTGCACCGCTCATGATGATTGCTGTGGCCCTTCTTTATTATGATGTGCGCGTGAGAAAAGAGGCTTTCGACTTGCAAGTGATGATCTCGGAACTCGATGGCGCTGCGCTTCCCGCCGCCCCGACCACGCCTCCCGCCTCCATCGGATGATTCTCTCTCTGCCAGTGCGCCTTCGCGTATCGCACTTCATTCGTGTCTCGGGCATTGTTCTCGCGGGCATACTTTTTCAAATTCCCTCTACCAAAGGCGGGATAGATAAGCCCACCGCGAATCCGCCCATGGCAGACTTAGACTTGCGTGGGTATCTGGTAACCCTCAACCGCGTGTCCGCTGCAGTCCAAGATCTGCCAGCCCATCTTGCGGGTATCAGTTCGCTGCGCGCGTCGCTGCCGAAATCTTGGCGGGTCACTATGGTCGGCGGGAAACGGTATTGCGAAGTTTCGACGGTGTGGCTCGATTCCGCACTCGCCCGAATGCAAACAGATCCGGCGAATCTTATTCCCGTCCAAAAAAACATTTTGGAACACTTGAAACTTTTGCAAGAACAGGCCAAGTCTCTAGATACATCCCAAAGCGGCGTAGCCAATGCCAATGCAAATGTGCTTCCGCGCCTGAACGCTATTTTACAACGCAATGAATTCAGTTCGGTGCAGCCTCCCACGTGGTGGCAAAAGCTTACTGCGCGCATGGGAGGCTGGGCTCGCCGTATGCTAACCAAACTCCTTAGCGGCAAGGGCAAACATCAGGCTGTGCGTTTAGTTTTCGTTTGGTTATCTATCATCGCTCTCTTCATCCTTCTCGCGTGGATTCTGGGACGTGCCTTGGTGCGAACGGCCAAGCATGCCGAACTTGAGCTGGGCACTCCGATGCCCGCGGGAAAATCATGGCGCGTGTGGGCGCAAGAGGCGCTCGCGGCAGCCAGAGAATCGCGTTTTCGCGAAGCCGTCCATTTTGGCTATTGGGCCGGAGTCTATCGTTTGCAGGATTTGGGTGCGTTGAAACTTGAGAACGCGCGCACACCGCGCGAATACTTGCGCCTGTTAGAGCCCGGCTCTTCTAATGTACCCGCGCAATCATCGGACGAGCATGCAACCAACTATCGCGCTCCGCTCCAAAATCTTACTCGCCAGCTGGAACTGACCTGGTACGGCTGCCAGCCTGCCACGGAGCATGATTTCGCCGAAACAATCGAGAACCTGGAGGCGCTGGGATGCCGTTTTCCCTCGGACCAGTCGATCGCCGGCTGCTGATTGTTTTTGGCGGAATCTTTCTTATGATTGTGGCCATTGCCGCAATTCTGGCCCCTTCTCCGGTTTCTCAATTTCCAGGCTTTGCGTCGACTTATTCGCCGGCTTCCGATGGCAGCAAGGCAGCGTTTTTGCTTCTCAAGGACTTGGGCTACCGCGTCGAACGCTGGGAGGAGCCCCCCACCGAGTTGCCTCACCAAGCCACCAGCACGCTTCTGGTTCTAGCTGAGCCGTTTATTCTCGGCAGCGCAGAAGAAAAGGAAGCATTACATCTTTTTGTTTACCGCGGAGGGCGCGTCTTGGCCATTGGAGCTGGCGCGGCGGCCATGGTCCCGGAGGGTGGAGCGCTTGACTTGGACCAGAATGCGGCGGAATGGAAAACGTATCACGCGGTTCTCCCAGGTCCTTTCATGCGCGATGCACCGGAAATCGCAATGTCTCCAAAGTCGCGTTGGCAGATGGCGCACGCGAATCATGTTCCGATTTACCTCGAAGGAGCTGACACAACAGTTGTGACCTATTACTCCGGCAAAGGCCAAGTCGTATGGTGGGGAGCGGCCACGCCGCTCAGCAACTCTGGCATCAAGCTCTCCGGAAACTTGAATTTGTTTTTAGAGTCGATCGGCGATCCCGCGAACATTCGCGTTTTGTGGGATGAATATTATCACGGCCGGCGCGGCACGCTTTCTTCGTATATCGCGAAAACGCCGGTACCCTGGGCCTTCTTGCAGCTTGGCCTGGTAGCCTTCGCTGTATTGCTGACTTTTGCCCGCAGATCTGGCCCGATGCGTCCGCATATACTGGATACGCGCCAGTCTCCCCTTGAGTTTGTCGAAACACTCGGGGATCTTTATCATCGCGGCCACGCCGGTGCCGCAGCCGCAAACATCGCATATGACCATTTTCGGTCGTTGCTCACAAGGCGCCTGGGTCTGCCGGGCAACGAGTCCATCGCCCATCTTTACCAGGCATCTCGCGATCGCTTGGGGTGGACGCAGCCCGGCTTTTTCCAGGCTTTGCAAGACGCGGAACGGTGCACGCGCACTTCGGACCTCAGCGATGAAGACGCGTTGCGCGTGGTACAGTCGCTGGAACATTATGCGGTGCTGTTAAACATCAAGCGAATCGCGCCCAAGGAGACTTGCGGATGGCGCAACACGTAGCACAGTTAGCGGAGCAGGTGCGCCGCGAAATGGCCAAGGCGATTGTCGGCCAGCGCGAAGTGGTCGATCAGTTGCTGCTTGTTCTTCTTTGCGGCGGACATGCGTTGCTCGAAGGAGTTCCAGGTCTCGCGAAAACTCTCGCGGTCAAGACCCTGGCGCAGATTGGTCAACTCCAATTCGGCCGCGTTCAGTGCACCCCCGACCTGATGCCCGCCGATGTCGTCGGAACAAACGTGTTCAATATGGCCACGAGTTCTTTTTCACTGCATCGCGGCCCTATCTTTACCGACCTTCTCCTGGTGGACGAAATCAACCGGACGCCTCCGCGCACACAGGCTGCACTTCTGGAATCCATGGAGGAGCGCCAAGTCACCATCGATGGCACGAGCCACCCACTTTCCCGCTTTTTTACCGTATTGGCCACTCAGAATCCGATCGAGTTTGAAGGTACCTATCCGCTGCCCGAGGCTCAGCTTGACCGTTTCCTCATGAAAATCCGCGTAGCGTATCCATCGGCCGCCGAGGAATCACAGATTCTCGAGCACTACCATCAGGGCTTCGACGCGAAGCAGGTCAGCCGCATTGTATTTGAATCCTTGCCGGTCGGTTGGCTTGACACTGCGCGCGAAGAGTTGCGACTGGTCCGCGTTGAGCCCCATCTATTCAATTATGTCTCGACGATTGCTCGCCGCAGTCGTGAATGGCCTTCCCTTAGTCTAGGAGCCAGCCCGCGCGCCGCACTGGCTTTACTTTTCGTGGCAAAGGGTACCGCTGCTTTGGAAGGTCGCGATTTTCTGATTCCCGATGATGTGAAAGCGATCGCCCCGGCAGTTTTGCGTCATAGACTTCTGCTCAAGCCTGAGGCCGACCTCGATGGAATTACAGCGGATCAAGTGGTCGCGGAAATTGTTGCTGCGGTCGAAGTGCCAAAATAGCCACAAGTCACACAAGCGCTCACGCCGCATGGTTCCCGATGCTAAAAGTAGATGGTAATAAAATGACACGGGCATGATACGAGCTGCCGGTCACCTGATCCCGCCAACACCCTCTGCCCGTGCCACCCCTCTTTCGCGCCGGCGGTCAGCACTCTCAAGATTTCTGCCCAGCGGAGGCGTTGGGCCACGCGGTCTGTTGATTCTTCTACTGGGACTTGTCTGGATTGGTCCCGCATGGTTTGAGCCCAGATTTCTGCTGGCCATGGCTTTTTGGGATGCCGTGGCCGTAGCGCTCTGGGTCTGGGATTTTTCGAGGCTTCCGCATCCGAACCGCCTCGAAGTCCGGCGCGTTTGGGTAACGGCTCCGGCGCTCGGCGCGCAGTCATCAATCGAGCTTCATCTTGACAACTCTGGAGACGTTCCCATTTCAGCGGTTGTCGTCGATGATGTCCTGCCGATTTTTCGATCCCAGCCGCCTGTTTTAGAGATTCGTGCCCGCACCGGCGATGCCGGCATCGCGCGCTACGAAATTTTTCCTACGATGCGCGGAGACGCGCGCTTCGGGCGAGTGTTCGTGCGCTATCAGAGCTTCTTCCGGATTGCCGAGCGGTGGGCCCATGTTGACATCCCGCAAATCGTTCGCGTCTATCCCAACCTGGAGGAGGCTCGCCGCGAAACCCTTTATCTGATTCGCACCCGCCAGGTTCAACTCGAAAAGCGGTTGCGACGCCAGCCGGGCCAGGGGCGCGATTTTGAAAGTTTGCGCGAATACCGGCCGGGCGATCCCTGGCGCGATATTTGCTGGACGGCGTCAGCGCGCCGCGTGCGCTTGGTCAGCAAGGTTTATCAGATCGAGCGCAGCCAAACGGTGTGGCTGGTTCTCGACACCGGGAGGTTGCTAGGCGCGCGCGTTGACTGGCCTAGTAAACTCGATTACGCCGTGAACGCCGCGCTCGCGCTGGCTCAGGTAGCGCTGCATTCTGGTGACCGCGTTGGATTGCTCGCGTACGGAAGAAAGCTTCAGCAGCAAGTGCCCGCTAACCGCGGACCTCATCAGCTGCGCGCTTTCGTGGAGAGCCTCGCACTGGTGCATACCGAGCAGTACGAAGCCGATCATCTAGGCGCCGCCAAAAAGCTTCTGACCTTGCAGAATCGTCGCAGCCTTATTGTGTGGCTCACCGATTTAGCGGAGACCGCCGCGCTGCCCGACGTCATCGAGAGCACCATGCAAATGACTCCGCGCCACCTCGTTCTCTTCGGTGTACTCAAGCAGCCCGAGTTGACGCAAATTGCTGACCGAACGCCCGAAACAACGAAGCAGATGTATCATCACGTTGCCGCGCAGGAAATGCTTGACCGCCGAGAACTGCTCTTGCGGCGCCTGCAACAGCACGGCGTGCTGGCTATGGAATTTGACCCTCGACACCTCACCTCAGCGCTCGTCAACCGCTACCTGGAAATTAAGGAACGCAGCCTGCTCTAAATCACAGAGTTTGGTCTCATCCAGGCAGCCAAGAGAATTGGCTGCGTGCAAGGTTTATCTGGCCGCGTGTGCGAAAGCTGTGCACCTCGAAAACACCCAAGCATCTCAACCGAACGTACGATCCTTTTGCTTTCATGCACGAAGGTATGTCACGGCACTAAGTCCGAGAACCCGTCCTGCTCTCGCAAGATCGTACAGTCATGTTTCCTGAGAGCATACTCAGGTTTCGTTGATAACCTCACCCTGGTTACGCCCGGCGGTCAGCAAGTACCCAAAAAACGCGCCTCCCAGCGCCACCGAAAATAAGAACTTTAAATATGCCGGCAGCGCTGTCGGCGACACAAAAGCTTCAACAATACCCGCCACAAAGAGCATCGGAATTGTGCCCAGCATCAGGCGAATCGCCTGGCCACTCGCCTCAGCTAGCGAGTCTCTTCGGGGAAGCAGCCCGGGAAACAGCCATCCTCGTGCGATCAATAGCCCGGCGCCTCCGGCGATAAAAATCGCCGGCAATTCCAGCATGCCGTGCCCTGCGACAAACGCCAGGACTTTTGAGAGCATTCCCGCTTGCCAGCAAGCTGCAAGTATCACTCCGAAAAGTAAACCATTCAGCGCAAGAAGATAGCAGGTGCCGAGTCCCGCGGTAATCCCAAACGCAAACATTGCAAACGAGACGGACAGGTTATTGGTCATGATCTCGCTCGAAGCGCGCGCCTTTACGGTAAGAATCGAGTCCGTCCACATTTCTCGCCGCTCGATCTTGTCGCTCATGTGCGGACCCAAGAGATACCGCGAGAATGAAGCATCCCCGAGGGTGGCAAGAAATCCGACTACTGTGCCGGCGAGGAAAATGATAAAGGCCGTAAGCGTGTAAGCGAATGTCGCTCGAAAAATGTGCGGGTAAACGCGAACATAAAATCGTGCGATGTTACTGGGATTACCTCGCCGTCCCATGTAGATTAGATTGTGCGCGCGTCCCAGGAGTTGATTCAGGTATACGTGCAGGGTCTGGCTCTTGGGGTCTTCACGGACGGCGGCCAGATCACCGGCCGTCTGCCGGTACAATAGCCCGAGTTCTTGCAACTCTCGGTGTGTAAGTGCTGTGACCCCACGTTTACGAGCCCGTTCGAGAAGTTCCGTGAGCTGGGCCCAATGGGGTTTGCGTTTTGCGAGCCATCTCGTGGAGAGCATCGGTGAATTCTTTGCAACAACCTCCAGATCGCTTCGCCGCACTCAGCGGCGACCGCTTCGTCGACAAGCTTACCATTCAAACACCCGAGCAAACTCTTCTGGATTTTCCTCTCGCGGGCATTGGCAGCCGCTTTCTTGCTATAGCGCTCGACACCTTGATTCAAGCCCTGGTGATCACCGTTTTCTCGATAATCGCTTTGGTCCTCATCGCTTTCGCCGGAATTTCGTCGCAGAGCGCTGGGGTATGGGTTAGCGCCGTTACCCTTCTTGTCTTGTTTGTGATCTATACGGCGTATTTCGCGTTCTTTGAAGCTATTTGGAACGGACAGACGCCCGGTAAGCGCCTGCTGAAATTGCGAGTCATTCAGGAATCTGGTCGACCGATTAATCCCTATCAAGCCATAGCGCGAAACCTCATGCGCTTGGTAGATTCACTCCCGTTTCTTTATGGCGTGGGCTGCCTTACCGTGCTTCTTAACAAGCAAAACAAGCGCCTCGGTGATTTTGTTGCCGGTACGGTCGTCGTTCTTGAGAAGCCGCTCGCTGCCGTCCATCCCGACTGGGGCATCGCTCGACCGCAAACCGCACGGGCGTATGATCTTCATCTCTTGACTGATGGCGAGTTCCAACTCATAGAGACGTTCTTGCGGCGCCGCTCGTACCTCGACCTTGCCGTACGCCAGCGAGTGGCCAGAGAGATTACCGCTCGCATCGTACATAAATTGGAATCATCCGGCACATCCGATAACAAACCATTACCCAGCGATGAACAATTTCTCGAGGATCTTATTCGGCAATATCGTGACGCCGGTGCGCTGGACCATTGAGATTCTACTTAATTAGCGCCATCTGAATGTTAGCAGCGAAATTCAAATCAGGAGATTGACCACATGCCAGAAGGCTTTGAAACTCCCGAACACCCACTCGAACCGGAGCTTCTTCCTGTATCGCTGACGCTTTCAATTCTCGCCGTCTTGGTTGCCGGCGTCACGTTGCTTGGCCACCGCACCCATACCGAAGAACTTCTACTGCAGGCCCGTGCCACCGACCAGTGGGCTTTCTATCAGGCCAAGAACATCCGTCGCCACAATTACGAAATGTTTTCCGACTTGCTTTCCGTCGTGAAAGGCGAGAACGCCGGGCAGGTTTCCACTTTGCGCGAGAAATACAAGAAGGAGTTGGAGCGCTACGCAAAGGATAAAGAGGAAATTCAGTCGGAAGCCAGAGCCCTGGAGAAGGAGCGCGACGTTCAGCGCAAAAAAGCGGATCGCTTCGATGCGGGCGAGGGTCTTCTTGAGATTGCCCTGGTCATTACCTCCATCACGCTGCTCACAAGGCGTCGCATGTTTTGGCACGTGGGCATGCTGGTGGCCCTTGGCGGTGTTAGTGTGGCGCTCACGGCATTCTGGATACACTAAAGCTATGGTCACACAGGGTCACATCGCAAAGAGCCCCGCGACAGCGATTAAAACCGGCGCCAACCAACTCACGTCGTGGGCGGAGCCTGCATGCGTCGAACATTCCTCAATTCCTCCATGATCTGATCGAGTTTTCTCAATAACGCGTCATACTTTTCCTCCCGGGGAGATGGATGCTTGCTGACGAAACTCAGCCCTCCTCCCGGCTCGAGCACGCATTGCTCTATTTCGTCGAGCGAGGCGAATCCCTGCTTATGCGCTGCCGCTTCCAGTTCTGGCGAGGTAATCATCTCCTTGCTCAGAACATCGCGCTGCAACTCGCCGGCGTCAATAAGCACTGCGCGCTCCCCGCCAAGGACTCTCTCAATCCTTTCATGCTTGTAAAGAAAGCGAACCACGAGATAGTTGACCAGCAGGAGAGCACTGGCTCCGATTATCCCTCCAGTCACGGTGTTGTCGTTACCGATGATGGCATTCTGTACCGTGTTCGAAAGCGTCAATAGGACCACCAGATCGAATGGATTCATCTGCGCCAGCTCCCGCTTGCCAGCTAGGCGAAGCCCGGCAATCAAGAAAATATAAACAGCCACCGAACGTAGAACTTTTTCCCAAAAGGGAATAGTCAGCACAAACATATCGGTCCACATTTTAGAGTCCAAGGCTCTTCCTCCACTGTTTTGTATCCATCTCATCTACTTCCATTGCAGCGTGTTGCTTAAAACGGGTCGTACCTGCAACGCTCCCACGAAGGCGAATACCACCACAGAACCTTATCTGGCAAATCATAGGATGCCATACCGGGCGATGCGTGATTCCGTACCAATCACAACAAAGATTCTGCATTACCGGCTCTTCGCTAACCCATTCCCATTTTTGGAACGAACAGCCATCACCGTGAACGCTTAGCTGTCCCTTTTTTGAGACACCGCAAACGTCTATCGACGTAAACCCCAGTAAAAAGCCTTGTCGTCCCCTGTTCGCCGCCCTGCGAGCATGACCACAGGACTCCGACTCGGGGGAAGTCGCTACCGTGGGCCCGGAAACAACTGGGGTAACGCGTACTTCGTGACCCGATGCGGTGGGTGCTGGCGGTATTGCTCTGGTAGTGACCTTGGATGCAGCAAGAGAAATGTTTACATGACGGAATTCAGCGCAGGCGCGGGGGCTGGCCGTGGCTAGGCAACGATCAGGCACACCCAGCCGCAAGCGCTAGTACCCATCTCAACGATTGAAGAAAAGGGCACAGAGTCATCCTCCGTCCCCCTTTTGTTCCTAGTTCCAAGTATTGCCCAAGCGCACTATCGCAACGCTCGAATAGTCTCGTGCGTTCCAGCATTGCTCGCCTCAAATAGCTGCAACTGCCTGTCATCCCAGCCAGCCTGGTTTCCTTTCTACGCGAAGCAACCGTACCTCTTTTCCGTTTTCTTACGCGATCGTTGAGATGCGCTCAATACACTCCTGCCAGCGAGCGACTGGGATATCTCCTGTTTGTGCGCGAGCGCCGCAGAAAAATGTGCCTCCGTCTGCTCCAACTTTGCGCTGTGTAGTCCTCGGCGGAGCACGCCGAGGGACTGGTCATAGGTTTTCAGCGGAACCGGAAACCGATGCCGGTACGGAGGGAGTGGCACACGACCTCGACGCCCGGCATCGGGAGTCCGACAAGATCGAGTATTGAGCTCAAAGCATCGGCGGCCGCCGGCGATGCCAATCTGTATGCTGTTGGAAGGTCCGACCCGCGGCTACAACCGCGCGATCGTTCCCGGCGCGAGCCACGAACTGCAAGCCAACAGGCAATTTCTTGTTCGTGAAGCCGCACGGCACGCTGATCGCCGGCAACCCGCACAAGTTCCCAATTCCTCCCAGAGGGTCAGCGAAAGAAAGGTTCTTCTCCAGATCCAAGTCGAGCGGCGTGGCCGGTAGCGGCAAGGACGGTGCCGCTATCACGTCAAAGTCCTCAAGTAATTCAGCGACTTGCTTCTGCAAGATAGTACGAACGCGAAGCGCATGGACATAATCGCCAGCCGAAATTTGCTGGCTCACATAGCCGGCAATTTTCCCCAGGGGGTCGGTTAGCTCCGAGACCCGCCCGCTTTCGATCAGCGTCTCAAAGGCCGAAGCTCCTTCGACAGCGACAATCACATTTGCCGCGTCTTCGTACGGCCCCTCGGGAAGCTTGACGTCCGCCACGCGTTGCGCGTGTTTCTTCATCGCCCGCATCGCTTCATTTACCGCGCGAACCACTCCGGCGTCGGGGTTTTGCCAGGCATTTGTCAGCCACCCAATACGCAGCGGAGCAGAATTCAGTTCCTGCACAGGACTGTGGATGAAGGTCGCTTGGTCAACGCTCAACGATCCTCGATCTTTGGGGTCGTGACCTGCAATGACAGCCAGAACTGTGGCGCAGTCTTCCGCTGTGCGGCCGAGCGGGCCAATCTTGTCCATCGAGTAGGCCAGCGCCATCGCACCGTGACGGCTCACGCGGCCAAACGTTGGCCGCAAGCCAGTAACGCCGCAAAACGCCGCGGGACAAATGATGGATCCCCATGTTTCCGTCCCTATGGCGAACGGGGCCAGCGCCGCCGCAACGATCGCTCCAGAGCCCGAAGAGGATCCGCACGTCCAGCACGATGTGTTCCAGGGATTCTTGGTGGCCCCATTCAGCGACGCCGATGCAAAGCGATAGCCCATTCCGCCTGCGAGCTCAATCATCGCTGCCTTGCCGAGAAGAATTGCGCCCGCACGATTTAGATGTTCAATCACGGTCGCGTTGAAATCGAATGTTTGATCGGCAAAAGGCTTCGCGCCCCAAGTGCTGGGATAGCCTTTCACGGCCAACAAATCCTTCGCGGCGTAAGGGATTCCATGCAAAAGGCCACGGTAATGGCCCGCTTTGATTTCGCGCTCTGCAGTATGCGCCTGTCGGAGCGCCAGGTCGGTTGTCAAAGTTACATAGGCATTCAGTTTTGGGCCGAGCTTTGCGCTGCGTGCCAGGTAACTCTCGGCCAACTCCACGGGAGAAAGCCTGCGCGCCTGAATTCCCTTGGCTAGCTCTGCAATCGGGAGATAAAGAATGTTTTCGGCCAGCATCGAATGTCTCGCTTATTTCGCGCGCTTGCGTGGCGTGGGAGCCCTATCAGATGCGCCAGCCGGGGCCTGACCCTGGGCATGCCCCGGAACGCCGTCTGGCACATGCGGTTTGCGGTCCATCAGAGGCTTCAGGACTGTGGCGGGCTGATCGGAATTGTCCAGCGAAAACGCTCGCAGCCGGTCCAGGGGTTTTTGCATTTCGCCGACCAGGCGCCGAATGTCGGCCTTCTGTTCTTCGCTGAAGCGTGAACCGTACTGGCTGAGAATATTGTCAAACTTGTTCTCCACTTCAATTTCATTCGCGGACACCGAAACCGCAGCCGCGTTTTGCGGGGCACTTTGACTGGAATCTGGTAAGCCACGTTGGGGAGCATTCTCGAAAGCATTCTGGCGAACCGCGTCGCTCCCAGGCAACTTTCTGGTTTCGTCAAGCAATCCCGCGGGGATCGCGGCGGCAGAGGCTGTTGCCAGCACAGCACGTCGCGCGAACTCACGCCGTGAAATGGCAGTTTTGCCGGAAAGGGTTGTTTCAACCGCTCCCGATTCGCGCGCGGAACCGGCCTGCTTCGTAGCCATCGAACCCCCACGCTGCTGCAGCAAAAGTTGAGGTCAGCTAGCACATCAAAAGTAAGTCCGCACAGAAATGAAAGGAAGAAAAAACATGACGATCATTTCCACCGGCGCAATCCGCAATCCGTGACTACGGGGATTCCTGGAGCGTGCGAATGTGCAACTCAAGAGCGGCGCAATATTGTTTCTCGATGGTCATTTCTGTTTGCAACTTTTTTACAAGCAACTCAAGACGCATGATTTCGTTGCGCAGTCTCTGCACGTCGGTCTGATTCGCCCCGCTGGACCGAACCACGGGCGCAGCCTCTGGATTGCCCTGTGCAGAAGAAGGTGGCAACTGCGAAGTGGACTGCGCAGACGATCCCCCCTCAGGTTGCTTTACCATGGCTTCCGCCAATGCGCGCGGCCACGCGAATTCTCCGGGAACAGTAAGTGATGATGCATTGGGCTGTGTTTGTATTGCGGGATACTGCGTTGCAAGAATGGGCTGTTTCACAGATTGCTGTTGCCCGGACTGATTCCGGTTGGCAGAGCGATCTTGCGCAGCCGGAGCGGAGACGCCGGAAGTGAAGATGGTGCTCAACGGTTGCGCGCTGCGCAGCTCTGATTGCACGCCATCGCTCGATTTTGATTGTAGCAATGCTCGAACCCGGCCGATCAGTTCCTGCGGTTGAAAAGGTTTTCGGATTAGTTCGTCGGCTTTAACCGCTATCGCTTTTTCGGCGACGCTCTTGTTCACTACCCCGGACATCAGAATAACGGGAATGCGATTGTAACGAGAGTCCTGTTTCAGATACTGGCAGACTTCGTAGCCATCTTTGTCCGGCATGATCACGTCGGTGATCACAGCATCCGGCATGTTCTGCTCAAATTGACTCAGAGCCGTGGCCGCGTCAGGACAAGTAACCACATTTATGTTCTCGCGGCGAAATGCGATTTTGATCACTTCGCGCATCGTCGCGCTGTCATCTATAAAATAGACCGTTGGCACGCGAGTTCGCGGCAAGTCCGCGCGCAAGACTGAGGTTTCAATGGCGTTGCTCATTAGCTGTCCTTATCGGCCATATCGCGTACGCTTTCGTCATATTCGCGCATGGCATCTAGCATCAGATCGGTGGCTGATCGCAGCACCGTTCGCTGCGCTGCAGTTGTGCCATACACGAATTTGTACACACCGGCGTCCGCACTATGACATTGCTTAAAAATATACATCACAGCTTCATCGCCAAAGAGCGAGCCGCTCTCGGCGTGCGAAATTGCACCCGCATCGAAGAAGAGAATGCCATCGGTCTCACCGGCATTTATGTGCAGCGCCCCGGTTTGCCGCGCGTGCGTCAGCATCTGGACCACGCCAGGAAGATCGTGATGAGATAGGCTTCCGCTCAAGCTGGTGTCGGCGTTTGCGAGCATCTGCGTGGGGTGAAAACCTTCTTTGCGGCTAATCAGGATGTTACGGACGTGCGCGGCAATTACCGCAGGACTTCGGCGCCGGTCCACATAATCATCACAGCCAGCCTGGAACGCCTCCATCAGCGCTTTCTGGCTGCCGTCCCCGATGGCGATAATCGGGAGAGTGGCGGTTTTGGCATCGCCGTGAAGAATACGCGCAATATCGAGCGCATTCATCTCGCGCAACGTTGTCGCGCAAAGAATGGCCACTGGCATGTCGTATTCCAGAGTCGTAAGCGCAAAAGCGCCCTGCGTGCACGGCACGACTTCGAAGCCCTCTTTCGCAAGCGCGTCGCTCAGCCGCTTGGTGAAATAGACATTGCTGTCAATCAGCAGAATCTTCGGCAGTGCGGAAGTTTCGGTCACGGGTGAATCTCAATTGGCGTGCTCTCTGACGCAGGAAGTGTTTCTTCTAATGGCCCCGGCGTAAGGCGCGCCAGATCCAGTACCTCGACGATTTCGCCTTCATGCGAGAGCCAGCCGGCAACATGTGGCGCGTAGTCCCCAGTGGCCGGAAGCATCTCAGCGGTAATCAATTCGCACTGACCGGTTACTGGCAGAGCTATCCATTCAATCCCAAGAGAGAAGCGGCGCCGCGCAATCAGGTAATAGCGATTGTCAGTCAATCGCGCCCCCAGCAAACGTCGCGCGAAATCGCAAATTGGCACGATGTGTCCACGGCGAACAAGAACTCCTTCAAGATTCTCGGTGGTGTGGGGAAATGTGAACACCCGACCCGGTTGTACCAGCTCGGCGACAATGTCCGCGGATAAGGCGAACCGCCGCCCGCCAAGATGCAACAGGACAAAAGACTGGGCCACAACTTCAAGGGTAGCATTCATACGATGGTGCTTTCTTGCTCGGGTAGAGCTTCTACCGCTCCGCCGGCGACTGCTTCATCGAGAATCGCGATTTCCTGCGCGCTCAAAAAACCCATGGGGTTCACCACCGGCACGACTCGGTCATCGATGAGCGTGAGTCCGCGGTACCATTGTCGCTCTTCGCCGCAAAACGCTTGCGGAAGCGCAGACAGTTTCGAAATCGAAGCCATGCGCTCGATCGCATCAACCAGAACTGCAATACGCGTTTGGCGCAAAATGAATACAAGCGTTGGCCTCGTGAGGGGCAACCGAAAATGCAGGCTGGCCCTGACCACAAAGTAGGAAGACCTGCCGCGTTGCGCGGTGTGCCGCACTTTTGGAACGGTGGAATTTGTGAGCTCCATGGCGGCGCCTGCCAAGCTGTCAGTGCTTCGGATCTCGGCAATGGAATCGGCGGCGATCGCAAAAAGATGTTCACCAACCGTAAAGAGAATGACCTGTTCGGTGCGGCGCGGCTGGCGGTAATCGCCCGGAACGGTCTGGGTGGCGGGGTTCATCGGACTCCTGCGGGAGCAGCGCGGCAAAGGTTAAGCACGCGCTTCTCAAGGGTTGCGTAAATGTCATCGATGCCAAGAACCTGGTCCACTGCGCCCGTTTTAATGGCTTCGGCTGGCATGCCGAAAATTACCGCGGTAGCTTCGTCCTGGGCGATCACAAAACCGCCGGCGGCCTTGATGGCCCTCACGCCATTGGCACCATCATTGCCCATGCCTGTGAGCACCACGCCCAGGGACAGCCCCCCCGCGTAGGCCGCGACACTCTCCATCGTTACATCGATATTGGGTAGATATCCGTTTATGCGTCCGCTGGCGTCGAGTTGAATACGGCCTGCGGGCGTAACCCGCAAATGATGAGAGCCTGGACAGACGTAGAGATGACCTGGCTGCAGCGATTCATTGTGCTCGGCATCTTTTACCGGAATGCTCGTGAATTCGGCAAGCTGCACGGCAAATTGAGAGGTAAAAGGTGCCGGCATGTGTTGGACCAAAATTACGGCTCCAGGAAACTCGGAAGTAAATCCCGGTGCCAGACGCATGACCGTCGCTGGTCCTCCAGTCGAAGCGGCAATCACGACGACGGGAAAACGCGTGTCGCGGGGCGGCGTGCGCGAACCACCTTCAATTGTTCGCGCAGAGGAATGATCACGGTGGTTGGGCACCGCAGCCGGATTGCGACCGGACGCAGTTCGAATCACGCGCACCTTCGCAGCCATCCGGAGCTTGCGAAGCAAATCATCGCTAACCGATTTCATATCGAGGTCAATCCCACTCGATGGTTTTGAGACGAATTCAATTGCGCCAAGCTCGAGTGCGCGCAGCGTGCTGTCAGCACCTTCGCGCGATTCGGAGCTGACAATCACGATAGGCCGTGGGTTTTTCGACATTATGAGCGCAGTAGCTTGCAAGCCGTCCATGCGCGGCATATTGATGTCCATCGTGATCACGTCAGGCTTTAGCGAGTCCGCCAGCAAAACGGCTTCGTGGCCGTCTTTCGCTTGACCAGCGACTTCCATTTGCGGATCGGACGCGATGAGGCGTTCGAGTACCTTGCGCATGAAAGCGGAGTCATCCACTACCAGGACGCGGATTCGTTTTGTGGTGTTGCTGGCCATTGTCCTGAAAAAGTTCTCTTCAGATCTGCGTGTTACTAAAGACCGTTTGTCTCCAATACCTCAACCCACTGTCACCGCCGTTTGCGGGTTCGGCTGCCGTGAGTCGGAGCCGATTAGTTGCGCGACGACCGCAATGAGTTGATCTTCTTGTACCGGCTTGGTCAAGAAACCAGATGCGCCTTCCTTAAGAGCTCGGTCGCGATGTTTCGCGCCGGCGCGGGACGTTACTACCAATACCGGAATGCGACGCGTTGTGGAACTCTGGCGAAGTTGGGCCATCAGCTCGTAGCCATTCATACGCGGCATCTCGAGGTCGGTAATGACTAAGTGGCAGCCAACTTGAGCAATTAACTCGGCAGCATCGAGGCCGTCGGTAGCCAGCTTGACGCGATAACCCGCCTTTTCGAGCATGCGGCCGACAAATTTACGAACGCTGATGGAATCATCGGCAACGACTACAACCTTTTCCTGGCGGATCTGGTCGATGGCTTCAGCAGGAATACTGCCGCGGGCAACGGCTGCCGCACCAGGGGCAAATACCCGTGCAGCCGCGGAGGTGGGCAGTAGAGCCTTGCGATCAGCCGGCTCAGAAGAAACCAGGCGGTTCAAGTCGATCAGCAAAATCAGACTGCCGTCAGGGGCGATCGTCGTTCCGGAGAAAAGTTTTACCTTGCGCAAATACTCGCCTAAATTCTTGATGACGATTTCATCTTTGCCCAGCACCTCTTCGACGATGACGCCAATTTGGCGATTGGCAACATTCGCGATCACCATGCGAAAGTAGCCATTCATGGGTTCGAGCGGCTGAAGACCGAGATGGGTATCAAGACGCACAACTTCGGTGACCACATCGCGAACCTTTGTGAGCAACTTGCCGCCAACATCTTCAATTTCATCGGCGCGCAGGCGGCGAATTTCTTCGACGACAGCGAGAGGCAACGCGAAAGTCGTCGCTCCGCAGCGCACGAATAAAGCAGGGGAAATGATGAGCGTCAGAGGGACCTTCAAGATGAATTTAGTGCCAGCGCCGGGTTCGCTGCGAATCTCCACTTCACCGTCGAGCGCGTTGAGATTAGCGCGCACTACATCGAGGCCAACACCGCGACCGGCAAGTTCCGTCATGTTGGAAGCAGTGGAAAATCCGGGGTGAAAAAGAATTTCGCGAAGGTCGCGCTCGGTGAGCCGGTCGGCAGTTTCGACGGAAACCAGGCCTCGCTCGATGGCGGTGGCACGCACGCGCTCGTAATTGATTCCCCGGCCGTCGTCTTCGACTTCGATATAAATATGATTGCCGCGATGGTAGGCGCGCAGCGACACGGTTCCGGGAACCGGCTTGCCAAGCGCCTTGCGTTCCACGGCTAGCTCAATTCCGTGAGCCACGGCGTTGCGGACCAGATGTACTAGGGGATCAGAAATTTGCTGAATAATATTGTTGTCGAGCTCGGTTTCGGCCCCTTCCAGGTCGAGGTCAACTTGTTTCCCGGCGACTTTAGCGGCATCGCGAACCGCGCGGGTTAGCCGCGTGAAGAGAATACCGATGGGCACCATGCGCGCGGCTGTGATTTCATCCTGGAGGCGATGCGCGAGTTTTGTGAACTCGTCAATGTCCCCATCGACCCGGCCCATATAGGACGTGAGCTGGGTGAGAACCTCGGTAACATCGGCGGAAATCTCGGTCATGGTTCTGGAAAGGATATTGAAATCGTCGTAGCGATCCATTTCCAGGTCGCTGAAATCGGGAGTGGAGCCGGTGCGGCCGCGCCCGCTATAGTCACTAGAGAATTGATTCTTGGGTCCGGCCGCAGCTGCCATAGGGCCAGAGAATCGGCTGTTATTGATGCGCGTAAATTCGTATTTATCCTGGAATTCTCCTACCTTGGCGTGTAGGCGCGCTTTTGAAAAGCTCAGGGTTTCCACTAGTTTTGCAAGCTCGGCTAGGCGACCGACCATTCTCGTACGGTTGATGACCAACTCCCCGACGTTATTCATCATGCGATCCAGCCGGTCGAGCGAGATACGCACGGATTTTTGCTGTGGCTGGCCGGATGGAATGCGCGATGCCTTGGGGGCAGCAACAGTGGCGTGCTCGCGCGCACCTTCGGGACCGGCCGCCTCGCCCGAATCTAACGAGGCCGCAACGTCGTCAGAAGGCAGATCTTGCGAGGCATCACCTGTCGAGTTCTGATCCGCTTCATCGATCATTTCTTCAGGGGCGAATTCCGCGAGGCGCACGAGGAGTGATTCGACCGTGGCACGCTGGACGGCTTCGGTTTCCCACTGGCGATGCAGACACTTTTTAAGAACGTCGACGGATTCGAGACAAACGTCCACGATTTCCGGAGAGGGCTTGAGCTCGCTTTCACGCAACCGGCCAATGACGTCTTCGACGCGGTGGGCTATGGCACTCAAGCGATGTAGCCCGACTTGCGCGGCCGAGCCCTTCATCGTGTGGATCGAGCGGAACAAGCGATTGATCTCTTCGGGATTTGAATTAGCCTCGAGAGAGAGCAAACATTCCGTAACAATCTGAAGATGCTCCTCGGCTTCAGGAACAAAAAACTCGAGGATTTCATCGGGAACATCGGCGTCCTGCGGCAAGCGATCGAAATGCGATATGGCGCGCGCAGGGCCTTCGACAGCGGGAAGCTCCACAGGAGCTTCGGCAACTTCTTCCGTGACTTCCGGCGGGGGCTCCGATGGTTGAAATGCAAAGCTGTAACGTTCCTTGAACGCGGCCATGTCTTCGACGAGTTCTTGGCCGCTGGAACTGATTTCCAGGAGGTTGGCCTCGAGAACGGAAATGGCATCAGATATAAATTCGGTAAGAGGGCCGTGAATATCAGGTCCCAGTGTTGCATTTAGCGCATATTGGAAGACGTGCGCAAGCTTGCCGGAAACTTCAGAAAAATGCGGGAAACCGTAGGTCGCTGACGTGCCGCACAAGGTGTGCGCAGAAATGTAAAGACGCTCGAGATCCTCGTGGCGCGGCTGCGGCTCTTGTAGCAATCCGGCATACTCCCGCATAAACTGCAAATACTCGGCAGCTTCCTGCAGGAAGAGTTCGATGGATTCATTGTCCAGCAAGCTCACATACGCTCCTCGACGGCTGCCAATTCGGGGCGCGAACCTGCGGACGCCGCTGGTTTGCGATACAAAATACAGTCGCCCAAAACAATGGCCTGGAATTTTACGGACACGCGCGCGATAGATTCGGAGTGGCCTAGGAACAGGTAACCACCGGGCGCGAGATATTCGTAGAACTGCTGAATCAGTGCGGCGCGACGCTCCTCGGAAAAATAAATCATTACATTCATGCAAAAAATGCAGTCCATGCGGCCCACATAAACGCCCTGCGCTAGATTCATGGGAGCGAACGAAACCATCTTGCGGATGCGTGATTTGACGCAAAAGTGATCGCCGCTCGAAGTGAAATATGCGGCGATCCGCCGGGAATCAAGATTGCCAAGGCTGCGGCGCGAATATACACCGCGCTCGGCAAACTTGAGGGCATGACGGCTTATATCGGTTGCCAGGATTTCAATGTTCCAGGCGTCGGCAAACATCAGCGCGTCGGCAATAGCCACCGCGATGGAGTAAGGCTCTTCGCCAGTCGAGCAGCCGGCGCTCCAGACACGAAGGCTTCGAGGATTCTCCCAAAATTTCTTGAGGTGCATTTCCGGGAGTACGCGTTTTTCCAGCGCGTCGTAGACAGCCGGATAACGAAAGAAGGAGGTCTCCTGGGTTAGTAGGCGCTCGAGGACAGCCTCATAATCGACGTTGGATTTCTGCATGGAGCGCAACAGGTCCGAACCGCCGGCCAGGCGTTGCTCTTTCAAGTGCTCGCGGATGCGCGTAGAGAAAAATCTTTCCCGCGATGCATCGAGAAAGATCCCGGAGCGTTTCTCGATGAGTGCGCGGATTTCGCTGAGCTCATGTTCGCTCAGGTGCGGTGTTGTAGATCGTTTCTGGGTCATATAGAGCACGCGTCAAACTGCTCGGGCCCGAAAGTCAGGCCACCAGAAGGCATAGGGTTCGACCCGGTCGTTTCACCTCGGTCGCGTTACCTTGTCGCGCCCGCAAGTACCGGCTGATGTTCTTCCTGGCTACGCGAACCCGATTTAGATTGCGCGCGGAATTGCGCGAGTCCTTCGTTCAAGCCATCCGAGAGCTTGACTAGATTGCTGACCGTGCCAACCGTCTGGCGCGCTCCTTGTGAAGTTTGCCGGGTGATGTTGGAAATGATCTGCATGGCGTTGGCGACACCTTCTGTTCCGCGTACCTGCTGCTTCGAGGCGAGCGAAATTTCCTGGACCAGCTCGGCTGACTGGCGTACGACGCTGGAAATCGCTTCGAGAGCTTTACCAGCCTGATCGGCTAGGCCAGCACCGATTTCCACTTCCTTGGTACCTTCTTCCATAACGACAACCGCTTCGTTTGTCTCGGCCTGAATGGCTTTGATGAGCGCGGCAATGTCCTTTGTTGCGCTGCGAGAGTGTTCGGCGAGCTTGCGGACTTCATCGGCGACGACGGCGAAACCACGGCCTGCTTCTCCGGCACGCGCTGCTTCGATGGCGGCGTTCAGTGCGAGGAGGTTGGTCTGCTCGGTGATGTCATTAATCACGTTGATGATTTCAGAAATTTCAAGAGAGCGGTCCCCGAGCGATTTGATTTTCTTGCCGGTGGCTTGCACCGATGCGCGAATGCGCTGCATCCCTTCGAGCGTATCCCGAACGGCGCGGTTGCCCTGCTCGGCGGCATCGAGAGCTCGGCGAGCCGCTTCGGCGCTGGCTTCGGCATTGTTTGAAACCTGCTTCATGGAAACGGTGAGCTCCTCGACGGCAGACGAGGTGTTGGTAATTTCCTGATCCTGCTGGGTGGCGCCTGCGGTCATTTCATCGGCGGAAAGCAAAATGGCATTAGCGCTTGCGTTGACGTCGGTGGCAGCCTTGCGGACGCGCTCGAGAACTTTGGTGAAATTGTCGAGCATGTAATTGATCGAGTCCACGACGTTGCCGAGAGCATCGTTGGTGACTTTGCCGCGAAGGGTAAGGTCGCCGCGCGCAACTTGATTGATGACGCCGAGCAGGTCGGTGATGCTGCGCTGCAAGGATTCGCTGGCTTCCTGGTTGGAGGTGGCGCGCGAAACTTTCGCAACGGCACGATTCAAATTGTCGGCTATGTAGCCAAGCTCATCTTCGCTTTGCACTTCGGCTTTGGCGCGACTATCGCCGGCCGCGAAGCGCTCGGAGAATGCCGCCAGCTCTTGCACGGCGCGAATCAGGCTGCCATTGAGTGCTAGCGGAACGCTGAAGCCGGAGAGGAGTGCGAGACCTCCGCCGAGAATCAGCCAGGTGTTGGCGCCACCCAGGCCGCCCGAGTCGCTAGCGGAATGCGCGCCGGCGTAATAGGCTAGACCTAGAACGCCGAGCGAAGCTGTACAGACCCACAGGGTAAGGATCCAGATTTTGGAGCTTAACCGACCTTTCATGACTTCCTCCGAGAAATCATCGGGCCGCACGAGCGACCGACGAGATTCTTCTTTTCCGGCAACCGGGATTTTCCCGGCGGCCTCAAATCGTGGGCCCAGGAAAAACTTCGATCAATCGCCCGAGGTCAATGGCCAACGCCAAACGATCGTCGTGCCGCAACATTCCACGACAATGCGGCAAATGTTCGGGCGTCTGATCGAGCATAGATTGATCGTCTGCGGAAAAAGTGCCGATCACTTCATCCGCGGCAATGCCGATGCGGACAACCTCCCTGCGTCCATTACTGCGCAGAGACGCCACTACAACATGCTTGGGGAGTAGCCCGGCGCGGCGGCCCTCTGTAAAAGCGATATCGACGAGGGGCACGATGGAACCGCGCAGATTGAAAATGCCCATCAGATACGCCGGGGATAAGGGCAGTGCAGTGACGATGGGCCATTCCACAACTTCTTCTACGTCTAGGACAGAAAGGCAAAAACGCTCGCGGCCAGTGCGGAAGACACAGAACTGTTTTTCAGGTGGCTTCTCGTCAAACAGGCTGACGACGTCGAGAAGATCCGAGAAATCGCGCTCGGCGGGCAAGGGAACGAATTGGGGTTGCTCTGGCATTAGCGTTGTCCCATCAGGCAAAGCGCCGCACGGCTCGCAGCAAATCTTCCCGGGTAAAAGGTTTCGTGAGGTACCCGTCAGCGCCTTGCTCCTGCCCCCAAAATTTGTCACTGGCTGAACTTTTTGAGGTCACGAGGATTACGGGAATTTTTCCGTACTCCGCGTGACCTTTGAGGTCACGGCAGACTTGAAAACCATTGCGTTCGGGCATGACGACATCAAGCAGAATTACGCAAGGATGCTCGGAATCGATGACTTCCTCGATTTTTGTGGCGTCGTTGATGCTAACCGATCGGTAGCCCTCCGGCTCAAGCATGGATTCCATCATCCGAATGGAGGCCCGGGAATCGTCCACGATTAGTATCTTCTTAAGCACCCGCACTTCTCCTTATCCAAATCCAACTAAGGGAACAGCAACTCCGCAACCACTGCGAAGGCGGTGTGACCATTGTTCCCAAGTTTCTAAGTCCTGCAAAGTGAACGAGCTAAGGACCCGGTTGGCGGGTCACGCCGGAGGAACCAGAGCCGGCGGCGGGAGTTGTGTCTCAGGCTGAGATTCTTTCTCAGCGTGCCGCATTTCAGTGGCAAGAGATGAGAATCGCTGCATGATCTCGTTCAGCCTCAGTGTCATGCTGTGGAGTGTCTTGATCTGCTCACGAGCCGAAGCGGAAAACTGCCCAGGCTCGAGTAGCAGCAAGTCCGCGTTACCCAGAACCGATGTCAGCGCGTCATTGACGCTGTGTCGCATTTCGAGCATGTAACGGCCGAGTGTGGCTTGACGATGACTTAGCGCTGCGGCGCGCTCAGCGCGTTCGGCCCGGCGCAACGCCTCAACACGTCGTAAAGCTTCGCCGGCCACGAGAATGACGGTTTGGGTCCAGGCGTCCTGCTGGGGAATGACCAAGAGACGCGGGTACGCAGCGCGCAGCTCGGGAACGGAATTGCTGTCACGGCAGACGCAAATAGCGACGGCGCTATCTGCGCCAAATGCCGGCAGAACGCTGGAAGCGTCGGAGGTGCCCACCGGACCGAATATCACAAGGTCGTAGGCAACGTCCTGCCCGGTTGACTTCTGGCCAGTCCAGAGTTCGGAGCTAACAAGCGTGAGCGCGGGAAGGTGGCGTTCGGCTTGCCAACTGGCGATCAAGGTGCGAGCAAAATCCGGCTCGTCAGAGACGATGAGTACGCTTGAAGGATTCACCAAGTCGACTGTTCCTTTGCACTGCGGTCTAACAATGTACAGACGCTCTACTCAGAGCTTTTCTGCTTCATCGAGCACCGACAAGAGCCGCTTTGTGCTGATGCCGAGATTCACGGCTGTTTCGGTATTCTTGGCTCGCTTGGCGCTCGCGACGCGCTCCTGCAACATAGAAATTTCTTTGCCGGCCACGTCCAGGGCTTTGCGTAAGGCCTTGCGATCCTTCGTCATTTCGAAGCTTTCAATGGCGATCGCGACGATCGCGCGAGCCGATACAGCACGGCGCAGATCGTCCGACGAACTCCCTGCATCGGTAAGGAAGGCGGCAACCTCCCAGGAAGACATGAGGATGCGCGTTTTTCCCACGACCACTGTGGTCATCGAGCGTCCACGCGTCGGTGGGACGGCGATCAACTGTTCCCAGATTTTTTCCACGCAGGCATCGAGGTCGAGCAATGCCTCAGGGGTGGGCGCGGCCGGCAATGGAGAGGCGAGTGACGATTTAGAAGCAAATGCAGCTTTCAGGGACGACTCAGCGGCGGCCGGTGACGACGACTTGCTAAAGACGGACTTAAGCGGTGCTTTCTGAACAGAATCGGGAGTCGCGGGAACAATACGCGGACCTGGCACCGGTGCCGCTGGGCGCTCGGACGCAGATAATGTTTCGGGCGCCCCAAAATTTGAGCGGTGCAGCTCCAGGCATTCCTCAACAGCGGAACGGAGTGCCAGAAGTTTTTGAAAGGCTGTACCGACGGAATTCTCGGTGTACTCTTTCTGAAAAGGCTGCTTCCAATCATTGCAAAGCTGAAGGAGCCGGTTGGTTGATTCGGCATCGGACAAACCGGCGCGCTGGCAATCAACAAGACGCACTCCGGCCGATTCCAGATGGTTGAGAGTCGAGCGCGTGGCGATCAGATCGGCGTGCATCAACTCGATGAATGCCCGCCTCAAAAGAAAATTAAAACGAATAAACGCGAGTAAGGCAGCCGGATCGTAAAACATCCCGCCAGCAGTCTCCTTGACGTGACGGCCTTCGGCGATGAATTCGGTTTTCAGCAACTCCCGCAAACTCTTGAAGGTTCTGAGCATCTCAATCATGTTTTCGAGAGGCTCACACCACTCCAGCGGCGTGGGATCAACTTCGCCGAGAACCGGCTTTAAGACCTGGGCCACATCCAACAGTTCAATTTGCTTGTGATAGATTTTTGGCGGAGAGCACAGAGCAAAATACTGCACCAGAAGAAAATCAATCTTGTCGCGATCGAAGGTGGATTTCGTCGGCTTGCGAAGATGTCGAAGAATCAGCGCGCGAAGTCCTTCCTCGCTGGAGCTGAGTGTAGTGGTTTGCAACAGCTTGCGAAGTTGATGGGTCTGGACCTTTTCGTCCATCTCGTCCAGCCACCGCAAGACCTGATTAAGATGCTCCTCGCTAGGCCGATCGGGCAGGGCCTTCTTAGCGCTTGAGAATGCCGACGGCAGATCAAAATACTTGGCCAGGGAAAGGTAGATGGGAAACACCGAGCGCGCTTCGTCCCATTGCGTCTGGACGTTGGACAGTGAAATCGTGTTGCCGGTGGTATTCACGGTTCGAGAATCCAGTGGCGCGGCGCAGTCAGAAAGCGGACGGCCACGGCTTTGCGGCTCTGGTGATATTGCACGGCGACCACGGAAGCCTCGGCGATCAGTGCGCCATCAATTTCTTCAACTCGCACATGATCGTCAAACTCGAGAGGAAGAGTGGAAGCAAAGAGTGCCTCCTTCGATGTGGCGAACTCGACCACGCTAGTCTCCACAAATCTGCGTGCACCCAGGCCCGGCGCCAACACCTTGACCTGAATGCGCACCGGGCGGGCGCGGGGGAAAAATTGCGCAAGCTTCTCCACGCAGCTTTCACTCGCAACATCTTCAGTTAGGCCACCTTCGCGTGGCACGATTAGATAGTCCTTTCAGCGGCTAAGATGCCGGCCGATATGGCGCCGCTTGTGGTCAATACGCCCGTACCCATGCTGTGCTGCGAAGCAAAGACACGCAGGCGTCTCACACGCCGGGGATACAATAACCCTTTGGAAAGAAATGCACGAACAGCGCCAAAGAACAGCTGCCGGTAGGGGGAGTGAGGTGGTTGCGATAAAAGGAGTTAGAAGAAGGAAGGGTTAGAAGAGCGATTCATACGTCTCAGCCTGACACGCCCGGGTCTCAGAGCACTCAGAGGATTCGCGTCGCGGCAGCGATGAATGACGCGAATCTCATTTTGCGACCGGCTCGCTCGTTTATCGCGTAATGCTTTATCTGCAAATTTTATTGTCTTATTTTAAGACAGGGTCACTCACGGGTAGGTTCTGCTGACCTTTCAGTTGGATATTGTAGCGCTTTAATTTTCGATAAAGAGTAGCGCGGCTGATACCCAGCATCCTTCCGGCCAGAGCCTTATCGCCGCGAGCCTGTTCGAAGACTCGCAGAATGGTCATGCGCTCCATGTCGGCGAGAGCGGTGGCGGGAACCGGATCGGGTTCGTGCGCGAATGCAGAGGCGGGCTGGTCACCGCGAATTGCCGGCGGCAGGTCAGCGACATCAATGGTTTGATGGTCGCCCAAGGTGACCGCACGAGAGATGCAATTCTCGAGCTCGCGAACGTTGCCAGGCCAATCATATTGCAGCAAACTTTTCATTGCCGCGGCAGTTACCTGGATCGTTTCGCCAGGCGCGTAGCGATCGAGAAAATGGTGAACCAGCATGGGAATATCAGAGCGGCGCTCTCGCAAAGAAGGCAAATGTACAGTGACCACATTCAGCCGAAAGTAGAGATCCTTGCGAAAGGTTCCTGCGCGGTAAGCGGTTTCGAGATCGCGATTGGTCGCGGCAATAACGCGCACATCAACGTGGATTTTTTCATTGCTTCCTACCGGCCGAACTTCCTTCTCCTGCAAAACACGAAGGAGCTTCGCCTGCATCTCCTGCGGTAGCTCGCCGATTTCATCGAGGAAAATCGTACCGCCATTAGCAGCCTGAAACAAGCCAGCCTTGGTTTTCAAAGCGCCGGTGAATGCTCCCTTCTCGTAGCCGAACAATTCGCTTTCCATCAACGTGGGGACAAGAGAGCCGCAGTCCACGGCAACAAAAGGAAGCTCGATCTCGGTGCCGCGAAAATGAATGGCGCGAGCGACTAGCTCTTTGCCTGTGCCACTTTCACCGGAGATCAGCACGGGCGTGCGCGAATCCTTGAGACGCGCGATCATGCGCAGTACGTCTTGAATTTTTGAAGATGTGCCGATGATGCCGTCGAGTTGCTGTTCGGCATCAATGCGCTCGCGCAGGAACCGATTTTCGTTGACTAGCCGAACTTTGTCCGCCATGCGCTGCAGCAGGAGGCGCAATTTTTCCACACGAAAGGGCTTCTCGATGTAGTCATACGCGCCTAGCTTCATAGCATCGACCGCGGATTCAATCGAACCGTGGCCGGTCATAATGGCAACCTCGGTGCGAGGCAGAACCAATTTAATTTGTTTGAGAAGGTCCACACCGGAGAGGCTGGGGAGCCGCAGGTCAGTGACCACGATATCGGGTGCGTTACTCTCAAGCGACGCCAGAGCGGCTTCGGCGCTTTCCGCCTCGGAGGAGACGAAACCAAGATTCGCACCGATGGTCATACATAGACGCCGAATGCTTTGTTCGTCATCGACGATCAGGAATCGAATACGCAGTTCATCGCTCATGGCTTTCCTAGCGTCCTCTCTACGATGGAAATAAATTCCTGAACGCGGAACGGCTTCTCGACGCAAGGCGTCCCGCTGCGCTCGAGCAGAGCAAGCGTTTCGCTGTTCGCCGTGTCACCGCTAATCAAAATAATTCGCGAGCGAAGCTCCGGACGGTGCTCTTGGATCCAAGAATGCACGTCAGCGCCATTAACGCGGCCGGGTGTGCGAATATCGGAGATAACACCGAAAAAATTTCCGTGAGCGAGCAACTCCAGGCCTTCAGCGGCGGAAGCGGCTGGCGTTACGGCGTACCCTCTGCGCTCGAGCGCGGCGCGCAGGAACGCGGTAACGGACGGCTCATCCTCAATTACGAGTATGGGCATCGCTGCAGTCGGGATCGCTCTGGGTTTGCTGGTCATGATCCGGTTACATGCTGACGCATTCTTGTTAGGCGTTGGCCTCAGCGCTCGCTTCGGGGACAGTCGCGCCGATTGACTCGGACGCTGCTGGCAGCTTCACGACGAAGGTGCATCCGGCAGAATCCGTGTTGTTGAGACAAAGAATTTCCCCACCGTGAGCCTGAACGATCCCATAGCAAATACTGAGCCCCAAGCCCGTTCCTTGGCCTACTTCTTTGGTTGTGAAAAACGGATCAAAAATATGGTCGGGGTTTGCAATCCCCGGCCCGTTATCGTGAACATGCACCTCGACACACTCGCCATGACGCAACGAACTGATTTCAATCTTTCCAGGACGCCCGGTTTCCCGTACTGCGTCGTAAGCGTTGTTCAAAATATTCAGAAAGACTTGCTGAAGTTGCTGAGCGTCCCCTTGAACACGAGGAATGCCGGGGTCAAGATTCTCGACGACTTCTACGCCATGGCTCGAAAAATCATACCCGCGCAGCTTAATTGTTTGGCGGAGGACGGCATTGACCTGTACGGGCAGTCGCCGCGCCGGAGCTTGGCGCGCAAAACTCAGCAGATCCTGCACGATTTCCTTGGTGCGCTGAGATTCCTGCAAAATTACCTGGAGGTCGGTTTTGGCCGATTCCGGCACATCGGGATTTTCAATGAGCAAATCAGTGAAACCAACAATGGCCGCGAGCGGATTATTTATTTCGTGCGCCACGCCGGACACGAGGCGGCCGATAGTTGCCATTTTTTCCGAGTGCGCCAGCTTGGCTTGAAGAATCGTGGCGTCAGTAATGTCGGTCATAACCACGACGATACTGTTGACTTGATTCTGCTCGTCGCGCACCTGGCTCAAGCTGACGGAGAAATGACCGGTTGAGCCGTCGCCGCGCCGCAACGGCAACTCCAGATTGTTCACCTGCTGGCCGTTGGCGGTGGTTTCCAGAGCGGCTTCGAACCCGGAGCGGTGCGACGGGCTCACCCATTGAACGAGACGATGCCCGAGCAATTCTTTTTCGCGGTAACCGGCTTCAAAGCAGCGCGGGTTCGCATAGCTGATGAGCCCGGCGGTATCGAGTACTAGAATCATGCTCTGCGTGTTGTTGAGGATTTTCTGGTTGAAATCGCGCTCGCGCTGGAGCTGCGCCTGGAAATGTTTTTGTTCGGTAACGTCGAGCATGAGCCCGCGGTACTGCACGATCGCCCCTTGCGCGTCACGGACCGCGAAAATGTTTTGCAGGGTGTGCAGGATGGTGCCATCTTTGCGGCGGAGCGGCTCCTCATAATTACGGAGAACCCCGCGCTCGGCAATTGCTTCGAGAAACCGTCGTCGTCGTTCGGGGGCCAGGTACAAGTGGTTGGAAATGTTGGTTTGCAGCAATTCTTCGCGGGTGCTGTAGCCAAGCATTCGCACCATCGCGTCATTGACTTCGAGAAAGCGGCCGTCGGGCGTCGAGAAAAACAGGCCTTCCTGAATGTTGTCGAAAAGCTCGCGGTAACGGCGCTCAGCTTCGCGACGATCAGTAATGTCTTTAAGAACATGAATGGTGCGCCAATCATCGTCAGTCGCACCGCGAATCCGCGAAGTCGAAATGAGATAGGCACGTTCCTTGGCCAAGTGAATATTTTCCTCAGCGGGTGCGCTCGCGTCTTGGCAGAACGGGCAGGGCAGCGCGGCTGTTGCCTGACTGGCAATCGAACGCAGCGCGCTCATCGGCTCGCCGATCATGTGCGAGGGTTGCGAACCAATAAAAGCAGCGAGCGAACGATTTACGCGAAGAATACGGTGCAAACGATCGTGAACCACGATGAAGTCGCTGATGGCGTCAATATCTTCGACCCACTGCTTCTTGGATTGCTCGATCTGCGAGAAGAGGCGGAAATTCTCGAGGGTAAGCGATGCGTGGCTGACGAGCGCTTGCAGCAGGTTGCGATCTTCCGCCGCAAGTTGGCGTTGACGTCCACCAAGGCAAAGAAGTCCCAGCAAATCCCCAGTGCTCCCCGTGAGCGGAGTGAGCGCAACGTGGCTTGATCCGAGCGCCACAGACAATGGATGGTCGGGCGCCAATTCCGCAGGCCCCGCAGGAATTTGCGAGGCGGGACGGAGGGCCAGCTCTGACAGGCGTGAACGCAATGCCTCGAGTCCCCGAGCGTCTATGGGCGGGTCGCTGTGAACAAAAACAGATTCAAGCTTGGCACCTCGAAACAACACCAGAGCCGCGATGCCAGCGCCCAGCATCTCGGCGGCGCGTGCCGTGAATCGCTGTACAAAATCCGGGATGCGAAACGAGCGTGTTGAATCGAGCGCGAGATTCATTAAATTATTTGCGCGCTGGCGATAGTGGCTAGCTTGTTGGGAGAGATGTGCTGTTTCCAAGCGGTTCGCGAGAAGCGCCATCAAAATGTCCAGGTCAGCAATCGTGTTGGGGGGAAACCTTTCAGCGGTCTTATCGAAAAGACCAAAAACACCGTGGACTTTTTCGGCGATGATCACCGGAGTGGCGAGCCCAGCACGTGGTGTGCTGCGCGCTGAGTGAGGAGTTTGCCTGGAATCGATAGGATTCTCCCAAATCGTTCGACGCGCGTTGATCGCGCCCGCGAAAACCGATGGCTGCCTGGTGCTGAGAAGGGTTCCGGCAAAATCCTCGGCCATTGGACCATCGGTGGAAATGCACAAGAGTTCGTCCGCAGAAACAGCTTTGCAGTAACAGGCTCCAGCGACACCGAAAAAGGCTCGAATTTTCTTGCAGTACTCGGAGACGATGGCGTCCTGATCGTCGGCGTTTACGGAGACGGACAATCCGACAAAAAGTTTTTGGAGGGCGTTGTCGCAAGATGCGACAGACTGCTCGATCGACCTTTGTTTGGCACGCATGGAGTGTTTGCCCGTCTCAAAACAATATTCGAGTCACTTCAACGTACTGTGGTGTCTCATGATGAGTCAATGAGCGATGAGTTCAGTGGTGCCGAATCGGGCAATCAGCGCCTCCGCCGGGCGTGTGTTCTGGGAGCGGTCCGGCAGTTCTCACCCTGAGACCGCGTGCCGCAAGCGGCGCTGTCGATTGAGACAGAGTCTGACGATCGCGCGGGCCACCGCAAACCAACGAAAAGGCCCTAACCTCTGCTAATTGAATCGGTTGCACGGTGGTGCGAGTTGCCGCGTGCGCCAGGCCCGCACTGGCCCGGGCCGTGCATCCTCTTTAATTCAATGAGTGTACGCGCACGTCTGTGCAATGGAGGGTGAGGAATGAGACTTGGGCGCAAGGGTTCGGTCCGAATCTTCACCGCAGTGCTGGCTGGAGCGATGCTCCTGACTCCGTACGCTTGGGCGCAGCATAGTTCAACCGATGATGGCGCGCGCAAGGTGAAATCGCGGGTGGCGCCCGTATATCCAGATCTCGCCAAGCGGATGGCGGTGACCGGAAAAGTGAAAATTGAAGTGGTCATCGCCCCGGATGGCACAGTGAAGAGGACTCGAGTAGTCGGCGGGCATCCTTTGCTCGTAAATCCAGCCGTCGACGCCGTGAAGGAATGGAAATTCAACACAGGGGCAGAGGAAACCACGCAGATCGTAGTGTTCGAGTTCAAAAGCACTGACAAGACAGATTAATCATGGATGGGCCGGCATGACGGGTGAGCCGGGGAGGATTGGCGATGACGATCGGTAAGAAACTCTACCTTGGGTTCGGGTCCATCTTGGCGATTCTTATTCTTCTGTTCGTCTTTAACACCGCGGCAGTTCTGCGCGAACGAACCGCACGTAGCGAAGCTGCAGCCGCCCTGGAGAGCGTGCGAACGGTGGAAGCGGTGCGCTACCAGATCATGCTCAATCGCTTGCATCTAAGTAGCTTTTTGCTGAGTGGAGATCCACGCGACGAGGAAAAGGTAGGAAGAGGAACGTCTGAATTGGCGGATTTGGTCAGGAAAGGCCAGGGCAAAGCCGCCAGTGATTCGCTGCGCACTGCGCTGATCCAGGTTGAGAGCACCGAGCAAAGCTGGCAAGAGAACTTCGCGCGCCCGGTGATTGCCAAGCGCCGTCAGGTCGATGCGGGAGACTCTACGGTTTCGGATCTACAGATTTTCTATCTGCAGAAAGATCCTAATTCCTGGTTAAACAAGTCGGCCATGGTGCTGGATCAGGCCAATACGGAAATCAGCAAAGCGTTGCAAGAGACCACCAATTCGGCGACGCGAGCGAGCGCGTGGAATACCGGGCTTACCTTCTTTGGTACGCTAGTAGCCATACTTCTCGGGATGGCGGTTTCGTATTACACGGCCAAGTCCATCAGTGAACCTCTGGAACATTTGATTCGTGTGGCTCGGGAGATTGGAGACTCAGGAGATCTAGATCAGGTGATCGACATCCATCGCAATGATGAAATTGGCGCCCTGGCGACCACGTTTAACAATATGGTCGCCTACTTGAAAGAAATGGCTATGGTCTCTGCGGCGATCGCAGAGGGCGAGTTGACCGTCGAAATCTCCCCTCGCTCTAAACGTGACACCCTTGGCAATGCCTTTGTCAGGATGGCGCACGGCCTTCGTGACCTTGTGAGGCAAGTGCGCGACAGCGCCTCGCAGGTTTCCGCAGGGTCAAACCAAGTGGCGGGCGCATCAGATGCATCCGCGAAAGTAAGTGTGCAAGCTTCCTCGGCGATTGAGGAAGTCACCAGTACCATGCATGAGATGAGCGTGAATGTGCAGAACGTTGTGAAGAACACGCAAGTGCAGGCATCCAGCGTGGCGGAAACATCGGCTTCTATCGACCAGATGGTCACTTCAATCCAGCGCGTCGCTGACACGGCAAAAGTATTGCTGGACATCTGCAACCGCTCGCGCGAAGAAGTTGATCAGGGCATCGCCAAAATGGAAAAGGCCACCGACGGCTTGAACCGCACCAATCAGTCCATTCGAACCTCTGCGGAGATCATCTCTGTGCTGGGACGCCGTGCGGACGACATCGGGAAGATTATCGAAGTAATTGACGATCTTGCCGAACAGACCAATTTGCTGGCGCTCAACGCTGCGATTGAGGCCGCCCGCGCCGGGGAGCACGGTCTGGGTTTTGCCGTCGTCGCCGACGAGGTCCGCAAGCTTGCTGAAAAATCCACGCAATCCACCAAGGAAATTTCCGACCTCATCGAGAGTATCCAGAAAGAGGCGCGCCAGGCTGTCGACAATATGCAGCGAAGCACGCGCGTCGTTGAAGAGGGCCTATCCCTGGGAACCGATCTGAACTCAGCGCTGAACAAGATCTCAAGTGTTGTCACTGAGGTGTACAAGTTCGCACAGGAAATCGGTGCGGCCACCAAGGAGCAATCCGTCGGCTCGGCGCAAATCGGCAAAGCCACTAGCCGGCTGACGGAAATTACTCAGGAGATCAACTCAGCGGTCGAAGAGCAAGCTTCCGGAGCCGTAGCGGTGGTGCGTGCCATGGAGAAAATGCGCGAGCTGGTGCAACAGTCCGCTTCAGGTTCGACGGAGTTATCAGCTGCTGCTGAGCAGATGTTAAAGCTGTCGAGTCACTTGCTAGAAAGCATGGATCGCTTCGTGCTTGAGCGCATCACTGATACCGCGGAAATCCGGCGTGGCGTAACACGGCGCGACCTCGTGCAAGCCCGCATGAGGGATGAAGAGTACGCAGGGGTTGCGCGTTCGTAAGCCGGCGGGAGATGCCAAATGGACAAAGACCTCCAAGTGGTGGGCTTTCGAATAGGAGATGAAACGTTCGGCGTGCGCATCTCAACGGTCCGCGAAATTGTGCGCGTACCGGAAATCACTGTAGTTCCAAACGCGCCGGATTACATCGAGGGTGTCATCAACTTGCGCGGCAAAATAATTCCGGTGATGGATTTACGCAAGCGCTTTGGCGCGAAAGATCTCGAGCCCAATAAAAAAAATCGCGTCCTGGTCGTGGAGGTCGAGAACAAAGTCATTGGCCTGATTGTGAACTCGGCTTCTGAGGTTCTGAAAATCCCCCCTTCGGAAGTGGTGGCGCCAAGCAGCATGTTTCAGGAAGGTGAAATGAGCTACGTAACCGGCGTTGGAAAGTTGAACGGGCGCCTGGTGATTCTGTTGGATACCGCGAAAATTATGCAAGGCGGCGAACTCCGTCGGCTGGAGCAAATGACGGCAGAACAAGTACCGGTGTTGGCCTGAGTCTGTATTCCTGCAGCGGCCTGCAAGAGCGCGATTGAATCCATGATAGCGAGAGGCAATGGGAACACTTACTGCGCAAGTGCAGCTCACTGAAGTGGAGTTGAAGCTGCTCCAGACGCTGGTTTACCAGGAATGCGGCATGTATTTTGATGAGCGGCGCACGCATTTTCTGCGCGATCGCCTGCAAAGGCGTCTAAAGGTCTGCCAGATAGATTCCTTCTATAACTATTACCGGTTACTGACCAGCCGCGAGGGTAAACCGGAACTGGCGTCACTGCTGGAAAACCTTACCGTCAACGAAACAAGCTTTTACCGCAATAAACCTCAGCTCGAGCTCTTTCAGAAGACCCTTCTTGAAGCCTTGTTGCACCGCAAACAGGAGCGCCGCGATTGGACCATTCGCGTCTGGAGCGCAGGATGCTCGACCGGCCAGGAGGCTTTTACCGCGGCGATCATGATCTGCGACGCGCTGGCTTACTATTATCTCAGAAACCCGCTACCGTTCGACATTCCTTCCCCAAAGCCGTTGATTCCACCGCCTTGGCGCCTGGAGATTCTGGCGTCAGACATCAGTTACGCCGCTTTGCGCGCCGGGCAAGAAGGAATATTTAACGAGTCGCAGATGGAGCCGGTCGACCACACCACGCGTCTTCGTTATTTTGAAAAAACGGGCGACCGCTACACAATCAAAAAAAGACTGAAGGAACTGGTCCAATTTGACTTCCACAATTTGAAGACTGAATTCCTACCTCAGCGCAATGATTTTATTTTCTGCCGTAACGTGATGATTTATTTCGACGAGGCCGAACAGAAGCGTCTGGTTGAGAAGTTCTATCACTGCTTGAATCCCGAAGGATACTTGCTGGTGGGCCATGCGGAAAGCCTGTTCGGGCTCTCCACCAAATTTCGGATGATTCACCACAATAACGGCACGGCTTACCAGCGGGTCGAGGGGAACGCGTGAACTTCTTTTCCGAGGATCGCAATGCGGAGCTGCGTGACATCTTTTTCGAGAGCGCGCAGGAGCTTCTGCAAGCTCTCAATGAAGCGGGGCTCGATCTCGAACGCTTGCCTGGTGATGCAGAAGTAATCAAGAGGGTTCGCCGGACGGTGCACACCCTGAAAGGCGATTCGGCCGCTTGCGGGTATCACGAGCTGAGCGATCTGGCGCATGAGCTCGAAGATGTGTTGGCTCCGGACGCAGCGGGCTCACGAACTGCGGCGCTCGCCGAGGTGGTGCTTACCGCCGCCGATACGTTCCATGCCATGCTGGCCGCTTATCGCGGCAACTTGCAGCCTCCTGCAGGAGAAGCGTTGCGTACGCACATCCGCCAACTCCTTGGTAAACCGGAAGAAGTTCCCCGGAGCGTGGCTCCGGCACCTGCCGTGCCGGGTGCGAAGTTTGAATGGAGCGAGTACGAGCAGCTCATGATCGCTGAAGCGCTGCACCGCGGCGACACAGTCTACAACCTTGGGCTGCGGATTGACCCGAATAGCCAGATGCGCGCGGCGGCCCTGCAACTTGTGCGCAACGTGCTGCATAATGTTGGCACAGTCCTGGCTTTGCGTCCCGAAGACAATACTGCCGCTGAAAATGTCGACTTCATCGAAGCAGCCGTGGTGAGCACACTCGATAAGGAATCGCTTTCGAAGAAGTGTCGCATCCCCCTGGTTGTTGCCGATATTACCGTCGAGCGAGCCATTGTACTGGAGACGCCCGAACAGGAAATGCTGGCTGCCCTGCTCGATTCTGAGGCGGCCACGGTAACCGCGGAAGTAAAAGCTGTTCAGGAAGGAACGCCTTCACCCAAGAAAAAAGAAAGCAATGCTGGCCGAGCTCTGGCTGCCGTCGCCGAGAGCACCTTGCGTGTAGATGCAGGCCGGATTGACGCGGTCATGAACTTGGTCGGTGAAATGATCATTGGGAAATCTATGTTGCAAAGGGTTATGCAGGAATTTGACCGGCGCCACCCGAAGGATCCATTGCGCGGAAAATTTGCCGACGCCCTCAGTTTTCAATCCCGTGTGCTCGACGACCTCCAGAAGTCAGTCATGAAGATCCGCATGGTGCCGGTCGAGCAGATTTTTCGCCGTCTCCCGCGGATTGTACGAGACGTAGCCAAGTTACGAGGCAAAGATGTCGCACTCGAATTGGCGGGGCAGAATACCGATCTCGATAAAGGGATTCTGGATTCTCTTGGCGAACCGCTGACCCATTTGGTGCGCAACGCCGTGGACCACGGCATTGAACCTTCGGAGACCCGAGTTGCAGCCGGAAAATCCGCCCGCGGCACAGTTCGCTTGAACGCCTACCATCAAGGCAATCAAGTTGTAATCGAGGTGCGCGACGACGGTCAAGGCATTGACCGCAAGAGTCTTGTCGCGAAAGCCATCGAGCGTGGACTTATTTCCATTGAAGAATCCAAACATTTGAGCGATACGGAAGCCTTCAACCTGATTTTCGAGTCGGGACTTACCACAGCGGCCGAGGTAACCGAGATTTCCGGGCGCGGCGTGGGCATGGATGTTGTCAAAACCGTGCTCGACAGGCTGAAAGGCACGGTAACGATCGCCACCGAGCCGGGAAAAGGAACGACGTTCTTCCTGCGTGTTCCGCTGACACTCGCTAGCATCCAGGCGCTTTTGTTCCGCGCCGGTGAGCGCTTGTACGCTGTGCCACTTAGCTCGGTGTTGGAAATTACCAGGGTTGCTGAAACAGATATCCATCGGGTTGATCAGCGTGAAGTTCTTCAGCTTCGTAATCATCTGCTCACAGTGGTTCGGCTCGATCGTTTGGGAGCCATTCACGCGGTCGAGAGCCGCAAACGTTTTTTCGCAATCGTCATCGGCTCCAGCGAGCGCAAGTTCGGCTTGCTCGTGGATACCCTGGTTGGCGAAGAAGAGCTGGTCATCAAGACTCTCGGAGACTTCTTCGCGACGAGTGAGCTTGTGAGTGGCGCTTCGATTCTGGGCGATGGAACTGTCGTGCTCATCCTCAATGTGGCGTCGGTTGTCGCTAAACTTGGCCGCGCGCCAGTGCTGGGGGCCATTGCATGAGCAAGCGAGTGCGCGTTCTCGTGGTCGACGATTCCGCATTGATGCGGAAACTGATTCCGCAAATTCTTCACGGCGATAGCTCCATCGAAGTTGTCGGCACCGCCATGGACGGCGAGTTTGCGCTGAAAAAAATTGAGGAATTGAAACCGGACGTAATTACGCTCGACCTGGAGATGCCGCGTTTGGACGGCATCGAAACGCTTCGCGCCATCATGCGGCAATTTCAATTACCGGTTATTGTTGTGAGCACCCACACTAGGAAGGGAGCTTACTCAACGTTCAAGGCGCTGTCGCTGGGAGCCTTCGATTTCGTCGCTAAGCCTCGCGATGCTGCCGCAGGTCATCTGGAGGCCATTGCCGCCGAGCTGACGGAAAAGATCAAGGGAGCGTCTCGAGCACGAATTCCCAAAATTCGCGAGCAGGACCTTGCGGAGAAGCGCATCGGCGCCAAGTCCCGCTCAAAGATTCAGAGTCCGCCTAAGCTCATTATAGCCATTGGCATTTCCACCGGTGGACCAGTGGCACTGCAGTATGTTTTCTCTCAACTGCCCGCGGATTTTGCCGGAAGCATTGTGATCGTGCAGCACATGCCGGAAGGATTTACAGAAATGTTTGCGCGGCGCCTGGACGATCTTTCTGCCGTTGATGTGAAGGAAGCGAAGTCTGGAGATTTATTGCTCGCCGGCCGAGCGCTGGTATGTCCGGGCAATCGCCACATGGTTGTGCGGCGCATGTCTCGGGGGGATATCGCGGTGCTCTCCGACAGCGCGCCCGTCAATGGTCACCGGCCTTCGGTGGATGTGCTGTTTCACTCAGTGGCTCGGGAAATTGGCTCGAGCGCAATCGGTGTGCTCATGACAGGCATGGGCGAAGATGGCGCTGAGGGGCTGGGCGCCATTCAGTCGGCCGGCGGGTTGACCGTTGCTCAAAGCGAAGACACGTGCGTGGTGGGCGGAATGCCCCGGGCCGCCATTGTCAAAGGGTTTGCGACACGAATCGTAGCTCTCGAGGGGATTGCGAGCCTCTTGCATCATCACTGCAGCACGGATCGCTCGCATACCGAACCGGCGGAAACTTCCTCGCCGGTCGTAACAGGGAAAACCAAAGAATAGGTTGCCTAAGGAGATAGTCATGGAACAGTTCGCAGCTCTGACGCGGAAAAAAGATCAACAACCGGTGCGCTATCTCGTGGTGGACGATTCCGTCTTCGCCAGGAAAAACCTGATCAAGATGATCGAAGCGTTCGGCGGCGAGATCGCTGGCGAAGCCGGCGACGGCCTAACAGCGATCGCCGAATTCAACCGTATCCATCCAGACATCGTACTCATGGATATCACCATGCCGCAAATGGAAGGCATCGAGGCCGTTGAACGAATCGTGCGCCAGCATCCGGATGCTCGAATCGTCATGGTCTCCTCGGTGGGTTACCAGGAGAATATTTTGGCGGCGCTGCAGAAGGGCGCGAAGCATTTCGTGCAAAAGCCTGTCAAGCCTGACGTGCTGTACGAAATCCTTCGCTATGTCTTAAGCGACGAGGGTGTGCCCGCGCCCGCAGGCGTTGCGGGAGAGCGTCAGCCATGAAGATGGAGCTCATTCAGCCTTTCATCAACGCCGCGGATGCTGTTCTGGCCGAGACTTTGCAGTGCGCTACCAAAATCGCCGACCTCAGCATGGATGAGGAGATTTACCGTCGCAAGGGAATTGCGGCATTAATCGTGATTAAGGGCGAAATCGAGGGCCGCGTGATTCTTGATCTGGAGCCCAGCGTCGCCGTCAAAGTGGCCAGCTACTTGGCCGGCGCCCAAGTCGAGGAGTCCGAGCAAATCGTTCGCGAAACAGTTTGCGAGCTTGCGAATATGGTCATCGGCAATTCCGTAACTCTGCTAAACGATCAGGGATTCCGTTTCAAAGTTTTTCCGCCGGAATTGCACACGAGCGAAGATGGGTTATCCGGAAGCCTTGACACCGAGGCTCTCGTGTTGTGTTTCGAGACGCCCAGTGGCAAAGCTTACATGAATATCGCCATGCACTATCAGCGCCGTCGCCAGCGTGAACGATCTGCAGCTCCTGTACTTGACTAAGATTTCTGCAATTGCCTGCATTTGTCCTGGGAGTGCGGCAACAGCGAACTTACCTGTGGCTTTCCTTTGCGAATGTTCGTAGCCAAACAACTTACGATTAGACGTCGATTCAACCGCACTTTATACTTGTGCCGTGAATTCGCAAGCTGACCTTCTGCCCCTCCTGCAGCGCTATTGGGGTTACCAATCATTTCGGCTTTTTCAAGAGAAGATTGTGCGAAGCCTATTGGCGAGCCGCGACACATGTGTCGTGATGCCAACAGGCGGTGGCAAATCATTGTGCTATCAGCTACCCGCCGTGATGCTGTCCGGACAAACAGTTGTCGTGGTGTCGCCTTTAATCGCCCTGATGCAAGATCAGGTGGCGCAGCTCGGCCAGCTAGGCATCCCCGCGGCACTGCTCAACAGTTCGCAACGCCAACAGGAGCAGTCCATGGTCCTTCGCAAGGCGCGGGAGGGCGAATATCGCCTCCTGTATCTTTCGCCGGAGCGGCTCGCGCACGTCGACACCATCGGATGGCTTCAGCGCGTAGCCATTTCTTTTTTCGCGATTGACGAGGCCCACTGCATTTCGGAATGGGGGCACGAGTTTCGGCCGGAATATCGGCAGTTGAGCTCCCTGCGAATTCATTTTCCTGATCGGCCCATTGCTGCGTTTACAGCCAGTGCCACTCGCCAGGTTCGCCACGACATCATCGAACAGCTCAAGTTACGTGACCCGGATAAGTACATCGCCAGCTTCCATAGACCTAATTTGCGCTATGTGGTGAAGGAGTGCGAGTCTCGCACACAAAACACTTTGCTGGTGCGGGCACTGCGGAAATATGCGGGCAGCAACATCATTGTGTACGCACCAACGATCACGCGAGTTGAGGAGACCGTGCGCTTCCTTGAAGAACAGGGAATCAAAGCCATCGCGTATCACGGGAAAATGGATGCCGGCACACGGCGAAGCAATCAGGAACGCTGGATGTCCGACGATGTACGCGTACTTGTTGGGACAATCGCTTTTGGACTCGGGATTAACAAGGCCGCCGTTCGGGCGGTTATTCATCTCTCAATGCCTAAATCGATCGAACAGTATTATCAGGAAGCTGGCCGGGCCGGTCGTGATGGGAAACCTGCGGAATGTCTTTTGCTTTGGCAGAAGCGCGACGTGGGCCTGCTGACGTACTTTGTTGAGCAGCTGACCGACGCCGCAGAGAAACAACGGGCCTGGGATCGTTATCACACGATTCGGCGGTTCGTCGAATCGAGAACTTGTCGGCACCATCAGATTTGCTCTCACTTTGGGGAAAACCCCAAGTGGAAATCTTGCGCGGCCTGCGACGTGTGCAGCGGTGAACCACCATGGCTTTCGGCTCCGGTAGATGCCGGCCCGTCAAAACGGAAACGAGGAGTTAAGCCTGTTCAACCAACAAGGCCGATCGGCGGTTCCGCTGCTGTTGCAAAACATTTGCCGGTCGCTGGGTCGGAGCCGATAGCGGATTCTGTTGCAGAAACTAGCTTCGAACTCCGAGAGTATCTTCGTGAGTGGCGGCGCATCACCGCGAAAAAGCAAGGCATACCTGCGTTCATTGTGATGCATGACACGTCGCTCGATGAACTTTGCCGTATGCGGCCGTGCTCACTCCGGGAAGTCCGTCGTGTACATGGGTTCGGTGAGCGAAAGGTGGAGATGTATGGCAAGCAAATCCTGGAGGTGCTGCAGAAATTTCGCGAGTGCCCTCGCGCCTCGGCACGGGACGAGTGCGGCCGAAAAAAGAATCAGAGTTAAGAAGTTTGATTTGCGGGCGCCTTGATGTATGCGGCCCCGTGCCGGTAGAGACCTGCAGTCGGCATTTCCTGCGAGAAGACAATTCGTATCGGCACAAAAATATTGCCGCTGCCGGGTGTGAATGGTACAGCTACCTCGACGCGAGTTCCCTCCGCATATTGATTGCGGCTGCGGAAGCTTAGACCACCGCTCGACAAATCTTCGCAGACGGCCACCTCTTCGCTGAAGCCCCGTTGCCGGATACACGCTAGAATGCGAGCTTTTACGCGGGTTCGATTTCGCGAGGGGTAAATCTTGGCCGGAGCCGATGCGGAGGTAGTCTTTGTATTTGCCGTTGTGGCTGAGTCCTCCTGCGCCTGCGTGAAAATTGCTGGCGTTCCACAATGCGGGCAGTGTCGCGCCAGACATCTCCGTGCTTCAAACGCTTTCAGCTCTTTTTCGTTCAGATAAGCGACCTCGCGCCTCTGGCAGAAACTGCATTCGACCAACATCCGCGCAAGAGTCTCCTCGGATTCTTCGAGAGGAGGAAACTCGATGTCCCAAAGATTGATTGCGGGATCTTCGAGTGCGACAGCGTACACAAAGCCGTCGCCATTCTTGTCGATTTCAGCGATCACTTGTGCGCGTCCGGCTCGAAGTTGATTGCTTCGGTCCTTGCGGCGCAGAAGCAGTTCCTGCCCGGCGGCCAACTTGGTCTTGAGGAGAAGCACGGCGCCATTGCGGCTTACCAAAATTGTGTGCGCCGGCGCTATGAAATCCTGCCCGCTGGCGTCGCTCCCAATGGCTTCCAGCGCCAGCGTGAAGCTTACACGATCGCTCTGGCGCACGCCGCTTTGGGCCACCTGTGCTACGTCTTCTTTAGTGGTTGCCATTTTTAGCTAGCCTAACATACGAGTTCCCGGTGAACGCGGCGACGCTCCACATAGGTGCTCTTCTAACTACCCCAATCACGCGATAGGTCTATGAAAACACTTCTCCCCGGGCTTTGAACTCGTTATCAAGACCGTATCCTGCACTCTGGCAATCTCGTGAATTCGCTGGGAGGTTTGTGCGAGATGGGCTTTGCTTCCCAAGAACCTAGCGTATATATTCTAGATGGCTGTCAGCCGTCATACTCTCTGCAAGATAAAATCTACTCAAAGGCCGGAAGAAACCGCATGCCTAACTGCGCTATTAGAAAAATGTTTGCTTTTCTTCTCATTATTTTCAGCCTTCCCGCGGTGGCAACGGCGCAAACGGAGCCCCAGCGCTGGACTGAAAAAAGTGCCAATGATTGGTACAGCCGGCAGCCGTGGCTTGTCGGCAGCAACTATATTCCAGCAAACGCAATCAACGAGCTGGAGATGTGGCAGCCTGACACATTTGATCCCAAGCGCATAGATACCGAACTTGGGTGGGCCGAATCGCTTGGCCTCAACACCATGCGCGTATTCCTCCACGATCTGCCTTGGAAGCAGGACCCAACAGGTTTCCGTCATCGTATCGATACATTTCTCCGTATTGCGGCAAAGCATCGCATCAAACCACTCTTGGTTCTCTTCGATTCCTGCTGGGACCCCAATCCTCAGCTCGGCACGCAGCACGAGCCAACGCCGGGCGTTCACAATTCCGGCTGGCTGCAAAGTCCGGGGGCCCGCGCGCTGCAGGATCCCGCGGAATACCCGCGGCTCGAAGGTTATGTCAAAGGCATCGTTGGCGCGTTTGCAAACGACAAGCGGATTCTGGGCTGGGACGTCTGGAATGAGCCTGACAACACCAATTCCGGCAGCTACGGCAAATCTGAGCCGCCCGACAAGCCCGCCCTGGTGCTTGCGCTCTTGCCAAAAGTATTTGCGTGGGCGCGCTCGGTGCATCCAAAGCAGCCTTTGACAAGCGGCTTATGGAAAGGCGACTGGTCATCCCCGGAGAAGCTTGACCCAATGGCGAAAATTCAACTGAATCAGTCCGATGTCGTCTCGTTCCATAATTATGGCAAGGCGGACGATTTCGAAAAACATGTAGTGCAACTCCTGCAGTACCGTCGACCGATTTTGTGTACCGAGTACATGGCCCGTGGCAATGGCAGTACGTTTGAAGGGTCGCTCCCGATCGCCAAGAAATATAAGGTGGCGGCGATGAATTGGGGATTTGCCGCGGGAAAGACACAGACATATCTTCCGTGGGATTCCTGGCAGAAACCTTATACGGACCGGGAGCCAGCCGTGTGGTTCCACGAAATCTTTCGCACGAACGGCCAGCCGTATCGTCAAGAAGAAGTGGACTTCATCCGGCAAACCATCGGACGCCGCTCAGAAGCTAAGGCCCATAAGAAAAAAGCCGCCTGAGTTTAGAATTAATAAAATTGGACAGCCAGTATTTAGCTGCACATAACGAAGAGGGGTTTGGTCGAATTAGACCTGGCTGCCCTTGTGGGGATTACGACGCGAAACATCTCCGCCAATGTCCGCAGCCCTCACCACCATTACTCTCTGCTTTTAATTAGGAGCGCTTAGCGAAATACGGAGAGCGTACGCATATTTTGTCGAAGGCTTAGGCGGTAGAGTAACGCGCAAGCTGTCGGGATGCTGTTCGAATTTGAGGTTTGCTTCGGAGCCCAGTAGCGAAACCGAGGAAATCTTCTGACCACTGCCAAGGCCGGTGGCTCCCAGCGAATGAATCACCGCCTCCGCACTCGAGGGCCAACCGAGTCCAATGGCATACAGCGTATGACCCTTTAGAGTGAAGCGGAAATCTTCCGGAGTGTAGGCCTGAGTGTCTGTGTCATGGAAGGAACCGGCAGCCGCCTTGGTAGGGCCCTCGCCATATACCTTCCACGGGCGCGTGCCGTAAATAGCTTCACCATTTATTTTTAGCCAGGAACCAACGTCGCGCAATATTTGCTGGACGTCCTCGGGTATTGTGCCGTCGGGTTCGGGCCCGATATTCATCAGCAAATTACCGTTTTTGCTGATGATGTCAACAAGCTGGTGAACGATAAACTCTGGCGTTTTAAACGTATCGTTCTTGATGTAACCCCAGGATTTGTTGCTCACCGACGTGTCGGTCTGCCAATAGAGCGGTCGAATCTCAGCGAGCTGGCCGCGTTCGAGATCGAGCACGGCGGAATGCTCGGGGAAGGCGACCTCTTTGTAGTTGATGACGCCCACGTGGTCGCCGTACTTACCCGAGAAGTTGTAGTAGAAGGCGGCAAAACGCGCCAGGTCTTCGCGAATGGAAGGTTGTCCGATCCACCAATCGAAGTACATGATATCAGGATGATATTTCTCGACGATCTCGGCCGATCGAGCTAGCCAGTCATCGGCCCAAGCACGCGAGACATACGTGAAATCACCGGCGAGAGATGTACCCTTCTTGTTTCTGAGCCAGGTGTGCGCGGGGCCATACAGGGCGGCATACCTCGGGTCATTAATGTCTGATGGAATGCTGCGACCGACGCCAAGAAAAAAATTGTGTTCCACGCGATGCGATGAGGCTCCGAAATAAAGACCCTCGGCACGAACCGCTTTTGCGAGATCCCCAATGAGATCTCGGCGAGGGCCCATTTTTGCTGCGCTCCAGTCGGACACCCCGCTGTTGTACATTGCGAAACCATCGTGATGCTCCGCGACCGGGACGACGTATTTCGCTCCGGCTTCTTTGAACAGGCGCGCCCAGGCCGAGGGGTCAAATTGCTCGGCCTTGAACATCGGAATGAAATCCTTGTACCCAAACTTGTCGGGTGAACCATAAGTATCGATATGGTGCTTGTACTCTTTGGAGTCTCGGATATACATGTTGCGCGGATACCACTCACTCCCGAATGACGGCACCGAATAAACTCCCCAGTGGATGAAGATGCCGAACTTCGCGTCCTTGTACCACTCGGGCACTTGGTACTTTTCAAGCGACTCGAAGTCCGCGCGGTAGGCACCTTCGTGAACTACGCGATCGACTTCTTTGAGGATTGCGTCGCGCGCCGCATCATACTTCGAGCTGGCCCTCTGCCAGGCCTGATCGATTTTTGCAGGATCCCCGGAAGCGGTCGGAGCCGTTGCCGAAGAGGGTTCTTGCGCGTGCAGCGTGAACGTAAGAAGGATCGTGAGGATCCCGAAATCTAGACTTGCGATTCCGAATCGGCCAAGAGACTTATGCGAGTGTTTCGGATGCACCAAGGGCTTTGTCCTTTCACGAGAACAATCCTCGACATAACAATCACGATGCTCATGCTCGACGTGACTAACCACTACGACACCCTCCCCTGAACGTAGAAATCTCCAGATTCTATCCTTAAATCGTTGGTGAGCGACCTCAGCCGTGACAGGGTACTACGAATTGGAAACTCAGGCTCTTACGGGGGCATCAAGGAATACAACGTGTTGAAAATACGCGGAAGGGAAGGGTCATCGTTTCCCGGATTCCTCGGTCGGTTTCGAAAACCAAACCGTCGGGCGGATCGGCCAGGACGCAATTCGACGGGCGGATCTCCCTGTTAGGGCACCGGGTTCCTCTGTTCGCCCTAGGATCTAGTCTGGCAAGTGCTCACAGGGGGAAGGATTTCATAGCCGTCAAACTTCACGCCAACGCCGAGCGAACCGAGCGGGGAAATCAACGGTTTGACGCGGACGATGCGTCCTTTGCACCGCCATTCCGTTGGTGGTTTGCCGGTGACTTCTCTTGGCATCTTCATCAGAAGCTGAATCGCCGCGCCTCGTTCGAGTGTTAGCGCTGTCGTAAAATAAACGCCACCCTCCGAGATGTTCAGCGATTCGGCTCGCTGCTCCGGTATAGTAGAATTCATAATCCGAAAGCGCAGACGGACCGCCAGATTCCACCGGCGCGTCAAACGACGATTCGAGACGGCGATTGCTTTTTTCATGGGAACCTTCTTTTGCGCTCAGGAAGGGGTAGTGGCGCAGTTAAACTATGGAAGGGTCGAGATTCACATCTAGACTCTCCTTGGTGGCGCCTCGTTCAGAACCATCCAATAGAGACCGAGTTGCGCGGCAGCGGCCACGAACGTATCGAAGTCTACTGGCTTGCGCACATAACTATTCGCGCCCAGGCCATAACTGTTGATGCGATCCTGGTCCTCGTTCGATGACGTGAGAATGACGACCGGCAGCAATCTTGTTCGATCATCGGCGCGCAGGCGGCGAAGTACTCCCAGCCCATCCTTGGGCAGCTTCAAATCAAGAAGAGCCACCCGGGCCATTTCCCGGGTATCGCGGCCCGCATGAGCGCCTTCGCCAAACAGGTAATCCAATGCCTGCACACCGTCGCGGGCGACGACAGTTTCGATCATGAGGTTGTTCTTCTTCAGTGCGCGCAACATGAGGGTTTCGTCGTCAGGATTATCATCGACCAGCATAATCGTTTCGTTTTTCATCCTCCGCTCCTTGGGTAGCCGTTTCGCCCATTGTGAAATAAAAAGTCGCACCGCGGTCGACCGCGCTTTCCGCCCAGATGCGTCCACCGTGCCGGTGGGCGATGCGTTGCACGGTGGCCAGGCCGACGCCCGTTCCGGAAAACTCGGTGGGGGCGTGAAGTCGCTGGAAAGCGCCGAAAAGCCGATCGGCATAGGCCGGATCGAATCCCGCGCCATCATCACGCACGAAAAAGGCCAGGGTGCCATTGACTTGAGCCTGGCCGAACTCGATGCGCGCCGAAGCTCGTTTCGAGGTAAATTTCCACGCGTTGCTCAGCAGGTTTTCCAGTACGACCCGCAACAAGCCCGGGTCCGCCGTTGTCTTAAGGCCACCTTGGATGCGCAGTTCAATCTGACGTCCGGGCTGGGCCTTCTGAAGGTCGCCCGCGATGGAGCAAGCGAGCGCGCTGATATCTAGACTTTGCCTATGCAACTCGGTGCGGGTTAAGCGTGAAAGATTCAAAAGGTCGTCAATTAACAAGCCCATGCGTTGTGTTGCGGCACATATCCGATTCAGGTGAGTCTTGCCTGCGTCATCGAGTCTGTCAGCGCAATCTTCGAGCAAAGCATGACTGAAGCCGTCAATGGTCCTAAGCGGGCTTCGCAGGTCGTGCGAAACCGAATAGCTGAACGCCTCCAGCTCCTTGTTGGCTTCTTCCAGATCCGCATTAGACCGCCCCAGCTCGTTTCGCTGGCGTTTGACCTCCTCTTCAGCCTCTCTCCGTTCCGTGATGTCCCGGGTCACCTTACCGAAGCCCAGCAGTTGACCTGTCTTATCGCGCAGCGCGGTGATTATCACGCTGGCCCAATAACTGGAACCGTCCTTCCGCACGCGCCAGCCTTCCTCTTCAAAGCGCCCCTGTTCTACGGCGATCTTCAGTTCTTGGGAAGGCTTGTCTTGTGTTACAGCTTCCGGAGTGTAGAACCTTGAGAAGTGCACACCGATGATTTCCTCAGCGCGATAGCCCTTGATGCGCTCAGCCCCTTCATTCCAAGTGGTTACACAGCCCTCCGGGTCGAGCATCAGGATTGCGTAATCCTTGACTCCCTGGACCAATAGGTTTAGTCGTTCGTCGCTTCGTCGCAACGCCTCTTCGGTCTGTTTACGTTCGGTGATATCTCGAATCGCACTGGAGACTAGAATGCCCTCCTCTGTTTCCAGTGGACTGAGACTAATCTCCACGGGGAATTCCGTGCCATCTTTACGAAGCGCATAAAGTTCAGGGCCCATGCCCATGGATCGAACATTAGGGTTGCTGAAGAATCCATGCTGGTGGCCGGCGTGCTTCCCGCGGAATTTCTCCGGCAGCAACATTTCGACTTTCTGATTGAGTAGTTCGCTCCGCGTGTAGCCGAACATCTTTTCCGTTTGAGAGTTAACGAGGACGATCTCCCCTTCCTGGTTGACGATCACCATCGCGTCGGGCGCGGCTTGTAAAAGTCCCTTGAATTTTTCTTCTGCCCTCTTCCGCTCCGTAACATCGCTAATCGCACTGGACAATTTGCGGTTGGCCGCATCTGCCCGCATGCTCCTCCGGCGCGCGATAATAGCGAGAAGAACCACGGTCGAGAGCAAAACGGTCAGAGCGAGCATTAGACCCACGCCCAGGGCCCCTGCGGTGAGACGAAGATGCGTTTGCCCAATATTGAGTTCGTAGGTCTTCTGCGGGGCGCCCGTGGTCGCCTGCGTTTGGCGAATCCCAGTCAAGTAACCCACGACAGCCGCGCAAAAAACCGCCGCGAAGACTATGGTGAGCTTGAACCCAGCAACAAATCGCTCTCCACTCATGCGTCGGTTAGCTTTCAATTCGCAAGCCTACTAGTCCCGCGCGCCCAGGAAGAACCCGCGGTCCTTGGGCGAATTTGGAGGCGTTCGAATTTGTACTCTCCGGAGGAAGCTCGAAGAAGGTGTCGTTCCGGGCCAGGTCGGATGGCCCCCTATGGAGCTTTCGCCGGTTATAGAAAACGCCGGCTTTGGGAATAAGGTTCCCGTTACTAGCTGTAAAGGGGCCGCTCGTGTTGGTCTGGACGGTAGTCATACACATCCCGTGGAAGGGCGGGCCGCGGCGCTTGCGGATAAACCACAGAACAGTGAGAGCGATTGTGGAATACCCGGGTGCCATAAACATATCCGATAGAACATTCGGCCACTTTGGTGTTGAGTTTCTCGCTATTTTCATGCCGACCGCGCCAGCTCCTTTGCCGGTAGGGTATCGATTTTCTTCAGGTCCCGTTTCGCTGCGCGCAACGAGTGCTCAATGGTCGAGCCATCCTGCGGGTACGCGGCGACCCCCGCACTCATTGCCAGCCCCCGGGGGGGGATGTCGTCCTTTAAACGCTCTGCGATTCGCCGCACCACGTGCCGCGCACCGGACGCCGCGGTTTCCGGTAAAATCAGGACAAACTCATCGTCCGCATATCGCGATGCGCTATCCACGTGCCGGCAGACATCGCCGACGATGTTCGCCAATTTGCACAGCACGCGGCGTCCCTCGGATAGTCCGGATTCCTCGTTTATTTGCTTCAAATTGTCCAGCTTCAGCAGCACCAGTGCAACCGAGCGGCTGGTTCGCTGGGACCGTTTTGTCTCCCCAAAAAAAATCTGTTGCGCTTGTGCGCTCGACAGCAGACCCGTCAGCGGATCACGATATCCGCCATGTTCGCGCAATGCTTCTGCTGCTTTGCTTTCCGTGATATCCAGGGCCGTGACTAACCCTGCAGCTTCGCCTTCGATTTCAATCTTTCCCAGCGTCACATCCCATACGCGCACCTCTCCTTGCTTGGTGAGGATCTTCGTTTCGTACCGGGTTGAGCCTTGTATGTCACGAACACCTGACAACCCGCGATCCACTACCAGCGAACGCGATGCGGGGTGCACTAGATCCCAAGATGTAAGGTCCAAAAGCTCCTTCTCGGAGTAGCCGGTCAACCGTTGCGCCGTCCGATTCGTATACTGGCACTCCGTACCCTGATAGATGAGAACCGCCGATGCAATAGAATCTGCCAAGGTTCGGAATCGTGCTTCGCTTTCTCGCAGTGATGTCTCTGCCTTCTTCTTGACCACGCGCATGGTTCTTTCGGAGATCGCTCTGCACACAGCCGCCGGAAGCGCACTCAGGCGGTTTTTCAGTATGAGATCGGCTACCCCTCGTTTGATGCACTCGATTGCCTTTTCCTCGCCCAGTGCTCCGGTTACCAGGATGAGCGGTGTGTCGTTTCCTTGTGCTTTGAGGAACTCGAGCGCCTCGATCCCCGTCCAGCCGGGTAAACGGTAATCTGCAAGAATCACATCGTAGGTGTGGGTTGCCACCAAGCTGGTGAACGATTCTCGCGATGCCACCTTGACGGCATTGACATGTAATTGGGCGTTCTCGAGTGCTCGCACCGCAAGATCGAAATCATCGCGGGAATCCTCAATCACGAGCAGCTGCAGCGGAGCCTGCAATGTTCCCGATGCTTCGACGTAGTTGCTGATTATCATGGCGTTCCTCTCCTCCGTGCTTTCTCGAGGGTTCCGTTATTGAAAGGTGTCGGCATTCTGTCTTGACTGCTCGATGATTTCAGGCGGTTCAACCGACCGCCCTAGCACGGCAGTTCGCTAGACGGCAACATAGGCAGTGCACGCAACCAACGCCTGCAAAACAATCTGCGATTTGAACAACCGCGCTTGGAGAGGGTTGGCGCGTACCTTTCGGAAGGGACCTTTATCGTACTACTTCGCGCTCCTGTGGGCCGTAACAAAAATGGTTTCTGTTGTTATGGAAGACATGGCCATCACACCTCGGCATTGCGCGGTCTGATCCTATCCAACCAAGGTCAGCCGAATCACACTCGATACTTACGTACAAGTTGCCACGTTGACCAAGAGACAAACACAAACCAAAGTTGTCAGCATGATTTCGCGAAGCGAACTCAAACTGCTGAGAGGAAGGAGGGCATCTTCCCGGCTCAGGATCAACGGAAGGTGGACTTCTCTTTTTGGATACGATGGTCCCGACCTTCTGGAGAGTCCCGGTGATAACTTGCGAAAGGCTGTGCGTCGAAGAAGCGATTGCGTCAGGAGTAGCGGAAGAGGGCCTTGAAGCCGAAGTCCATATGCTGCTGGATGTGGCAGTGGAAGAGGGCGGGGCCGGGCTGGTCGGCGACAAAATCAACAGTGGCGCGGCCGTAGAAGGGCACGACGATCGTATCCTTAATAATACCGCCGGTGGCCTTGCCGTTGAGGTCCACGAGCTCGAAGAGGTGGCGGTGGAGATGGAGGGGATGGGCATCGTCTGTGCGATTGCGGAAAATGAGGCGATGGCGCTTGCCCCGCTCGAGGACGAATTCGTTCTCGTGGGGATATTCCTTGCCGTTGACAAGCCAGCGGTTAAATTTTCCGGCGCCGCTCGGAATTTTCTCGAAAACCATTTCGATGGTGCGGTCGGGCGCGGGCTGGGCCGCGGGGCGGCCGAACAGAGTGTAGTCCCAGGAGCTTTTCGGGGGCGTCCAGCGGGGCTCGTCGTGCCGATTGGCATATTCAACGACGATGCCGAGACCGGCGTTGCGAATATTCTCGTTCGTCGCACCGAGGATCCAGACGCCGGGCTGATTCATCTCGACGATGGCATCCACGCGTTCGCCGGGGCCGATAAAAATAGCTTCGGTGGTTTGGGGAATGGGTACGGGGTTGCCGTCGAGGGCGACGATTTGAAAGAGATGGCCCGGAAAAGCAACGCGCTTATTTTCGATGGCACTGGCGTTGAGCAGGTGCACGAGCACGCGCTGGCCGGGCTTTACGCGGATGGGATCGCCGACGCCGAGAGCTTTGTCATTGATCGAAAAAAGCGCGGAGGCGACTTCGAGGCCGTTGGGGCGGGTGTCAAGGGTGGTGGGCTTTTCCGGATGGGGCGCACGCGGGTCGTCGTCATCATCGTCCATGGCGTTAGTGAAAAAGGGCTCCCAATCGCGGAGGGCGAGAAAAAGTTCCTGATCGTACCTTCCGGGATTGTTGGCATTCTCGATAATGAGGAATCCAAACTGACCGGTGTAGGAACCGCGATGGAGGTCGCCGTTCGACATGGCGTGGGTGTGATACCAGCGCGTGCCCGCGGGCCGCGGCGTGAACTTGAAGCGCCGCCGCTTGTGGGGAGGAATCAAGGGCGTGCCTTCTTCTTCGGCGCCGTCCACTTCAGCGGGAATCAGAAGGCCGTGCCAGTGAACAAGCTCGGCGGTTTCGGTGTCATTGATTACGTCCACGGTCACGGGGACGCCTTCGCGCATGCGGAGGATAGGGCCAGGCGAAGAGCCGTTGTAGCCGATAGTGCTGATGATGCGATTGGGAGCGAGCTCGACGGTAACGGGCGCGATTTCGAGCACGATGTCGGCTTTGCCAGGCTCCTGCGCAGGAGCAGCGGGCGGTACGTGATCCTGCACCTGCTGGGGCATCGGCTGCGACTTCGGCTGGGCGGGGAGGAATTTGGCCATGCCGGCTTCGATGGCGGCGAGGGCGGAGAGGTTAAGCAGATCGCGTCGGTTCATGATGACCAAGATGCCGGGGGATCGTTGTTAACCGCGACGTGGCGGCGAAGATGAAATCTTCTCACGCAGCAAAGGCGCGGACAAGAGGTTCGAGCCGCGCCCTCGCCCTCGGCACAAGAAAACTAGATGCGGATGGTGCGAACGAGATCGCGAAGTACGCTATGATGAACGAAGGGTTGAGGCAGCGTTCGGGTGCGCCGTGAATTGTCGAGCGGCAACCTGTTGCGGGTCTAGTCCGTCTAAGGCAATACGAGCCGAAGAGTCTTGGCTGGGACGGTGAGATGAAGCTGCACGCCAGAGTTCTTTCAGCGCTTGCGCTCGCGGGGCTGGGCGGATTGCTCGCTCTTCAGCAATACCCACCGAATCCGCAGTACGGGCGAGAACAGTATCCTCCCAACCAACAGAACGGTATTCCGCAGGGTTATGGTGGGCCATCGCAGCGGCAAATGTATTCGCCAATGCAGAGCGATGAGAAGGCGGAGTTTTACTGGTCGCGGCTGCGGTACACGTCGAATATGGCCAGTTTCAGTGGCTATGGATACGGCTACGGGCGTTATGGCGGGCGGTGGTCGACCGATTATCCGAAAGCCGACCGGCAATTCCTGATGGCGCTGCGGCGGTTGACGCGAATTCAGGCGCGATCGACCGAGCAAGTGGTGGACCTCAATAGCGATGAGGTCTTCAACTATCCATGGATTTACGCGGTGCAAGTGCAGAGCTGGTCCTTCACCGAAGAGCAAGCCAAGCGCCTGCGCGAATATCTGATGAAGGGTGGCTTCCTGATGGTGGACGATTTCCACGGCACCGCAGACTGGGATGCGTTCATGAACGGAATGCGGATGGCGTTGCCGGATCGTCCGGTCGAGGACCTGGATAACAACGACGAGATTTTTCACGTGCTGTATGACCTGGGCGAGCGTTTTCAGGTGCCGGGAGAACAGTACGTGAGAACGGGCAGGACGTATGAGAAGGATGGATACGTGCCGAAGTGGCGGGCGATTCGCGACGATAAGGGCCGAGTGATCGTGGCGATTTGCCACAACATGCATTTGGGCGATGCGTGGGAGTGGGCAGACACGGCCGAATATCCGGAAGAGTTTGCATCCATGGCTTTCCGCGTGGGGCTGAACTACATCATCTATGGAATGACGCACTGAGGCCGACTGGACTCTCCGTTCTCGGCTTCACCGCGGTCCAAGACATGTTTCAATTCTTTTTCAAGTATCCGCGCACGATTTTCTCCAAGGGACAATTTGTGTTGCTGTGCGGCTGGCCGAAGTGGACGCTTTTCTTGTTGGCACTGGCGGCTGCGGCGGGGCTTGCGTGGGTGATTCGATCACGAGTGATGCGAGATGTACGCGGCGTGAGACGAACGCAAGCGGGAGTGATCTGGCTGCTACAGACGCTCGTGGTGACGCTGGTGCTTGTGCTTTTGTGGAAGCCTTCGATCATGATCGCAGAACTCAGGCCGCAGCAGAACATCATTGCGCTCGTCGTGGACGACTCGCGGAGCATGGGGATTACGGAGAACGGAACGACGAGGCAAGCGGCGGCGGTGAAGGCGCTCGAGGGCGGACTGCTCGATAAGCTAAAGGAAACATTTGTGACGCGGCTTTACCGTTTGGATAGCCACGCGACGCGGATGGAGAGCCTCGCCGAGTTGCACGCTTCCGCTCCTGCCACCCATATCGGAGAGAGCTTGAAGCAACTGGTGGCGGAGACAAGCGATCTGCCGATTGGAGCGCTGGTCCTGCTGAGCGACGGGTCAGATAATTCGGGCGGAATCGATCTGAAGACGATCAGCGCGCTGCGAAACCGCCGGATCCCCGTGCACGCGGTTGGCTTTGGCGCGGAGCACGCGTTTCGCGACGTAGAGATGGATGATGCCAATGTCGCGGCGCGGGTGCTGCCGGAATCGCGCCTTGCGGCGAGGGTCAGTTTTCATCAGCGAGGATACCTCGGACGGCGGTCGACGCTTTCGGTGCGCGACGGAGACAAAGTGCTAGTATCGCGCGAGGTCACGTTCGGAGGCGAAGGCAAAATCCAGACGGAGACGCTTCTTTTTAACGCGGGCGCGGCGGGAGCGAAGGAATACCGGTTTTCGATTGATACGCTTCCGGACGAAGAGAACAAGGCCAATAACACCATTATACGAAATGTGAACGTGGAGTCCGGAAAGCGGCGCGTGCTGTACGTGGAAGGCGAGCCGCGGTGGGAATACAAGTTTATTCGGCGCGCGGAGGATGACGATCCGATCATTCACGTCGCGTCGATGATGCGGACGACGGAGAACAAGATATACCGGCAGGGCGTTGCGGACGCGAAGGAGCTGGCCGATGGATTTCCGGTGCGGGCCGAGGAGCTGTTCGGCTTTCAAGGCCTGATTCTCGGATCGGTTGAGGCGGGGTACTTCACGTCGAATCAACTTGAACTGATTCGCGAGTTTGTGGACCGGCGCGGAGGGGGACTGCTGCTGCTCGGCGGGCGGCTTGGGCTGGCCGATGGAGGCTGGGGGCAATCGAGCATTGCGGAGCTGATTCCGACTTCGCTACCAAGCGGCAAGACCACATTCGAGCGAGCGCCCTCAACTGTGGAGCTGACGTCCGCGGGAACAGATAATTTGATCTGCCGGCTCGTGGACGACCCTGGACGCAACGCGGAACAGTGGAAAAAGCTACCGTACCTCGCGGATCATCAACAGCCAGGCGCGCCGAAGCCGGGGGCGGCGGTTCTGGCGCTGTCGATCAACGGAGGGCGAAGAGCTCCGCTCCTAATTACGGAAAATTATGGACGAGGGCGGACGGCTATTCTGGCGACGGGCGGGACGTGGCGCTGGCAGATGAACCAGCCGGTCGGGGACACGAGCCACGACATGTTCTGGCGGCAATTGCTGCGGTGGCTTGTGGCGGACACACACGATCATGTGGTCGCGTCGGTCGCCAGCGAAATGCTTTTTGACGAGGGTAGCGTGCGGCTGGCGGCCGAAGTGCGCGACAAGGACTATTTGCCCGCCGCGGATGCGAGCGTTGAGGCGAACATCCTGGGTCCCGGCGGAATCGCGACAAACGTGAGACTGGCCCCGTCAGCGGATACTGCCGGAACATTCCAGGCGGAATGGACTGCGGAGAAGCCGGGATCGTATGTGGCGGAAATCGTCGCGCGGCGAGGGACTGAAGAAGTCGGGCGGGATACGGCTGCGTTCGAGCGGGTCGACGGAGCCGCAGAGAATTTTCATACAGAGCAGAATCGCGAATTACTAGACAGTCTTGCTTCGCAAACGGGCGGTCGGTACTGGCGGCCTGAAGAACTCTCCAAACTTAGCAGCGAGATTCCATACTCCGCGGCGGGGATCACCATGCGGGAGAGGAAGCCGCTGTGGAACATGCCTATCGTGTTCTTGATAATTTTGGCGTTGCGAGCGGGCGAGTGGCTGTTGCGGCGCAGGTGGGGAATCGTGTGAGGGCCGTGCTGCTAAGCATCGTGGTGGCATTGCTCATTTTGTCTGCAGCGCCGGCGCGTGCGGGCGTTTATTACCTGACCGTGGCGGGACTCGGCGGAGAGCCGAATTACGAGCAACGGTTTACCGGACTGGCGACGGAATTGGATCGTGTGTTCAAGTCCGCCGGCGCGAACGTACACGTCATCACGTTAACGGGAAAGGAAGCGACGCGGGAGCGGCTGAACGCGACGATCGCGAAAATAGCGGGCGAAGCGAAGCCGGGAGATGACTTCGTGCTGGTTTTGATCGGGCACGGATCGTTCGACGGGGTCGAGTACAAGTTCAACCTCGTGGGGCCGGACATTTCTGGCGGAGAGCTTGCGACGCTGTGCGATCGAGTCCCGTCGAAGCGGCAGTTGATTGTGAATACGACGAGTTCGAGCGGCGGCTCGTTTGCAGCACTGAAGAAAGCGGGGCGGGCGGTGATCGCGGCTACCAAGAGCGGCACGGAGAGGAACGCGACCGTGTTTGCGCGCTATTGGGTGGAGGCGCTCGAAGATCCGACGGCGGACCAGGACAAGAACGAGACCATCAGCGCGCTCGAGACATTCCAGTATGCGGCGCAGAAGACCGCGAGTTTTTACGAGTCGCAGAAGCGGCTGGCGACCGAGCATGCGATGTTTGAGGACACGGGCAAGGGACCACCGGTGCGCGAGGTTTCCAGCGAAACCGGCGAGGGAAGATTGGTTTCAAATTTCACGCTGCTGCGCCTGGGTGGGAACCTGAAAGCAGCGAACGATCCGGCAAAACGGGATCTGCTCGCAAAAAGGGAGCAGCTCGAGCAGGAGATTGACGAGCTGAAGTATCGCAAGGCGGCGATGCCCCCGGGGGAATACAAGACCAAGCTCACCGCAGTGCTGGTGGAGCTGGCGACGATTCAGAAGGAACTCGATAAGTGAAATACGGGATTCGAGTTTGCATCCTCTTGCTGCTTACGACAGGCTCCGCGGCGCGTGCGGCCACGCCCGAGGAGTGCCACACGCTGCGCAAGCATGGGCGTCGGGAGCAAGCTGCGAGGTGCTACCTCGCGCTGACGAGAACGAATGATGCGTATCTCCGCGCGGAGGGCGACTGGGGACTCGAGCGGTATCCGGAAGCAAATAACGAATTCCGCGCGGCGGTGAAGCAGGCAGACGGCAACGCGATGTATCGCGTGCGTTGGGGACGCTTGCTGCGCGAGCGGTTCAACAACGCGGACGGGGAGGAACTCTTCCGCGAGGCGCTCGAGCGCGACCCGCGCAACGCGCAGGCTTTGTTGGGGCTGGCACTGGTGAGCGCGGACAGATTTGACGATCAGGCGGTCGTTTATGCGATGAAGTCGCTGGCGATCGATCCGAAACTCGTCGAGGCGCATGAATTGATGGCGAAACTCGCGCTCGAGAATTCGGCTCCCAACGCCGCGGTGGCGCAAGCGAACGAAGCGCTTAAACTCGCGCCAGATGCGCTGGATGCGATGGCTACTCACGCGGCGGTGGAACTGTTGGTGGACCGCTCGCCAGACGCGTGGCTCGCGAAAATGCTGTCGGTAAATTCGACGTACGGGCGGGGATACGCGGAGGTCGCGCATCATCTGGTGCTGAATCGGCGGTACGACGACGGCGTGGCGTATTATCGCAAGGCGATTGAGCTTGATCCGCAGCTTTGTACGGCACGCACGCAGCTCGGAATCAGTTTGATGCGCATGGGGCAGGAGGACGAGCCGCGGCGGCAGCTCGAGGTGTGCTACGCGAACGGCTATCGCGATGCGGCGACGGTAAACAGCCTGCGGCTGCTAGATAGTTACAAGAAATTCGTCACGTTCAAGGATGACACCGTGATCCTGAAGCTTCACAAGAACGAGGCGGAGCTGCTGCGACCTTACTTTGAGAGGGTGTTGAAGCGAGCCATGACGACGTACGAGAACAAATACAAGGTGAAGCTCGCGGACCCCGTGCAGGTGGAGGTGTATCCGGACCACGAGGATTTTGCGGTGCGCACACTGGGAATGCCGGGGCTCGGCGCACTCGGCGTGACGTTCGGCACGGTAATTGCGATGGACAGTCCGTCGGGACGCAAGCCGGGAGATTTTCATTGGGCCAGCACGCTGTGGCACGAGATGAGCCACGTTTACATTCTCGCGGCGACGAATCATCGCGTGCCGCGGTGGTTCACCGAAGGGCTAGCCGTGCACGAAGAAACGGAAGCGTCGCCGGAATGGGGCGACCGGATGACACCGGAAATTCTCGTGGCGATTCGCGACAAAAAGCTCCTGCCCGTAGCGGAACTCGATCGTGGGTTTGTGCGGCCGTCGTACGCGACGCAGGTCATCGTTTCTTATTATCAGGCGGGGCGAATCTGCGATTACATCAAGGGCCGTTGGGGCGACGACAAGCTGCTCGACATGGTGCACGCGTTCGCGGAGAAAAAGACGACAACGGAGGCGATTCAAGGAACGATGGGAATGCCGCCGGAGGAGTTCGACAAGGAGTTCCTGGCATGGCTGGACAAAGATATCGGGAAAACAGCGGCGAGCTTTGACGAGTGGCGGCGGAACTTGAAGTCACTGGCGGAAATGGCGAAAGAGAAGAAATTCGATGAAGTGGTGAAAGAGGGCGAGAAGGTCCGCGGCTTGTATCCCGATTATGTGTACAACGCGAATGCTTACGAGTTCGTGGCGCAAGCGAACCTGGCGCAGGGAAACAAGCGCGCCGCCGCTGCGGCGCTTGCAGACTACCAGAGGCATGGCGGACACGATCCTGGGACGTTGACGGAGCTCGCGTCGCTCGAGGCAGAACTTGGAGAAAACAGTGAGGCCGCTGCAACGCTGGATCGTATCAACTACATTTATCCGATGACCGAAGAACTTCATCGGAAACTCGGAAACCTGTGGTTCGGACTCGGCGATTATCCGGGTGCGATTCGCGAGTATGGCGCGGCGGTGGCGATGCATCCGCTCGACAAAGCGTCGGCACAATTTAATTTGGCAAGGGCTTATTACGCGACAGGACAAATCGAGCGTGCTAAGGAAACGGTGCTGCTGGCACTCGAGGCAGCACCAGGATTTCGCCCGGCGCAAGAGTTGTTGCTGCAAATCGAAGATGCGAAGAAAGGGAAATCCTAAATGGCGACCCCCGCTGAAATCAGCACCGAATCCGCGGACTTGAAGCGGCGGATCGAGCGGTTCTACGCGGTGCGCGACGGCATTCTCGCGCAAGTGCGGCAAGTGATCGTGGGGCAAGAGGAGGTACTGGAGCAGATTCTGATCGCGCTGTTCGTCGGCGGGCACTGCTTGATTACCGGTCTGCCGGGGACGGCGAAGACGCTGATGGTGCGCGCGATCGCGCAGACGCTCGGGCTCGTGTTCCGGCGAATCCAGTTCACGCCGGATTTGATGCCCTCGGACATTACCGGCACGGACATTATTGAAGAGGATCCGACGACTGGGCATCGGCGCTGGACATTTGTGCCAGGGCCGATTTTCGGAAATGTGCTGCTGGCGGACGAAATCAACCGCACGCCGCCAAAGACTCAGTCCGCGCTGCTCGAAGCGATGCAGGAACTTTCGTGCACGGTGCGCGGGAACCATTACAAATTGCCCGCACCGTTCTTTGTGCTCGCGACGCAGAATCCCATCGAGCTCGAAGGTACGTACCCACTGCCGGAGGCGCAGCTCGACCGTTTCTTGTTCAACACGGTGCTGGACTATCTGAGTGCAGACGATGAACTGAAGGTGGTCGAGCTTACGACGACGACCCGTGGGGCACAGGTGGAAGCGGTCACGAACGCCGAGGAGATTCTCGACTTCCAGCAGCTTGTGCGCATGGTGCCGATCGCGGACTCGGTGGCGCGGTACGTCGTGAAGCTCGTGCGGGCCACGCGGCATACCAGCGGAATCGCGCCCGACTTCATTAAGAAGTATGTGAACTACGGCGCTAGCGTGCGCGCGGCGCAGTTCATCGTGCTTTCAGCAAAGGCGCGGGCCCTGGTGCGAAGGCGGTATCATGTCGCGTACGAGGATGTCACCGCGCTGGCTGTGCCGGTATTGCGGCATCGCATTCTGCTGAACTTTCACGCCGAATCCGATCGCATTGCGGAGGACGAGATTTTGCGGCGGCTCCTCGAACAAATGCCTCCGCCAAAGGAAGCGTAAGCGTGCAGCGGTTTCTAGATCCATCGGTGCTTGCAGGGATCTCGAACCTCGAGCTTGTGGCGAAGACCGTGGTCGACGGATTCGTCGCAGGATTGCACCGCTCGCCGGACTTCGGTTTCAGCCAAGAGTTCGCGGAGTACCGCGCATACACGCCAGGCGATGATTTGCGCCACGTAGATTGGAACGTTTTTGCGCGTACGGAGAGGGCATACCTAAAGCGGTTTCGAGGAGAGACGAACAGCCTGTTGACCGTGCTGCTCGATGCGAGCAATTCGATGAACTACACCTCGCACGGTGTGAGCAAGATGGACTATGCGCGGTTTGCGGCGGCGTCACTTTTTTACCTGGCCATTCAGAACCAGCGCGACGCCGCGGGGCTCATCGTGTTCGACAATGACGTACGAAACTACATACGGCCGTCCACGCGGCAGGGACAGTTGCAGCGGCTTCTCGCCGGGCTCGAACTCGCCGAGCCTCGTGAGCGAACCGATTTGACCAAGCCGTTACATCATTTTCAGGAGTTCCTGCGACGGCGCGGATTGGTGGTGATCATTTCAGATTTTTACGAAGCGCCCGAGACGGTGGTTCGCACTATTGAACCGCTGCGGTTCCATGGGAACGAAGTCGTGCTGTTTCACGTTCTCGACCCGGCAGAGTTGAAACCGAAGCTGGGTGAACCTGCAATCCTCGTTGATCTCGAAACGCAGGACCGCCTCGAAGTGACGCCGGAGTACGCGCAGAACGATTATCAGCAGAAGATCGCCGCGCACATTGCAGCGCTGGGCGAGCGGGCGCGCGGCGCAGGAATGGATTATTTCTTGCTGGTCACCGACCAGCCGCTAGATGCGGCACTGCGCGAGTATCTGACCATCCGGCAGGAGCGAAACTGATGGGCTTCCTCGCCCCATGGTTCCTGGCGGGAGGGGCAACGGTGGGTCTGCCGATTTACCTACACCTGTTGCGGCGGCACACGACTGACCCCCAGCCCGTGAGCTCGCTGATGTTTTTCGAACAGCGCACGCAGAGCTCGATCCGCCACCGCCGGCTGCGATATTTGCTCCTGTTGTCGCTGCGGCTGGCGCTACTGTTGCTTGTCGCGCTGGCGTTTGCCGATCCCTTCATCAACTCGCCCACGGCAAGCGTAAGGGGCGAAGACCTACTGCTGCTGGCGATCGACAATTCATTCAGCATGCGCGCAGGAACGAGGCTCGACGATGCAAAGCGAGAGGCGCTCAGCGCGTTGCGTGCGAAGAGCGCGGGCGAGCGCGGGCAGGTGATCGCGCTCGGATCACAAGGCCACGTTCTGACGGAACCCACCGAAGACCCCGGCGCCTTGGGCGCGGCCATCGAAAGCGTGGAAGCAGGTGATACGCGCGGAAGCTTCGGCGAGCTGGCGCGTAGCGTGCGAGCCATCGCGGAGAACGTGCGCACACCGGTCAAACTGCATTTGTTCAGCGACATGCAACGTTCCAACGTGCCTTCGACGTTCGGCGAAATGGCCCTGCCGCAGGGCGTGACGCTGGTGCTGCATCCCGTTGCAAAGGCAGCAACGCCGAATTGGACGGTAGAGAGCGTGACTGCGCCTGCGCGCGTTGGGGATCCCAAAAAGGCGCGCGTCGAGGCCGTAATTGCGGGATTTCACACATCCGCGGCGACACGAAGGGTTTCGTTGGTCGTGAATGGGAAGAGCCTGGCGGCCAAGAATGTGGATCTTCCCGCGAATGGCCGGGCGACGGCGGTCTTCGAGTCACTCGACGTGCCTTACGGATTCAGCAAGTGCGAAGTAAAGATTGACTCGGCTGATTCATTTCCTGCAGACGACGCAAGCATTTTTGCGGTCGAGCGGTCGGATCCCGAACGAGTGTTATTCGTCCACGAGGCCAATGATTCACGCTCGCCGCTTTACTTCGGAGCGGCACTGGCCGCAGCGGCGGAGTCGGCATTTGCGCTGGAAAGCATGAGCGTTGCGCAGGCTGCGACCCTCGATCCGCGGAAGTATGCGCTCGTAGTGCTTTCGGACGCCGGGTCGCTGCCTTCTTCGTTTGAAAACGAGCTGCAGCGCTATGTGCGCGGGGGCGGGAGCATGTTCCTTGCAGCGGGTGTTTCCGCAGCACAGCGCTCTCGCGTGCCCGTGGTCGGGAATGCGATCGACGGTTCGCTCAATTATGCGCGCAGCGGCGAGCGTTTTCTGGCTGCAGGCCAGGTTGATGGGTCCTACCCATCGGTCGAGAACAGCAGTCACCTCGCGGGCGTGAAGTTTTATTTCGCGGCGCTCGTGGACTCCGCGAATTCGCGCGTGATCGCGCGGCTGACAGACCAGACGCCTCTGCTCATGGAAACAAAATTGGGGGAAGGGCGCGTGCTGATCTTCGCCTCCGGGCTCGACAATGTCACGAATGATTTCCCGCTGCGCTCCACCTTCGTGCCCTTTGTAGATCGGACGGCGCTCTATTTGTCCGGTACGGCGCGGCGCAGCGGTTCGCGCATTGTCGACTCGTTCCTCGAATTGCGCACAGCCAAGGAGCAGGCGGTCGCGGTCGAAGTAATCGATCCGGAGGGGCGACGCCCTTTGTCGCTTAAGGAAGCGACGTCGGCTCAGTCATATCAGTTCACGCGCGCCGGCTTCTATGAACTGCGGCTCGCGAACGGGCGGCGTGATGTCATCGGTGTAAATCCGGATCGGCGCGAGTCCGATCTCGACGTGATTCAAGATGATGTACTGGCCCTGTGGCGCGGCAATTGGGGCGAGGTGCGCGAGCGGGCAGCGAGGGACGAACCATCCGAAGCGAAGAGCCAACCGTATGTGATGTGGTGGTACATCATGATATTGGTCGCGGCAGCGGCCGCCGCGGAGTCGCTTGTGGCCAGTCGTCACATGGCTCGGCAGGAGGAGACCCGATGAGCAACAAACTGCTGAACTCCTACATCCGGCAGGTGGAGACGCGCCTTCGTGTGGCGCGCTATCTCCGGGGCTCGGCCATCTTTGCCTGCGCTGCGTTACTGACTACGATCATTGCTGTGCCGTTGATGAATGCTTCCGCGTTTTCGATATCGAGCGTGCTCAGCGCTCGGGGCGCCCTGGTATTTGTCCTTGCGGTCGCTCTGGGTCTTGGGCTGATCGTTCCGCTTCTCCGCCTGACGCGACGGCGCGCCGCCGCCAAAGCCGAGAGTACGTTCCCTCAATTTCAGCAGCGGCTTGTGACATTCGTCGAACTCGGAGACAATGCCCGCGAACCGTTCATCGAGCTTCTAGCCGCGGATACGCTGGCAGTCGCGCGCGACGCCGAACCCGCGCGCCTCGCGCCGAGCGCAACGCTGCTGGCCTCCCTTGGCGCGGGCATTGCGGCAACGGGCATACTCATCTGGATGATCGCTGCGGGGCCGGGATACCTCGGCTACGGCGCGCGGTTGCTCTGGGCCGGACCGCACAAGAATGCTGCGCCACTCTACCAACTTCGCGTGACTCCGGGCGACGCGACCGTCCGACGCAACGGCAATCAGCTTGTTACCGCGCAACTAATTGGTATGCAGCCGGATGTCGTGCGACTCTTCGCACGCTACCAGAGCGCATCCAAGTGGGACGAAGTGCCTATGCAGCCGGAGCGCGGCGGATCCGGGTACGTATTCCTCTTCGCCGGACTCCCGGAGGGCGTCGAATACTATGTCCAAGCTGGGGCGTTGCATTCGCGCCATTTCAATCTTCGGGTGGTGGATCTGCCCGGGGTGAAATCTATCCGGGTGACCTACCGCTTTCCCGCTTGGACCGGATTGCCCAGCATCGTGGAAGGACATGGTGGCGATTTGCGCGCCGTCGAGGGCAGCGAGGCGGAGCTTGAGGTGAAAACGGATCGCCCGCTGAGCGATGGCCTTCTCGTGCTCGACACCAATCAGCAGATTCGCCTCTCGGGCGGCGCAGGCAGCGTTTACAAAGGAACGATTGCCATGAAGAACGACGGCCTTTATCACGTTGCGGTTCTCGATCGCGGCGAAGCCGTGCGCCTCTCGGAAGATTTCTTCATCGAGACCAACAAGCCGAATCCGCCCGAGGTACACATCCGCAGACCAGGACGCGATTACCGGTCGAGCCCCATCGAGGAAGTCACGGTAGACGTTGGTGCCACCGATGAATTCGGGCTGAAGGAGCTGGCCCTGCATTATTCGGTCAACGGCGGACCAGAACAAACGGTCGATTTGCTCAAAGCCAAGGGCCAGCGGCAAGCCGAGGGCTCGAGCGTGCTGTCACTGGAGAACTTCAAGCTCGTCCCCGGCGACGTCGTGAGCATCTATGCGACGGCGAAGAATGCACTTCTCGATTCGCGCACGGACATGTTCTTTATTCAGTCCGACCCTTTCGAGAGAGAGTTTTCGCAGTCGCAGCAAGATGGCGGAGGTGGCGGGGGCGGTGGCAGTCAGGCTGATCAGACTAACATTTCCGAGCGCGAAAAACAGATCATTGCCACCACATGGAAGCAACAAGGCGATAAGAATGCTACACGACAACATGCAGCCGACACGGGCAAGTTCCTCTCCGAGATCCAATCCAAGCTCGCCGACCAGGCGCGTTCGCTCGCGTACCGTGTGCAGAGCCGCGAACTTACGCAGGAAAGCGAAGAGTTTAATGACTTCAATTCGGATATGAACAAGGCTGCCGAGGCCATGGGGCCTGCTATACAAAAGCTTCGAGATCAGAAGTGGAAGGATGCGATTCCGGGCGAGCAGAAAGCCCTGCAGCACTTGTTGCGCGCCGAAGCAACCTTCCGTCAAATCGAAGTAGCGTTCAGTTCCGGGAGTGGCGGGAATCGCGGTGGAGGTGGCG
>DATNLZ010000076.1:0-27227 GCA_035602605.1 Candidatus Dormiibacterota bacterium
CGACCTCACGAGCCTCTTCGACCTCGAGCTCGACACGCAGAAGAATCAGTATGAGGCTGCGCAGGCCGCTTTCTCAGCCGACCAGCGCGCGAAGCAAATCGACGAAAGTCTTCGGAAACTTGAACAATTGGCACGGCGGCAAGAGGAGCTCGCCCAGCTACAAAACCAAAGCGCACAGAATTTCCAGCGGAGCTGGCAGCAGGAAATGCTGCGTCGCGAAGCCGAGGAACTGCAGCGCCAAATGGAGCACATGGTGCAGAACGGACAACAAGGCTCGAGCTCATCGAACAGCCAATCCGGCCAATCGAGTTCCAGCCAGCCCCAAGCGCAGGGAGCCCAGTCACAAAGTAGCCAGTCGCAGGGCGGGATAGATGTGCGTGTGCGGCAGGCTCTCGATCGCCTTCGCCAGGCAACCGAGGATATGCGCCGCGCGGCATCGTCAGGACGCAGCGATGCCGAATCGCGCCGCGCTGCCGAGCAGCTTCGCGAAGCCTTGAATCTCCTCGGCGGAGCGCAACAGCAGGCAGCTTCGCGCCACCTCGACTCGATGACTCGCGAAGCCGATCGTCTCTCGGCACAGCAGCGTGACCAATCGGACCGTCTCCGTCAACACTTTGGCCAGCAGAATTCTTCTGGCTCGTCAGGCGTGAATTCGTACTCCGACCGCGCCGGACAGATGCAAGCTCTCGCGACTGACCGTCAGCGCCTGGCCGACGATTTGGCGCGACTGGAAAAACAACTGCAGGACTCGGTACGCGATCTCGCTCCAAGTCATCGCCGCACAGCTTCCAAACTTCGCGACGCTCTTGGCGATTTAGATCAGGGCGATCTGCAAACGCGCATTCAGCGCAGCGCCGACGGCCTGCGCCGCGGCAGCAACGCGAACTCACCTGCCAGCGAGGACGAAATCGCATCCAGCCTTCAGCGCCTCGGCGACCAGTTGCAGCAGGCGCAGCAATCGCTCGGAAGCGACCAGCAGCAAGGCACGGAGAGTGCCCTCGATCGCTTGGATCGCCTGCGCGGTCGGCTCGATGCCATGCTTTCGGGTGTCAATGGGCGGAACACCCAGGGCCGACAGCAGAACAGTCAAGGGCGCAACCCAAACACAGGGCAGCCGGGACGAACTGGAGGTCAAAACGGGCACGGTCGGGCCGGTGATGATTCCCGCGGAGATGGAAAACTCGGCACGGATCGCAGCGCAGATCCCGACCGCGGCGTTGTCGATCGCAGCATGGGCAATGGCAATGTTGGTCCCGGCGGCTATCGTGATGGCCGCGCATACGGCAACATCGACACCGGAAACAATTCAAACTTCAACCCGCCTGTGGCTGCACCCGATACACGCGCCGTTCCGCCAGATCCCGCGAAAGCGATCCAGCAGGGGGTGAGAGAACTCAATCAGCTCCGTGCGGCGATGAAAGATGATCCTGAGATGCTTCGCCAAATCCAGGATTTAATTGCCGAGATGCAGCGCCTTGATCCTCGCCGCTTCCCCGGAAATCCTGCCCTTGTCGAGCAGCTTCACGCCAGGGTGCTCAACGACGTAAACAAACTTGAACTGCAGTTGCGGCGGAAATCCGAAGGCAAACAGTCTGGGCAAGTCCGCACCAGCGCTCCCGTTTCGGTCCCTGCAGGCTATCAAGGCGCCGTCGCCGAGTACTTCCGGCGCCTCAGCAAGAATCGGTAGCCGTAGCGTAATCTGGCGTTGGAACTGTCACGATCTCGGCGGCTTCGATCAAACAGTTTCATTCCACAGTTCCGAATTGCTTAACGTCCTCTGGTCCTTCCTTCGCGACCACGGGCCCTTTTCCTTGCACCTGCACTCGGATTTGCTCGACAACGTCCGGATTCGCCAGTGTCGTGATGTCGCCAATGTTCATGGTGTTGGAGATAGCCGCCAAGACCCGGCGCATGATTTTGCCGGAACGCGTCTTGGGCATATCCGGAACGATGTGCACCGTTTTAGGGCGAGCGATTTTGCCGATCATCGTCTCGATTGTGCGCGTCACCTTTTCGATGATTTCTTTGGGGCTAGCGGCAACTCCCGGTCGCAGCGAAATATAAATCTCCGGCAGGCGGCCTTTGATTTCATCCACCACCGGAACCACTGCCGCCTCCGCGACCTCGGGAATCGTGAGACATGCGGACTCGAGTTCCTTCGTGCCTAAACGGTGGCCGGCGACATTGATGACATCGTCGACGCGGCCGAGTATGCGGAAGTAGCCATCCTGGGCAAGCAATGCACCATCCCCGGCAAAATAGGGCCAGTCGTGCCAGTCCTGGCTCTTCGGATTCCTGCAATATTTTTGGTAGTACTGGCGCACAAAGCGATCGCGGTCGCCCCAAATCGTTTGAATAATCCCCGGCCACGGATTCCGGATGCAGATATTCCCGGCCTTCCCGGAACCCGCAGGCATCTCCTGGCCACTCTCATCGTAAATCACAGGGTATATTCCGGGGACGCCGGGCCCCGCGCTCCCCGGTTTCATCGGATCAAGAGCCGGCTTAGTACTGCAGAGAAATCCCCCGTTCTCGGTTTGCCACCAGGTGTCCACAATCACCGCTTCTCGTTTTCCGACGACATCGTAATACCACCGCCAAACCTCCGGTTCGATGGGCTCGCCGACAGTGGTCATATGTTTGAAGTGGAAATTATATTTCTTGGGCTCATCGGGGCCGGTTTTTCGCAACATGCGTATGGCAGTCGGCGATGTGTGAAAGATATTTACATCCAGCCGCTCGGCAATTCTCCACGGCCGCCCGGCATCCGGATAAGTGGGAACGCCTTCGTAGAGGACCCCGGTAGCCGCCAAAGCCAGAGGGCCATAGACAATGTAGGAATGGCCGGTGATCCAGCCGATGTCCGCCATGCACCAGTACACATCCTCGGGATGAATGTCCTGAATGTATTTGGATGTACCGGCTACATAGGCGAGGTACCCTCCGGTGCGGTGCTGGCAACCCTTTGGTTTTCCTGTCGTTCCGCTGGTGTACATCAGAAAAAGCGGGGCCTCGGCGTCCATCGAAACCGGCGCGACCTTTTTGCCGCGAAAATCCTTGAGAACCTCGTCCATGAAGAAGTCGCGTCCTTGGACCATAGGCGCCGCCGAGCCATATCTCCCCAGATGCCTTCGACACACGAGCACCTTATCAATAGCTTGTCCCTCCCGCTTGGCTGTCACCACGGCGATGTCCGCCGACGCCTTATGATCGATCAGCTTTCCGCTGCGGTAATAGCTGTCCGCGTAAATCAGGACGCGGCTTCCCGAATCCGCGGCGCGAAGTCCGCAAGCCTCGCCGCTGAATCCACCAAAGACCACGGAGTGGATCACCCCCAGTCGGGCACAGGCCAGCATGGTGATCGGCAACTCCGGAATCATCGGCATGTGAATCGTTACGCGATCGCCAGTGCGCAGTCCCGCAAAGTCGCGAAGAAGCGCAGCCACTTCGTTCACTCGGCTATAAAGCTCCTGATAAGTGATCGCGACCGGAGCGTCTTCCTCGAGCTCCGGCACAAAAAGGATGGCCGCCTTATTTTTATTTTTTGCGAGATGACGATCGACGCAGTTGTAGCAGGCATTCAGCTTTCCGCCGACAAACCACTTCCAAAAGGGAGGATCGCTGGTATCGAGCACGGTTTGCCACGGCTTGTCCCATGAGAGCAAGTGGGCGTACTCCACAAAACAGTTGGGGAAATTCTTCTCACTGAAGCGCTCCATGACCGACTTGTCGGTTAAATTGGCCTGGGCAATGAACTTTGCGGAGGGCTGGTAAACTTCCTCCTCTTTCCAATGCACGGCAATCTGCGCTTCATTTGCTTTGGATATTCCTTCTCTAGACTCGCCCACCGAGATTGCTCCTTGGGGAAGAATGGATTGCGGACTGCAGAGCTATAAGGATTCCTGCATTTTCCTAACGGACGCCTGAGCACGACGGCCGGATTGCAGACAAACATCGCCCGCCGGCCCCAGGTATGACCATCCATTCTCTATTCCCAACAGTGGTCAATCGGCCGATCGCGCTATCGGCGGTCCTCCTACCTCATCCCAGATTTTCGTGCCGTGCGTTTCGCGCAACAGCAGACTACCTACCACAAACGTCACGCTCGCGACAATCATGGGGTAATAAAGGCCCGCATAAATATTGCCGGTAGCCGCGCACAACGAGAGTCCGATGAGCGGCAGCAGTCCGCCAAACACGCCGTTGCCGATGTGATAGGGCAAGGAGAGTGAAGTGTACCGGATCTTGGCCGGAAAGGCCTCAACAAGATACGCGGCGATTGGGCCATAAACCATGCACACGTAAATGACTTGGATGAAGACCAGAAGCACCAACATCCCCCGATTTGGATTCGTCGCTTCCTTGGCCGGAACTTCCGCGCCCGATGCATCGATCGTCATGGGCGTCAAACTGATCGCCCCGGTGACTTTGTTGCGTGTCGATTTCACGCTGATGACGTTGTTGCCCGCGGCGCTCTGCATGGCATGGTAAATGGGGATATAGGTGAGCACGGCGATCAGACAGCCGGCCATCATAATCTTCTTGCGCCCGATTTTGTCGGAGAGGGCCCCGAACACGGTGAAAAACGGCATACCCAGCAACAGGGCAAAGGCAATGATAATACTCGCGGTACGCGCGGGCACCATCAGGATTGTTTGCATGTAGAACAAAGCGTAGAACTGCCCGGCGTACCAAAGCACGCCCTGGCCAGCCGTCGCTCCAAACAGCGAGATCAGAACTTGCTTCAGATTCGGCCACTTGGTGAAAGCGTCCTTGAGGGGCTGGGCCGAGGTCTTACCAGCGCTCTTCATCTGCGAGAAAATGGGCGACTCGCGCAACTTTAGCCGGATGTAGAGCGAGATGGCCACGAGGACGATGGAAATCAGGAACGGAATCCGCCAGCCCCAGTTCTGAAAGTCCTGAGGGCTCATGGAAGCTTGGGTGCCCAGGATGACGAGCAGCGAGACAAAGAGTCCCAGCGTCGCCGTGATCTGGATGAAACTCGTGTAGAAGCCTCTGCGGCTGTCGGGAGAGTGCTCACCCACGTACACGGCCGCCCCTCCGTATTCGCCACCGAGCGCCAATCCCTGCAGCACGCGGATTGCGATTAGAGTGATCGGGGCAAACCATCCCGCCGTCTTAAAGGTGGGCAACAAGCCAATGAGCGCAGTGGCACCACCCATCACCGACAGCGTGACTAAGAACGCGTATTTGCGGCCGATTAGATCGCCGATCCGCCCGAAAAACAACGCGCCGAACGGTCGCACGAGGAATCCGACGGCAAACGTGGCCAGATAAGCGATGTAGGCGAACGTATCGTTGCCCGGCGGATAGAACTTCACTGAGAGCACCGCTGCCAGGCTTCCAAAAATATAGAAGTCGTACCATTCGATCATCGTACCGACCGACGACGCGGCAATCACCAGCGGCAAACTATATCCCGGCTCTCCGTCCGATCTACCAACCACCTGGTCTCGAGTGGCCATGATCTTTACCCTCCTCGGATGTCCGGTTCCAGGGCTTCGTGCAGCGGTGATCGAAGGCGGGATGTATTTGGTTGTGGTTTTGGTTGTGGGTTGTGGTTTTTGGTCGGCAAGCTCTGGAGGCCGCAGGCCGGAAGGACTTGCCGAGCGCGACGCCTCTGGACAGCAGAGCAACGGCAAGTACCGGCCGCGGAGGCGCAGCCAATGACTGCCATCGAGCCGCCCACCGTTCGATTTCCGCGTGCGCGCCGCGCATTCTCGCGCAGACGTCTTCGCGCCGCAGACCCCAGCGCTGGCCATTCCAGCTCACCTGTGGTCGGCCGCCACGGTCAGCGACACGCGGACCGTGAGGATCTGCTCGAGCCGATGCGTGCGCTCCACCGCCTATGCACGTCGCTACTCTGCGCTCGCTACACGGCAAAGGGCTTCTCCCAGAACGGCCAGAAAGTGATCTCCAGGAAACGATTGGCGTCCTCCAGCGCGGCGTGGACCGTTCGCGGCCGGACGTTGCATAGCCTAAGGCAAAGAGGCAAGCAATGAATGAATCCGCGAATTGGAGCCGTGTGAGAGCCCTCACATCTGTTTAAACGTCGGTGACTCTCTTAGATGACAACCGCTAGTGCGAACTTTCATCATCTGCGCCGCGAGATCCAAGATACGAGCAGCCGCATCCTTTGGGCTGACGCCTCGAGCGTGGATGTTCGAGACAAGATTTCGATTGGCATCCGAGTGAGTTCCTTGAGGCCGATAAGCCATGTAGGCCGATAAGCTCTCTGCTGTGGCGAGCCCTGGGCGTTCGCCGATCAGCAGCACCGCAACCTCCGGAACCAGCAGCTCACCGATCTCATTCAGGATCCCTACCCGACAGTGACGAATAACAAACGTCTGGCCAACAGACCATCCGCGCGTCTTGGCTCCCTCATAGAGCGCGGGCAGCAATGCAGGAACCTGCGCCGAAACGGCTGTAATCGACAAACCGTCCCCGATGGCGATCTGTAGGTGGTTATTTGAAGAACAACGCCTCAGTAGCGCCGCTCGAGATGCGTCGCTGAACCGTCGCCCGAAGCCTGGTCGGAGGAGGTATTCATCCTTGGAACCCGCTTGCGACCAAACCTCGAAGAGTTTCCATTGGCTCACTAAGGCCGAGGGGAGGTCAGTTTCCAGATTTAGTTCAGCACGGACGGCGTCGCGTGCAGCGGCATGGGCTTCGCGTAACTCTAATTGAGTACGTGTCCGGTATGCCGCCCCGACACGGCCAACCAGGAGTCGCGCCGGTGTCCGCGCTCGGACCCTCCGCACGATCTCGGACCAAACAGTTGAAACAAGAGATGCGTCTGTTTCGGACGACATTCAGATGATTCTCTCTAACGAAGACTCCAGTCCCTGCATCAGCTGGCGCCGCGCCGATGCACTGAGTAAAGCGGCTTCACCGTCGCGATAGATTCCCATCTGTTCCAGCCAGGCCAGAAACTCGGGAGCCGGCTTCAGTTTGAAGATTCTTCTGACTGCCAGCGCGTCATGGTAGCTGGTCGATTGATAGTTCAGCATCACATCGTCGGCACAGGGAACTCCCATGAAGTAGTTGCATCCTGCTGCCGCCAGCAGCAAGAGGAGATTGTCAGCCGAGTTCTGATCAGCGGCCGCATGGTTGGTGTAACAGACATCGCAACCCATGGGCAAACCAAGGAGCTTGCCCATGAAGTGATCTTCCAGGCCAGCGCGAATGATCTGCCGTTCATCGCTCAGATACTCTGGACCAATGAAACCGACGACACTGTTGACCAGGAAGGGCTCAAACGCGCGGGCAACACCGTAGGCGCGCGCTTCGAGAGTCAATTGATCCACCCCGTGATGAGCGTCAGCGGACAGGGCGCTTCCTTGACCCGTTTCGAAATACATCGCGTTGCTCCCCTTCCATAGCACATCACGTCGAAGATGATCTTCAAGAACCTGCTCCTGGCCTTCCCGCAGCATCGCCAGAGTGATGCCAAAGCTTCGATTGGCTCCCTCCGTACCTGCGATCGACTGAAAAAGGAGGTCCACCGGCGCTCCACGGCCCAACGCCGCAAGTTGGGTGGTGACGTGTGCGAGGCAGCAGATTTGGGTAGGAATCTTAAAGGTGTCCACCAGGCGATCGAGTCCCTGCAGGATCGAGCTGACCGTCTCAACCGAATCGATGGCCGGGTTCACGCCGATGACGGCATCTCCGCATCCGTAAAGCAACCCTTCAAAGGCGGTGAGCAGAATCCCCCCGACATCATCAGCCGGGTGATTCGGCTGAACGCGGATGCCCAACACTCCACACTCGCCCATAGTATTTCTGCACCGTGTAACATTGCGGATCTTGGTTGCTGCCAGCACTAGGTCCTTGTTGCTCATGATCTTGGTTACGGCGGCTACAACTTCGGGAGTGACACCTGGCCGGAGTCGCATTAATTCTGCTTCGTCGGTCGCATCGTCAAGAATGTATTCGCGGAACTCTCCTACGGTCATGCTCCTAACGGGCCGAAAGGCTTCCTTGTCGAGCATTTCAAGGATCAAGCGACTCACATCATCGCTGTCAGGATCGATGAGGGGCTGCTGAACAATGTCAGCAAGGGGGAGGTCAGCGAGTTTGTACTTGGCCGCGACCCTTTCGCGCTCCGACCGCGCAGCCAATCCCGCCAGCTGGTCGCCGGACTTCTCCTCGTTCGCTTTGGCAAACAGCTCGCGGAGATCCGAAAAGGCAAATTGCTCGGGCATGCAACCGTAAGTGTAGAGCGAGATGCTCTGAAATTCTTGCTGCTGGAACTTACCATCAATCAACCGGCAAGCAAAGCCGGTCGCATTCTGCGAGTTACCTGTCTGTTATCTGTCTTCGCGGCGCAGCTCCCAGTTCGTGTTCATCCGGTTAGAGTCGTTGGTTCAAATCAAGCCGCCGCACGCACGAGATCTCTGCTGTCAAACATCTCTTGCGGAAAGTAAGGGGAAAGTTGCTGGTCCAAACTCACTGAAAACAAGGCTCGAAAAAGAAATTGGAGTGAGAGAATCTTAGGAAGTGCCAGAATTCTGGGAGGTTAACGAGGGACTTACCGGTTGGTGTGTTTCTTTATATTGAGCTGCTTGATTTTCAGATCTAGCGTCGATCGCGGAATTCCGAGTTTGGCAGCCGCTCCATACCGTCGGGGACGATGCTCGCGGAGATGGGAGTACACCAGCTCACGATCCGCGACTACTTGCGGCACAGCAACCTCCACGTCACGAACAAATACTGCAGGCGACATCAAAGACCAAGCGTCTCGCACAGGACAAGTTGGTCGATGCCATCCTGCCTGCGGGTTTGTTACCCAAACCGAGTTCGGTCCAATAGGTGGCGCTTTGCAGCGAATGTGCGATCTGGAACTCGCGTTTAGCGCTTATCGTTCCCTAATATCCCCCCGATTCGTTGGGATCAGGGCTTGTAAGTGATTGAAGAATATGGCGGGGACGACGGGACTCGGAACGTCCTCCCGTATTGATACCGCGTAAGTTACTCATTCCACGTACCGCTAAATCTGACAAAAACAGCAAAAACGCCGAAGTGAGGTACACGGCGGGTACACGGAGCCGGATGCCGGAGGTGTCACAATGAAGTTAGTCCCGAACTACAAATCCAGTAGCGCATCTCTCAACCGGCACAAGGCACAATGCTCTATTTGTGCGCACGAGAAACGCAAAGAGATCGAGGGCGCGTTCGTGGCATGGGAGAGCCCGGCAAAAATCGCTGAGGAATACGGGCTTTGCCATCGTACGACAGTCTACCGACACGCAAAGGCTGTCGGGCTGAACCTGAAGCGTCAGCAGAATATCCGCGTACCCCTTGAGCGAATTATCGAACGCGCAGGGGATCCGACGCTGCAAGTTACTGGCGCAACAGTGGTACAAGCCATCGCGGTATACGGCAAGCTGAATGCGCAAGGCCAGCTCATCGAGCGGAGCGAGACGGTCAATCTAAACGAACTCTTCGAGCGCATGACCCTCCAGGAGAAAGAAGCGTACGCGAGAGATGGAAATTTGCCTGATTGGTTCACGCAGACCGCCGGAACCCAAGTCGCTACAGGAACAAAAGAAAGCGAGGAAGAGGGAGATGCCTTATAACCGCTAGAATCGATAGTGTCGCTTGGGGCGCGGTCGCGCAGGGTGCTGGTATCGCGCTACAAAACCAATAGGGGGAAGCTTATGAATCACACGCCTAAACCCGGAGATTTCCCCATTGGGTCCGTAGAGTCCAGGGCGGCGATGCGGGCCTTGATCTTGCACAGAAAAGACAGCGAACCGAAGCGTGTAATGCATGTGGTTATCGAGCGCATCGGAAGCCCGGAACGGAATCAGGAGTTTTTTATACCCATGCGGGACGATGACACCTAAGCCGGGAGACTTTCCAATCGGTAGCATCGAGAGCCGCGCAGCGATGCGTTTTCAGCTAAAGAATCAAAGGGACACGCGGCGACGCTTAGAGTTCGTCACTAATGTCTCCTGGCCGTGCCAAGGAGAAGACCCTGCACCGGAGAACAAAAATCCGCGCAAGGCCCACGCTAGTCCGTGGCAGGATTGTGGAGACGTGCTGATGCGGATCATTTACGTCCCCGAAGGAATAAACCGAACATGAGCGCGAAAGGTAACCTGCTTGTCCCGGCCTCGCCTACGGACAGGCTACCGCAGACACAGTCAATGCTGACGAGTTTTCAACGGTTAATCGCCAGCAGTTGTTATTTGGACTTTTTAGGATCACTCCGGAATTTGGCTTTGCGATGTATACATCGCCGTCAGTTTCTGCGACCGTGACCATGGTATTGCCCAAGCGAATCTTGTTACTGGCATTGACGATGGCATTGGCACCGATGGCTGTAGCATTGGTTAAATTCCCAGAGGAAACATTGGCCGCATAACCGATGGCCGTGTTGAGGTTGCCGGTGATGTTAGTTACAAGCGCTCCGCTCCCATTGGCGGTGTTGTAGTAGCCGGTGGTGTTGCTACGGAGTGCATCGGTCCCACTGGCAATGTTGTGGCCGCCGGTGGTGTTGTTCTGAAGCGCAACGAACCCACTGGCGGTGTTGTAGTAGCCGGTGGTGTTGTAATGGAGCGCCTGGTACCCACTGGCAGTGTTGTAGTAGCCGGTGGTGTTGTAGTAGAGCGCACCGTACCCACTGGCGGTGTTGTAGTAGCCGGTGGTGTTGTTGGAAAGCGTAAAGATCCCATTGGCGGTGTTCATGGCGCCGGTCATCGTGAGGTTGCCCGCATTTAAGCCGAGGAAGGTGTTGTTATTGCCGAAATTGTGTAGGAAGAGAACCCCGCCCTTCAGAATGTTCCCCGCCGTGGCGCTGGAGTTCACCATAGTCAGATTGCCTGTGACGTCATTGGGCCCTGGTGGCCCTTGTGGTCCCTGTGGCCCTATTGGTCCCTGGGCTCCCTGTGGCCCAGTCACTCCTGGGGCTCCGGTTGCCCCGGTGGGCCCTGTCGGTCCTGCAGGCCCTTGAGGGCCCTGTGGCCCCGCTGGCGTCAACGCAAAATGCGCATAGCCTGCCGAGGTGATTGGCAGCCGGCTGCCAATTTGTGAGTCAGGAGTTGCGTCCAAAGCAAAAGCGATCCAGAGTGAGGTGTTGCTTGTGAAACAGGGATCGGATGGAATCCCTCCGACCGTCCCGTCTCCGAGAAAAACGGAAAATGCCTCCGCACTTACCTGTACTCCTAGCTGCGTCTCCTCAAAACAAGGAGCCCCCCCTGTATTGACCGTGTAAAGTCTAAACCTAAGGTCTACCGGACCATCAGGTTGACCGGGGATCGTCCCCTGAAATGGTACAACTCGCGAGGTCGGTTGTACCTGCGCTTGCCCAGCTGAAGCCGAAAAGAAAACAAACACCAACCCCAAAAGTAATGGCTTCTTCATGTCAGTTTCCTCTCTTCTAAAACTTTATCTTCTTCTTGCTCGTGATTGTTTTGCGGGGGCAAGGCTATATACACCCTGCCGCCCTCGTCCGCAATAGTCACTAGACGACTGCTGCAAGCCTGAGATCAACTTACGGGTGGTCCGAAATTAGAACTTTTGAAGTATACGTTTTGCGGCAATGCTCTCTCCTGCATCTAAATTAGGTGAGCCTCCCCGAATCAAATCTCTACCTCTCCCCTATCGGGCAAAGCCGTTCGACCATCCCAAATGCCTGTACGAATTGAAGTATGACGGCTTTCGGGCAATCGCCTACTTAGAGCACGGACAAAAGGGGGATGCTGTGGGTCGACCGAGATGGCGATCGTCGTTCCTAGGCGATCCTGGCGCGAAATTTCTTGTGGAAACTGGACACCATCATCGAACAAATGAAAAACTCACTAAATTCCGTGAGCACCTGTCTCAAAGTCGTTGACACGCGCCGTAAGACGACTTGCGGCGAGCATTCTCCGATAAGAGTTTGTCACCTACTTCACTTTCTTTCGGCTCTTCCAGGCCGAACGCCTTTCCAAACTAGAAAGAATCTCCCAGGTTCGAAAGCTACTGATGACACTTAGATTGGCTCTGGCTACGCAAGTGATTACGGCCGCGTCGTCGACCAATCCCAGCACGGGGATGGAATCAGGAATCAGATCAAATGGAGTCACAAAGTAGATCAGCGCGGCCACAAGCATTAGGATCGATTCAACCGGCGCGCGGTACTTTCCTTCGACCCACGAGCGAACCAGGCGCAGAAATATCTGCAAGCTTTCCCAAGCCTCCAGCAGAAATTCGTAATATCGCTTCGCTTTCCCATCTGCTTCCTCGAGCAGCGCGAGGAGCTTCCCCTTGCTGCCGGCGTACGACTCCGCTTGTACCCTGGCCTGCTCAAATGTAAGTGGTGGGTTCGGTTCCATGTCGGCTCTTTATGCTCGCTTATACCCTTGATCGGCGACGCTGCACAACAACCCACACCGCCGAATCTCGATTTGCCAAAAAGGCCGGCCCCCCAAGACTCGAGGGTAAGTGTCCCAAAGCTTGGAGGCGACCCAGGTGTCGGCGGGCCTCAGGGGTCACTTCAAAAGCGGCCAACGGAAGGTTCCCGGAACTTAGATGTTGTACTGTACCGTCCGCTTTTCGGGCAAGTCTAATCTCTGAAATTTCGAGGTGGAGGGCCATTATCCTCCTCGGAGCTCGAAAAAATCTCGTTTACATGACCGTGGCTGCATTTTCTCAGGGCCTTCCATAGTTGAGGTCGTGGCTTTCCGACTGGTTTCGGGCTCATGGTTCCACCTGCAACTTGGTCCTCCAGCTCCGCGGCCCGCATTTGAGGATATGGCCGTGGTGAAGAAGCCGGTCGAGCAGTGGCACTAGGCCGCGCTGGTCGTTGCTGAGAATACGAAACGGAAGATATGGGCGAAGCCTGGCGTCAAGGAAGAGTATTTGCGGAACGATTCCTTGCGCAGTGGAAGGCTCACCTCCTGGCGAATGTTCTAAGTGATAGAATCCCGCAATGCTCGGAAGAGTTTCTGTCTTCATCTGGCTCCTCTTCTTGACAGGATGCAATCAAACACCTGTCACGAAGCCGCAAACTAAGCAGCAACCAGAAATTGCAGAGCCACCGCAGCCTGACTTCACTAAAGATAGGTCAGTATACGTGGAGGCTCGCAATATGGATGGTGCGAGCAAGGTCGATTTCGAACCTGTCTTTGTCAACTTAGTGAATGAAGATTTGGCAGGGCTTTCAGGTTGCTCAAACATCTTTGTCACGAAAAACAAAAGCCTTGCGGACTACGAGATTCGGTTTGACTACTACCTGCTCGATCGTCGCGGAAAAATGCGGGTCTTTTTGCGTATCACTTCACTGTGGGATAAATCAGAAACGGTCGTGAACACTCTGAACGAATCAGGAGACACGACCATCATCAAGAAAGTAGTTTCCAAAGCGGTAACAGATGTATGCTCCCGCATTTCGCTTTTCAAGATCGGCCAATCAGGAGCGGCCAAACCTTGAAGCTTATCCTGGCGCAGGCTCTCGCCGAATCCTCTCCCGCTCTGCAATCGTGATTTGAAGCTGTAAGAATCCAGCGTAGCTTCGCAGTGTCCTCGCGGTATCTTCGAGATTGAGCATCGGCTCTTGCTGTCCCTGCCGAATACGAAAGCGCGCAATTGAGGCCGGCAGGTCGTATCCGACAAGAACCTCCTGCATTGCATCCAGGAGATCCGCGAGACTCCGCGCATCGCGTGCAAGAGAACTGAATTTCTTGATGCGTGGATCTGGTTTACTACGTGGCGTCACTGAGGCGAGCGCTTGCGCGGTGGCCATCGACGCAGAGAATATCACAATCTTGAAACGGAAACGGCTTCAGATTTCTGAGGTACAGATCGGGGGAAAGCTCCTTGAGTGCGACTTTTTTGTTGGACACATGGAGAATGCCGCCGACACCCTAGAGTTCGGCTACTATCTCAGTGCGTTCCTGGGATCGCTGTCAACTTTGACGAGTGAATACCCCAATGTGCTCGCTTACCAGGCGGACTGCATGGGCCTGTCACGATCCCGGGCAACGCGCATTTGCGGTACCGTGGGAGTGATGATATCGTGAATTAGCGAACCCTCAGTCCTCAGAGCCGCAATCAGCGCCGAGGGCAAAAGTCGATGTATAGAGCCCAGCCTGTAAAAACAGACTGACAAGGAGCAAGCAAGAAGATGCCCGGTCTCGGACCTGCACCGGTACAGCTACCCCAACCGAACCCACCATTTGCCTCGGCGAAGTATGCGGCGAGCCTCCATCCAGGGAGGTCACGTGAACTCCCAGCAGGGCTGGTGTCCTGTATTGGCCGGCTCGAAACAGCCTTGCGAATGCCAGTCTGGCTCTTTATTCAAAGCGGTGGCCATTTGAATTTTCAAGATTTGGATCACGCAACAAAAACTGCCTTCTGCTGCTCCAAGAGTGGCCTACCTGAAAATGTAAAAATTGCCCTGGTGGTTGACTCGCCCGGCGGAGATGCCAAATGCGCTTACCAGATCGCGAGATACATCAGGAAAAGGTGCGGCGGATTCACAGCAATTGTGCCTGAATATGCAAAGAGTGCCGCTACCCTCCTCTTGTTAGGGGCTGAAAAAATAATCATCGGTAAGAATGCCGAACTCGGGCCTCTCGATGCTCAACTTTATGACAATGATCGAGAACAGCGTCTCTCGGCGCTAGACGAAATACAGGCGTTAGAGCGTCTAAACGCGTTCGCCTTGCAGGCAGTGGACACAAGCATGATTTATCTCAAGAGAAGAACCAAAAAGAGTCTTAATGTCCTACTGCCCGGAGTCCAGAACTTTGTCGCTACAATGCTGCGACCCCTCTTTGAAAAAATCGATACAGTCCATTACACCCAAATGTCGAGACTGCTCAAAGTCGCTGAGGAATACGCTGTGCGTCTGCTACAACCGAAGTTCAATCCAGATAGAGCAACTGAGATCGCTCGGTTTTTGGTGCATGAGTTTCCAACGCATGATTTCTTTATTAATCTCGAAGATACCGAAAGAGCAGGCCTCGATTTTGTCGAAGAAGCCACGGGAGACGTTGATTCGGCCATTGAAGAGATGATTGGATTTATCCAGAACGAAACTTACATCGGAAGATTGGAGGAAATAACGCCATGAAGAATGATGAAATCCTCTCTTCCAATAAGCCATACGATGCGGTCGAAGATGCCATTGATTTGTCACGGAAGGACACGAACAGCACATGGGATGACTTGTCGAAGAAAAAGCCGTCCCAGGCAAGGGACGGCGCAAGCAAAGAGACCCAAACCGACAAAGTGACTGCGTGTGAGCGGAGCCGATGAGTGATACGCGCCCAGTTTGTAGTCGTTAGCCGCGCCAACTTCTAAATGCCCTAAGCACGGAAGGGCTCGCATTCAACGAACGTAGCCCACTGTCCGTACTCTACCCACCCAATTCCTTGCATTCCTAGGGCTGGATTCGTTTCTGTCTACGCAGAAACTCCTCCACATCGTCCGCCATCAATTTTCGGCTCTCATCTGATATCTGTTTCATCGCGCTGTCGTAGCGAGGATTAACCCTCCTGCCTAGTTGTTTCAGTAGACGGTCGATCTCTTCGGTCCGCTGAACTTCGGATCGAAATCTCAAGCTGAACATCACGGTCAAAATTTCAGGTGTCTCCGGGAGTTTATCGAATTGCCGGAGCAGGTCCGCGATTCGCCAGCTCAGATCACTGAACTTTTTGGCGTGCTCGGGGTTCGGATCTTCACCGCGGACTTGACGTGAGGCAATCCAGAAAAGCGCACCATTTAGCTCAATCAGTAGCATGTAGATCTGAAGGAGGATCTCTTCATGTGATTTCTTCTTTTCGCTCAGCCAGTGGAAGTAGCCTCCCGCTGCCGCTCCAAAAGCTGCACTCAGAAGAGCAATAGAGAAATGGGTCAGCATCGCACGAAATTCTACCTCCTTCTCGTACGACGTCAAAAACATCTGTTTTTGGGCTATCACGAGCCGCGAATTTCTCACTCCTAGAATCAAAGGTTTACAACGTCCCGGGAATGGGGGTTTTTGGGCAGGGCAGGCCGACCTCGAAGACGACCAAGTGCCTGCGACTCAGTGGTGAAATGGGGATGCTTCAGACGAGGGAATACTGTCGCGTATAGGCACTCCGTAATGACCGCTTCCAACCGCTGTCCACACTCAGACTCCACAGTTCAGCAATTTCCGCTCTTTGTGAAATTGTTTAACCAAGCCCTTTGCGACGGAACCGCTAAAGAAACCTGAGTAGCCCATAGTGGCCATGGCAAGACCAGTGCGCTTCCCACGTTTATAATGCCCGTCACCTTGCCAGATAGCGACCTCTCTCAGTTTTTCTAAACTGGTTGAATTGGCTTCGTAATTTTGAACAGATAGAGCCAAAGCAATTTCATCTTTATCCCGAGCATTGCTATTTATAGCTATAACGAAAACTAAGTCCGCGCCTTTCAGCACCTGGGAGAGCTTGGATTTTTTCTTCTTGGCGAACTGTTATCTGATTTTGCGTTCAATTTCCAGGTTGCCAGCAGCCAGATCGCTTCTTCGCGAAGATGTATCCGTAGCGACAACGTAGACCGATTGACCAGCCACAATTTTAAGTTTGTTGTTATTTGAACCAACTTCAGGCTGAGCATTAGTGGCGTGCGCTTGACAGGCAGGAACTAACATCATAGTGTCGGCATAGTGTCGGCCAGTGTTCTGTCCCCGAGCAAAACCTAATAGTCGCCGAATGGGGAATTTTTCCTTGCGATATTGCTCCCTTCGATTGGAGGCAAGACATGAAGCGTCATAAGGAGCTGTGGGTAATGGCGTTGTTGCTGGTGAGCGCAGTCGGTTTTCGCGCAACATCCAGCTCGAACCCGTTAGCTGGGCCGAGGCTGGCCGAACCTGCGCGCGCCAAAGTGGCGCCGGCTGCAGCCCGCGTGAACCCTTCGCATCGGCCTGCGAACGATGCGACCAGCAAGCCGCGCGTTCTCGAGGCCTATGGCAAGCTGCCGATGGCGTTTGAGGCCAACCGCGGACAGACCGACCAAGGGGTGAAGTTTATTTCTCGCGGCAGCGGATACAGCGTGTTTCTCACGGCGAATGAAGCGGTGCTGGCGTTGCACAAAAGTTCAAACGGCAAGCCTCAGCGAGCCGACCTTGAGCGAATCAAACCGCAGGGAATGAAGGATGAGCCTTGGGCGCAGCAGGATGCGAAATCGGGAAATCCTGCGGCATCGCTTTTCGCGGGTCGCGCCGCCGCAGCCAAGCCAGAATCGATAACCAAGCGGCTGTCTGAGAGTGAGCTGTCTGCCCCTGCGGTTTTGCGCATGAAATTAATGGGCGCAAAAAGCGGGGCCAGAGTTATTGGCCAGAAGCAACTGCCGGGCAAGAGCAACTATTTTATCGGCAACGATCCAAAGAAGTGGCACACCCAGGTTCCGGCTTATGCCGAGGTGCGATACCAGGGCGCATATCCTGGGATCGATCTTGTCTACTACGGTCATCAAGGGCAACTGGAGTATGACTTCGTGGTGGCGCCCGGCTTCTCGCCGAAGGCGATCACGCTGGAGATCGCCGGGACGGCTCACGGCGCGCCTTTGCGCATCGACCGCCAAGGCGACCTGGTAGCCACTCTTGATGGCGGGCAGATTAGCTTCCACAAGCCCGTGGTGTATCAGCCGACAGGGGCAGAGAGGATGTACGTGGATGGCTGGTACGTGCTGAAGGGCGAGCATGAGGTCGGGTTTGAAATCGCCGCATACGACCCCACGAAAGCTCTGGTGATTGATCCGACGCTGATTTACTCGACTTACCTCGGCGGCACCCGCGACGACTATGGCGTGGGCATCGCTGTCGATAGCGCCGGCAATGCCTACGTGACTGGGTTTACCGGTTCGATGAACTTCCCCACGTCCAATCCCTTGCAATCCACGATCCACGGTGGTTACGACGCCTTCGTGGCCGCGCTTGACCCCACCGGTGCCACACTGCTCTATTCCACCTACCTCGGCGGCACCGGCACCGACTATTGCTTTGGCATCGCTGTGGATAGCGCCGGCAACGCCTACGTGACTGGGTATACCAATTCGACGGACTTTCCCACGTCCAATCCCTTGCAACCCACGAACCACGGTGGTTACGACGCCTTCGTGGCCGCGCTTGACCCCACCGGCGCCACACTGCTCTATTCCACTTACCTCGGCGGAACCGGCGACGACTATGGTTATGGCATCGCTGTGGATAGCACCGGCAACGCCTACGTGACTGGGTTTACCACTTCATGGAACTTTCCCACGTCCAATCCCTTGCAACCCACGAACCACGGTGGTTTTTTCGACGCCTTCGTGGCCGCGCTTGACCCCACCGGCGCCACACTGCTCTATTCGACCTACCTCGGCGGCACCGGCTACGATGTTGGCAGGGGCATCGCCGTGGATAGCGCCGGCAATGCATATGTGACTGGGGCTACCGATTCGACGAACTTTCCCACGTCCAATCCTTTGCAACCCACGATCCACGGTGGTCTCGACGCCTTCGTGGCCGCGCTTGACCCCACCGGTGCCACACTGCTCTATTCCACCTACCTCGGCGGCACTAGCGACGACTATGGCCTGGGCATCGCTGTGGATAGCGCCGACAACGCCTACGTGACTGGGTATACCGATTCGACGAATTTTCCCACGTCCAATCCCTTGCAACCCACGAACCACGGTGGTCGCAACGCCTTCGTGGCCGCGCTTGACCCCACCGGTGCCACACTGCTCTATTCCACTTACCTCGGCGGCACCGGCACCGGCTATTGCTTTGGCATCGCTGTGGATAGCGCCGGCAATGCATATGTGACTGGGTTTACTGGTTCGACGAACTTCCCCACGTCCAATCCCGTGCAACCCACGAACCACGGTGGTGACGACGCCTTCGTGGCCGCACTTGACCCCACCGGCGCCACACTGCTCTATTCCACCTACCTCGGCGGCACCGGCACGGATTTTGGTCAAGGCATCGCTGTGGATAGCGCCGGCAACGCCTACGTGACTGGGTATACCAATTCGACGAACTTTCCCACGTCCAATCCCTTGCAGCCCACGAATCACGGTGGTTACGACGCCTTCGTGGCGAAAATCACGCCCTAAACGTGCGGCTCTTTGCACCGTTCCCTTAGATAGGCCTGTCTCAGCGCAGATATTCGCCCAGGAAGCGCCCTGTGCGCGCAGCAGGATAATTCTCGGAGCATCAACAACCGTCCGGGGACGCCCAAGCCGCTTTCCCTTCGCGCGCGCGTTCCTGAGTCCGGCTTTCACGCGTTCTTGAATCAACGACCGTTCAAACTCCGCCATCGCTCCGATGACCTGAAACATTAACCGGCCCCCGGGCGTTCCCAAGTCAAGGTTATCGCGCAGGCTCACAAACGCTACGCCGCGCGCCTCTAGCTCGGCCAGGCTGTTTACAAGGTGGCGCAGCGAGCGGCCCCAACGGTCGAGCTTCCACACGAGCACGGCGTCACACTTGCGCTGGTGAACGTCGGCCAGAAGTCGCGTTAGTTCTGGGCGCTTGTCCTTAGCTCCGCTTGCTTGATCGACGTACTCCCCTGCTACTTCCCACTCCCGCCGTAGGCAGTATTCTCTTAGTTCTCTAAGCTGCATCTCCGGCGATTGCTGCCCGTTGCTCGTCGAAATTCTTGCGTAGATCGCTGCTCGCATATCTGACCTCCAAGCCTGAACAGTTCGAGTGGAATTGGGCCAGGCCGTACCAACACGACCTGTGTTTGGGTTTACTCGACGACGAGAAACAACGTGCGTGTAGGTTTCGTGCTGGCGAGGACTCGCGCGCAATAGGCTTCGCCATCCATCCTGAGTCGCTCGGCTAACCGAACGACTACGTCTTTCCACGCGACATTGCGGCGGAAGTTGTCCTTGAGCTCGGCTTTGTGATCGCCTGCCTCAAGCAAAGCCCCGGTCTCAAGCCTCGTTTTGATGGATTGCTCGGCCTGTTGGACTTGGTCTTGGAGCTGATGGAGGCGACCCCGCAGTGAGAGCAACGTCGAGAGCTCTAGCTGCGTAATTGCCTGAGGTGCGGGGAATGGGACTACTACGAGTTTCGACTGCTGAACTACTTGCGGTATGCTTTGCTGAGTTGCCATGGGAGCTAACCCTCCTTTGGTGATTAGCCCTGCCGGGTAGGCTCAAACTACGCGGTGGGGCGCTTTTTTCTCTAGCGCTTCGGCTTTGCCTTGCGGCCTCTGCCTTTGCGATAGTTTTGCTGCTTGAACTTCCGAACTCTCTCCACGTCGCGGTCAGTCCAGACTCGGGCGTTCACTCCGCCGCTTCTGATCCTGCGAGGCTCAGGGAGTTTGCCATCGAGAAGCCACCGCTGCAACGTGACTCGGTTTATGCCCACCATCTTTGCTACTTGCGCCGTGGAGTAGTTCTTCATTACGCCATACCTTGTAGCGTATTACTATTGACCTGTCAAGTACTTTGTGAAAGAATCTTGGATCAGGAAGGGGCGAAGGCACGACAATTGTGAAAGATCGCAAGCATCATAACACTTCCGCCGTGAAGTGGCCCGCAGATAACGTATTCCTCGCGCGAGATAAAGACACGCTCTTAAAGGTGACAGTGGATAAGGGGGAGTGGCTCGGAATCTATCGATTTTGTGGCGCGGGTGAAGAGTTGATGCTTGCGAGCCGTTCGCCAAGAGCGCTGTACAGACACGTAAAACACTTTGTCCTGGATTGGCCGATAATCGTTCGTCGCGCAGAGTCTAGGCGCGGGCTCCCGCAGGGGGTTTACCCCAAGGAGCTGGATCGCTTCGCAAAACTCAGACGCTCGGCGTTCGAGGCGATTGCGGAAGCTCGGAAGAGAATTGACCCATACTACTCATTCCACCCGCACGACTCTGGAGCTAAAGCAGTAGCCATAAAACAGGCCAGCGACTTCTTAGATGAATTGGCGAAAGAAGCGCGACGCACTGGGAAGGGCGGAGGAAGGAAGCCAGACCATGCGCACAATCGGCGCATGATTGCAGCGTTAGGCGTACTGCTTCCTTCGGACGGAGAGCTGCTTTCCGCACTAAGAAAAAATCCTAACCCGGACTGGTCAAAGTTTCTCGGCGACATAAAGAGAGCGGTTCCCGCTGCGGGTTCCGACCTACCAAAGAGGGTCCAGGTGCTTCGTACGGAACTTTGGCGGTTTTGTCTGCGCGTACACGATGCCTATGGACGGACCGTATCCGGGGAAGAACTGTACGAGGAATGCGGTTTTACTCGCACGGAATGGCCACTCATTCGGATCGCACACATGATCGGTAAACATTATGCCGAGCGTGAGCGAAAGCGCTCGGAAACGAAGCCCTCACTACACACTTTCCGGCAAATCTAATTCACACGGCTAGGTCGTCAACACAATTCTGCCGAAATTCTGTTGAACTCTCCTCGTAGATTTCTCATCTCTACGTCTTCACAATCGAGCTTGAGGTTGCGACATCATCGAATCGTCGCAACCCAAGGGAGTGAAGATGGGCGAAATGACTACAACTCAGGCTGTAAGGACTTATCACACGCACCCGAACGTACTGAACCGGCTCATTCTTATGGGTAGGCTCCAGGCGCGCAAGAATGCTGACGGGCACTGGCTAATAAAGAAAGACAGCTTGGAACAATGGAATCGCAACCGTGTGCGCAGAGTGCCGAAGGTAAAAGAGGCAGCAATTAAAGTAACTGTATAACAGGCGAAACGCCGTTGCTTATTATCTCTTGAGCTAACGCCATGAAAGAGCGCTACGTACCAATCCGACCAGGTATTGAGGAACACCTTGTACGCAGCGCTATCGGGCTGTTGGAATTTGGAAGCTATGCATTAATTCATATTCAGGCCGATTACCGGACTGGGATTTGGCGGGGCTCGGCACCACGAATATTGGCGACGGCTCCACGTGGGGCGAGCCTTCGCCAGATCCAAAGAGTCTTAGAGCACCTCGAGGAATTGGGTTATCTGAAGTCATTTCGCGTGCATGGCGCTCGTGGAAATACCCCTTATCTCATTGACAAATTCACGGTGCGTTCTGGTGCGCTGAAGGGGTACAGAGTAAACGCCGCAAAGTCAGAGTCTTGGCAGCGTCCGTTCTATGAGCTTGTCGCTGAGCCTGTCGCAGAGGATGACGCTGTACTTGTCGCAGAGGGTGACGCCTTATCAAGAAGTAAGAAGGAAGAAGGAAGAAGTAAGAAGGAAAACCAGGCGGCAAAAACCGCGCCGCCTGCCGATCCCCGCTTCCAGCCTTTCTTTGATTTTGCCTACGAAGCCTTCCGGAAAAAGCACAACCAACCCCCTACCTGGGGAGGCAAAGACAAAAACAATCTAAAGCAATTCCTCAGAGAGCAGCCAGGGGTTCTGCTCCCGAACTGGCAGCTGCGTTTTACGAACTACATCAATTCAACGGAGGAGTTCACTAAGAAGCAAGGCTGCGGTTTAGCGTACTTCGCAACAAGGTTCGACACTTTCAAGGACGGCCCGATTCTCGAAAAAATACTTACAGGGGGAAGCAATGGAAAGCGCAACTATGACGCAAAACGGAGCGACGAAAACCTGCGCGCCGGTAGCAGACTTCGAGGCGACTCTGCGGGGCTGGCTCCGCGTGGCATCGCGGCACTACCGCCACGACTTACTTGAGGAAGACTTTGCCATCTATGCGGAGCTGCTCAGCGATCTCGACGCTAAGACACTCGATGCGGCTTACAAACAAGCTTTGAAGACGTGCAAATTCTTTCCAACAGCCGCCGAGGTGCTTGCGCATGTAGAGCGCGCAGACAGTGTTGCAGAGGAGTTGTCCGCCGAGAGCGCATGGGCGCGTGCGCTCAAATGGTGTATCGCGAATGGAAATGTCCCTGGCACGCCGCGGCCTATCGGCGAGCCCGCGATAGAAGTTGCGATTAGAGCGGCTGGCGGAGCGAATTACATCGAAGCGGCAAACGATGAACAGCGCATGTGGGCGCGCAAGACGTTTTTGGACATTTATTTGAAGTACCGCACGGCGCCCAATCTCGCCGCGCTTGGATCAACGGAACAGGCTCGTGCTTTCCTGCAGGAAGCCGCTGCCGAAGCCTTGGCACTGTCCGGCAAAGATTTGAGGATGCCCGTACTACGGGATTGAGGCGTTCGAGCAGAAAGACATTTATGCACGGGAAGACTGAAACGACATGGCGACGGCGCTAAAAATCGGAAGCGTTCGACAGATCGGCGAAGCACCTGCGCCCGATGTTCCGAGTTTTGCGGTTCGTCATTTCTCGCCAGCGGAGATTGCAGAACTGTGGGGTTTGAGCGTGGACAGCGTTCGCAAGATTTTCGAGAACGAGCCCGGAGTATTGGTGCTCGGAAATCCAGAGCCGCGACGCGGAAAGAGAAGTTACACTACTTTGCGAGTACCGGTGCATGTCATCGAACGTGTTCACCGAAGACTGAGCAAGGTGTAGACTGCGAGCCATGCTGACGACTTACAGGCGACACCTGAAGGATTGTGAGCACCGAAATGAAGGTCGGAAGTATCGCCGCTGCCGCTGTCCAATTTGGGCTGACGGTTTTCTCGCGAGGCATGAAATCCGCAAATCGCTCGGCACGCGCGATTGGGAGAAAGGGCAGGACATGATTCGCCAGTGGGAAGTTGCCGGCGAGCTCCCGGCTGGCAATGGCAGTGAACCGATGACGATCGAGCAGGCCAAGACGGAGTTTCTCGCGGACGCTGAGGCGCGCAAGCTCAAAAACTCGACGATTGACAGGCATCGCATTCTGTTCCGGCAACTTGAACAGTTCGCAAAAACGGAGGGTATGCGCTATCTCAAAGAGTTAGACACGCAGACGTTGCGGAGATTCCGGACCTCGTGGAAAGACGGAGACCTTGCGGGCCTAAAGAAACTCGAACGTCTTCGCACGTTTTTCCGATTCGCCCGTGAAAACGGATGGGTCGCCGACAATCCGGCTCTCGCCATCAAAGGTCCAAGAGTTACGTTGAAACCTACCCTGCCGTTTTCGCAAGACGAAATGATTCGGATCCTCGCCGCGGCGACGAAGAAAATTGAAAGTGTGCATGTCGAGCGCCGCAACAAAGCGAGGCGTGTGCGTGCTTTAGTTCTCTTGCTTCGTTACAGCGGCTTGCGGATCAGTGACGCCGTTGGCTGTTCGGTCGAACGGCTGCAAGGCGGCAAGATTTGGCTCTACACACAAAAAACCGGGCAGCACGTTTATTGCCCGCTTCCTGAGTTTGTCGTGAAGGAACTGGATGCGGTTCCGACAGTCAGTGAACATCATTGGTTTTGGACGGGCAATGGAACGGTAGAAACGTCGCGTAAGAAGTGGAGCGAGGCGCTCGCGGCACTGTTCAAAGCTGCGGACGTGAAAGACGGCCATGCGCATCGTTTCCGCGACACGTTCGCGGTAGAATTGCTGACGGATGGAACGCCGATTGAAAACGTGCAAGCATTTCTTGGCCACGCGTCGGCACGCGTCACGGAGAAACACTACGCGCCGTGGGTACGCGCACGACAAGAGCGCGCAGAGGCGGACGTCAAGCGTAGCTGGGAGCGCGACCCGTTGGTTCTCATGGAAACGAAGGGGACGCCAGAGGTACACGGAAAGCCAGAGGCTGTGAACTAAATGAAAACGCTGACGATAGAATGGCGGGGACGACGGGACTCGAACCCGCGACCTCAGCCGTGACAGGGCTGCGTTCTAACCAACTGAACTACGTCCCCAACCGTGCAATCAACAACTTACTGTAAAACCCTACAACAAAAGGCTTTGCAAGTCTCGCAGACAGCGCACATTCTGCTAGTGGTGCTCAGGGCGGCAGCTGTCCCTGCCAAATCCGCTAATAAACCGCTAATAAAAGTTTGTGCGCTCATGCGAAATGCATACTAACACAGATGCGCGCAAGAGGCGAAGCAGACCCCGACGAACCTTGGCAAATCGAGACAGGCACTTGGAATCGAAATTCCGGAGCATGATATGGGACCAAGAAATGCACCCCTATCAGATCTATAGGTTCGCTCTCTCCCATTCCGTTTTGATGATTCTGTTGACGTTATTCGATGTCGTCGTCATTCTTCTCGCCTGGCTCGAATACGAAAAACAGAGCTCGCGGCGTCAAACAGACGGCCACTTTGCGGTAGCTTCTGACCAGTTGGGGACGGGCGATTTGGTCCGCGACACAGGTATGCAGGTGTGCATAAAGGGACAGGCAACCACCTTTGCGGCTGCTAGGATGCTACCTTGGTGAAGCTGGAGGATTGTCGTGCAAGCCAGCCCACCACGCCGGCGCACGACTACCTGGGAACGGAGCACGCGATGACCTCCGGACAAGGAAAAGTACAACTGCCGTCCACGATCGGCTTGGTGATGTGCCTGTTCTTCGCCGGAACCACGGCGAATGTTTCTTTCGCTCAAGAGACATCTGTGGCTCCGCTCACGGCAGACCAGGTCGTGCAAAGAATGGTGGAAAGCAACGAACAACGCGCCCAGGCCCTGGAGAGTTACCGTGGGACCCGCATTTACAATCTCGAATATCACGGATTGGCGAGTAAGAGCGCCACACTGGTGGTGGCGATGACCTACCGGCGGCCGAACGAAAAGAAATTCTGCATCCTTTCGGAGAGCGGCTCAGAACTCTTGCAGGGACGAGTCTTGAAGCGACTTCTCGAAGCAGAGGTAGAGTCCATGCAGGAGGAACAACGCCGGCAGACGGCGATGGGTCCAAGAAACTACGAATTCCGCCTGATAACCTATGAGCGGACAGGTGATCAGGGCTTCTATATCCTCGAAGTTACGCCGCGAATCAAGAATAAATTCCTGTTCCGCGGCCGGATTTGGGTAGACGGACAGGAGTTCGCGGTGGCGCGCATGGAAGGCGAACCAGCCAAAAACCCCTCGTGGTGGACGAAGCGAAATGCCATCCACGTCACCTATGAAAAGATAGGCGAATTCTGGCTACCGGCGCGAAATGAAACCAATACACAAGTGCGCATTATGGGGAGTTCTTTGCTGACAATCGTTTATCGGGACTACGAGATTCTGAACGCGGGCGCCACGCAGGTCACTTCAACTTCGGCAAGCATGTTCGGCTGCCCTGGGGAGTCGGCAAAGTTGTCCTCGGCTCAACGCTAACGCCGATCTTGTTTTCAACAGCGCTCCCCCCCCAACGTTTGGCCAGTTCACTTGCAAAAAGCGACTTCTGCGGGAGTTCTGCGATGAGTTCTGCTCGCACAAGGCCAGCAAGCAGAATAACTGTCCCAATGGCACATTCCATCATTTTGGGTGAAGTAACCAAGAACCTCACCGTCCTATCGGATGAGGTTCAAGGGTGCGGATTCCGAATCGCGAACGAGCGTGGGAGACGCGAAGCAGCGTGTTCCAATAGCGCGCTACGGCCCGTTAAAGAATGCCCACATGGCTGGGGCGGTGGCGGCGTCTCCGGGGCGCTTGGTTACGCCAAGGCCCTCGAACATAAGGCGGAGGACGCTTTGATGCTGGTAGAAGGCGATGGATTGTACGCGCGCTTGGCAAAGGGGCTGACGACGACGGCGGCCACGTGGCCGCCACCGGAAGTGAAGTCGAAGTTGTTGGCTTCGTCGAAGACGAAGGTCGCCCTTCTGAAACTGCGGGCTGTTAAGGCACGAGAGTCTGCCCGGTGGTGAGCTCGAAATAGTTAGGGGTCGAGGGATGCGCGTTGGCGAAGTAGTTTGCCGTCAGACCGTATCGGTTGGCGAGGCTGTTCAAGTAGGGCATCGTGGGATTCGCGATGACGTCGGCGTAATTGGAGTTTTCCTCGACGACAAGGAAGACGTGGCCAAAGCGGACGCTCGGACCGGGCGGCGGCGGGGTATTGGCTGCCTGTCCTACGCAACCGGCCAGGGCTAACGCACAGAACGCAGCGCAAGCAATCGAAACCGGACCACAGAGAGACAGATCCTTGCTCCTGGGCGCAGGAGCATCTGCGATGTAGTTCTTTCGCATTGCGCTGATGCCTCTTGGTGGGGGGGGGAGGACGCTGCACAGACACTAGGTTAGTCACAGAGAAGACGAACATCTGTCCCGTTATGAACACACTTGCAATTTGAATCCAGGCACAATCTTCTGGGAATGCTGGCGATCGAGCGAGAGCAGACTTCATGCGCCTTCGGCTCACCACGTGGCATGAAAATGAGGTTCAGGCAGCGCTGAGGAGAAAGGGTCAGCCTGTGGTACAAGCATCGTTGGACGGCGATTGCTTGGAGGTCGGGATACACTGTGATGACACA
>DATNLZ010000078.1:0-2679 GCA_035602605.1 Candidatus Dormiibacterota bacterium
GATTCGCTATCCTTCTTTTTTTCAATCTGATATAAAAACGTTCAAGGGGCACTAAGGGGGCGCTAAGCCGCTGCCCGGGTGGGCAAATTCTGAATGTCAACGAATAGCAATCCGAGTTGCCGACCATCCACTCAGAACCCTGTCTTTCACTTCCCACAGCCCCGTTTGTGGACCGTGAGTGCTGCGATTTAGTGGCAAATCCTTGACCGCCAAATCGCGCCTAACCCGCATATCGTGAGCGATACACCTCGCCCATCCCGCCCGCGCCCAGCGGAGAAACAATTTCGTGGGATCCTAGCTTTATGCCAACCGAGAGTCCCATCGCGTCGGGGAATTATAAAGGTGCACAAGGCAGAAGGAGCGATTTCGTTTGCGATCCTCGCCGAGGCCGTGCAAGTCTAGCAACTCGCCGAAGTGGCTCGTGGTCATGAACGGGCCTAGCAGATCGCCTCGATCGACGCAAAGCACCTTTAATATGCTTTGTTCGATGCCGCGTTGGCCGCGGCTGCAGCTTGGGACAAAACATAAGCTTGAATCGCGCGCAACTGATCGGGCTTTAGCACGTCATGGAACGAAGGCATGCCGCGCGATTCACGAGCGCCTCCCAGCACGATGGACTCGAATTGATGATGCGTCTCCGCAGTGGCATACCGCAGATCAGGAATGCCCGAACCCGATACGACTCCTACTCCGTGACAAAAGGAACAGTACTTCATGTAAAGCACTGAACCCTCGTGCACGGTTGCTGGGCTAACTCTCATCTGGAGCGCCGGTGACGGAGGCCCGTGGTGCCCGAAAGGCGGAAGTTCCAGTTTTGCGTTTCCGCCAATCGCAAACGTCAGGACTCGCCCAAAGCCTGGCTTGATCGGTCCGGCTCCAGGAGCATTGATTAATCCTGCCGCGCCTCCCCAGCCAACCATCACTGTGAGATATTGCACTCCGTTCTCTAGATAGGTGACGGGCGGAGCCATGATGCCGGTTCCGGCATTGTATTCCCAGAGTTTCTGACCATCCGTTGCGCGGTACGCACACAACACTCCGTCAGAGCGCCCCTGAAAGACAAGGTTTCCCGCAGTCGCAAGCACGCCACCGCTCTCCAAAACGGGATGTGTGACTTCCCAAACTTCGCGTTGCTCCACGGGATTCCAGGCGATCAACTTGCCGACCGGGGCCGGAGTTGCCGACAACTTTTTGAGCAGTGGCCCCTCGTAACGGTCGTCATAGCCAATATTGGCTAACGTCGTATTCGATTTCCAATTCTTGTCAGGAGCGTGCAACATATATGCTCCTTCGCGAGCCGGCACATACACCAGACCAGTGACCGGATGGAACGCCATCGGATACCAGTTATGCCCTCCGCCGGGGTCCGGCGACACCATCACCGCCTCAAGTCCGTTGTATCCGGTTGCCGTTTCAATTGGACGACCAGTCTTCGGATCGATCCCGCTCGCCCATGTCACGCCCTTTACAAACGCTTTTGCGGAAATGAATTGACCCGTCTGGCGATCAAGCACATAGAAAAATCCGTTCTTCGAGGCTTGCAGAATCACCTTGCGCGTTCCGCCGCTCATCGGTAAATCCGCCAGCATCAATGGCTGTGTGGCGTCGTAGTCCCAGTTCTCTCCCGGCGTAACCTGGTAGTGCCACACAAGCTCCCCGTCACTCGCTCGCAGCGCCAATATCGACGCGAGGTACAGATTGTCGCCCCCGCCCGGGCTGCGCAGATCGCGGTACCACGCCGTCCCGTTCCCCGTTCCCAAGTAAACGAAATCAAGTCCCTCGTCATACACGATGGAATCCCACGGTGTGCCACCACCGCCGGCCACCCACCACTCTCCGTGCCAGGTCTCCGCCGCGCTCTCCAGTGCTTTCGATTCGAATCCGCGCGCAGGATCGCCGGGCACGGTGAAAGTTCGCCAAAGCAGTTTTCCAGTCTCGGCATCATAAGCGGAAATAAAACCGCGCACGCCAGATTCCGACCCCGCATTCCCGATGAGGACTTTTCCTTTGGCGATTCTCGGCGCGCCGGTAATCGCATACGGCTTGGATTGGTCAATGGTGACTACGTCCCACACCGGTTTGCCGGTCTTGGCATCCAGCGCGATCAGCCGTCCATCCAGCGTGCCCAGATAGACCTTGCCGTTGTAGAGCGCGACTCCTCGGTTCACCGCGTCACAGCAAATCGTCCTCGCGCGGGCTCGCGGTACCTTCGGATCAAACGTCCAGAGAATCTCGCCACTCTTTACGTCCAGCGCGTATGCAACGCTCCACTCACCCGTCGTGTAAATCATACCATTCGAGACCAGCGGTGTTGCTTCCAAGCCTCGCGTCGTGCCGAGCTCGCGATCCCATAGCAACCCGAGTTGGCCAATATTCTGCTCGTTGATCTGATTCAAGGGACTAAATCGTTGTTCGTCATTAGTCCGACCGTAAGTTGTCCAGTCGGCGCCTGAATCTGTCTTAATTGTCGGAGAGGATTTCTTACAACCATCGATGAAGAAAGTCATGCAGAGTGCCATAGAACAGCAAGCGACTAGCAATACGCCAAAGCGCAACTTCATGAGATCTCCAGAAAATCCCGATCCACTTTTTCCTAAAGTCATTGTGGCCGAATTGCGCGAGCGAAAAGAAAGAAGTGTTGAGTGATTAAAGACCGAGACGAAGCGCGAGTCAAGCAGC
>DATNLZ010000093.1:0-2131 GCA_035602605.1 Candidatus Dormiibacterota bacterium
GCTGAGATAGTGAATATACGGAACCCACAAAAGTCCCAGAAGAACCATTACTCCGGTCGCTACCCTCCCGAAAAAGACGAGCTGCGACTCAGTGGCCGCCGGACGAAACTTCTTGTAGAAGTCGAGCGTCACCATCGTCGAGGCTGAATTGAAGACTGAACTCATTGCGCCCATCAGGGCAGCTAGGAGCGCGGCAATCATCAATCCTACTAGTCCGGGAGGAAGCAAGTTCACGATCATGGTCGGATAGGCGATATCGCCGTTTGTGACTTTTCCGTCCACAACATGGAACAGTTGGGGATAGAGCGCGAAAGCGATCAGACCCGGCAGAACGAGTACGAACACAGGCAGCACCTTGAGGAAGCCGGCGAAGATCGTGCCTGCTTTGGCGTGGCCTTCGTCTTTTGCGGAGAGAACGCGCTGCACGATCACCTGGTCCGTACACCAGTACCAGATACCCAGGATCGGTGCGCCGAAGAAAATACCTGTCCAGGGAAACTCGCCGTCGGTGGCCGGCTTGATCATGTGGAAGTAGTGCGTGGGGACCGCCGCGCGCAAACCTGCAAACCAGCCCACTTTGTCCAGGCCAATGATGGTCAGCGCAATGGCGCCGGCGAGTAGGATCAATGTCTGCACAAGATCGGTGTAGATCACCGCGGCGAGGCCGCCCGCAATTGTATAGATTCCCGTCGCCACAACCAGGATGACCGCGGCGGTCAATGGGCTCCAGCCCACTACGCGCTCCAGCACTATGGCAGCGGCGTACAAATGCACCGAAATCTTCGTAAAGATGTACGCGATGACGGAGATGCTCGCGAGATAGGTCGCGCAATTCCGATTGAAGCGCCGTTCTAGAAACTCCGGCATGGTGAAAACATTCGAACGCAAGTAGAACGGCACGAAAACCCAACCGAGCAGAAGCAGCATCATGCACGCCAGCCATTCGAAATGGCCAACGGCAAGGCCGGACGTGGCCCCGGAACCGGCCAAGCCGATGAAATGCTCGGTCGAGATGTTTGAAACGAAGAGCGAGGCGCCGATCGCGAACCAGCCGATATTGCGGCTGGCAAGGAAATAGTCCTCGGAGGTGCGCTCTTTTTTGGAAAAATAGAAACCGATGCCGAACACGATGGCGAAGTAGACCCCGATAATGACGAGATCTACCGTTTCAAGGGTCCGGTGGGTAACCGCGACCGAAGATGCAAAAAGCATCCATCCCTCCTTGGCGTCCGGCGGAAGAGAAGCGGACCGGACATATTACACTGCCGATAAGTCCAACCACGCGCAAGAAACGAACGTGGCTGCCTTTGCTAAAACGGTATTGCTCCTCTTCCGCAGCAACTATCGTGACAAACGGGTCGCGAAGAATTGATTGCGAAGTCTATAACAGGCCCAATCCAGGCTCAATGCCATTCGAATGGGCAGCGCATTTTCTTGCCGTTCTCGTTACCATGGAATAAGCGAGAGGCACGAACGATATGCTCAGGTGCACTGGCCCGTTTTCGGATTGCCGTCGGGCATGGAACAGGGTAAAAAGAGACTGAGGGAGAGGAACATGATGAAAGCAGTGATTTGTTTGCTTTTCTGCGCCGCCGCAGTGATGGCTGCGGATAAGACGGTGTACGACTTCACTTTGAATTCGATCGATGGCCAGCCTGCGCCGCTGGCCGCCTACAAAGGGAAAGTCGTGCTCCTCGTCAACGTTGCCAGCCGTTGCGGTTTTACGCCGCAGTATACGGCGCTGGAGTCGACCTATGAGAAGTACAAAGACCGCGGCCTGGTCATCGTGGGCATCCCCGCGAATAATTTCGGCGCGCAGGAACCCGGTTCAAATCAGGAGATCAAGACGTTTTGTTCTTCGAAATATCACGTGACCTTCCCCATGATGGCCAAGGTATCCGTGAAAGGGGAAGACATCACTCCGCTCTACCAGTTCCTGACGGACAAAGCCATGAATCCGCAAACGGGCGGAGAGATTCAATGGAATTTCACCAAGTTCCTGATTGGCCCTGATGGGCACATCATTGCGCGCTTCGAGCCTGCGGTGACGCCGGATTCGTCGCTGGTAACCTCCGCCATCGAAAGGGCGCTGGCCTCGCTCAAATCCTGAGCGAAACACGCCAGGCTCGAT
>DATNLZ010000094.1:0-42528 GCA_035602605.1 Candidatus Dormiibacterota bacterium
CGTTCCGGGGATCGCGATAAAGTGATCACGATCACGCCGGAATCGGTGATCACCTTCCGCCGGAATCCTGATCACGATCACCCCGGAATCGCGATCACGATCGCCCGGAATCGGTGATCACCATCGTCCGGAATCCCCAGAATGGAGAATACTACTCGAAGACCGCCTCACAGACTATCGGGCTTGGTGATATCGATGATGAGCAGGTAAGGAAGAACTTGGTTGTTTACTCTGATAGGAAGATACCGGCGGGCGCAAAGTTCACGTATAGAGGCAAGGTCCAGATCAACACCCATAAACACATGACGGTGGGAGATATTCTTGCATTCTCCGCCGGCTTTTCCGAGGTAATGAAATCATTCCTTTTGTACCTGGACGACAAACAAGTCGAAGGATTCATCAAGAAGATTGATTCATATTGTGAATCACCCCAGAAACTCTACATGGATTTCCCCGATTTCTTTGGTGCTAAGGCCGAAGGCGACGACAAGAAGCAAGATAAGAGCGCTCGCGGGACGATTATGGCAATAAGAAAAAGGATCCGTCATTTCATCGACGAAGGGGGAGTACACTCTTCAACTTCAACGCTGATAGAAGACACATTTCAAGCATTACAGGAAGGGAAGACCGTCATCATGGACCTTTCGCTCCGTGACAGCGTCGACGCATCGATAATCTCGACCATGATTGTTAGAAAGCTCTTCGAAGATAACAAGAAGAACTTCACCGAGGCCCATGAAGAGCAAGTGATCTCGTGCGTGATCGTTGTCGAAGAAGCACAAAATGTACTCTCAGATGAGCAGGTTCGATCCTCCAGCAATCCATTCGTAAGAGTTGCAAAAGAGGGCAGGAAGTTTGGGATCGGCTTGGTTGCCATCACACAAAGACCATCCGCAATTTCCGAGGAAATTCGGAGCCAAGCGGAAAACTTCTTTGCGTTCTATATGGGCAATACTGATGATATTAAGGCGCTCGTCAGATCGAATATCAACTACGAGGGAGTGGTCAGTGCCTTCATTCAGAGGGAAACGATACCCGGCAATCTGTACTTCGTAACTTCTTCACACCCGTTTGTGATCCCTATAAGGGTCGTGGAGTTTGACAAAATGGTTGCAAACAAGCTCTATAAATGACCCCACAACTGGATCAGCACTACAACAGCTACTGCAAACAGTTCACTGATGCCCAACGCTAAGAAGCTCCGCCTCTCTCTCTTAAAACTCCTGCGCGAACAGGGCTTCACCATGGGTCCGCAGCACCAATTAAGAATGCACGGCACGAGCAAGAAGACAGTCCGTGCAATTCACGTGCATTTTAGGGAAGACAGACTTCACGAAGAGAAAGATTTCGTTCGAAAATGGTACCCAAGAATTTCACACTACTTTGCCTCAGGGAGGGACATCGACCCTCAACGAGTCGATCCTTACCCCGTCCTAGTTAAGAACAATGAAGTGCACGCAGCTCTATTTCGCATAGCGTCTTTGTGGTGGAGCGTCCCAGTCTCAAGAGGGTACGGTCGCCGCTTTCGAATTTTGATCTTCGACAGATCAAATGGAAAACTTTTTGGGTTACTGGCGCTCACTGACCCAGTTTTCAATCTGAGGAAGAGGGATGCATGGGTGGGTTGGGAGGTCCGCACTCGCGAAAATATGCTAGCGCACGTGATGGATGCCTGTGTACTTGGTGCGGTACCTCCGTACAACTGCCTGCTGGGCGCGAAATTCGTAAGCCTCCTGGCCGCGAGTAACTTCACCCGACAACTCTTCAAGCAGCGATACGGGAAGAAGAAATCAATCATTCGCAAGAGAAACTTTGACGGACGCTTGGCACTAGTTACAACTACAAGTGCGTTAGGAAGGTCTTCGATCTTGAACAGGCTTCGTTTTGGAAGTGTCGATGTCTTTCAACCCGTGGGATTTACCGAAGGATACGGCCATTTCCATCTGGCAAACGGCACCTTCGAAAAAATCAGAGCTTACCTCACTACATGTAAGGACAAGGAAGCTCGACGTTACAAATTTGGAAATGGGCCCAATTACAGAATGAGAGTCGTTCGGAGGGCTCTAGAACGCCTCAATCTTCCATCCGAACTCCTGCGTCATGGAATTCGAAGAGGCGTCTACGTCGCTCCCCTCGCTCGCAACACTGCTGCGTTTCTGAACGGTAGCGCGTCAAGACTGTCCTGGTATCAGAGGCCTCTTACCGAAATCGTCACATTCTGGCGCGAGAGGTGGCTTCTGCCTCGTGCCGCTCGCGACAATTCATATCTCGCATTCGACGCAAGATCATGGCGAAGAATCCTGGAATTGGATGACCTGTAATCCAGGGACATAGCAAGTGCAACTAGCCGAATGCGTGTACGCAATTCCTCTGTGGCCATCCACAAGAGCTAACCCACGGGCGGAAAATAACGGTTTGCGCTTCGACCTAAGCGGAAATGTGGCACATCGGGCCACAAGGAGATCCTCTTGTTTCATGCTATCGAATCACATGGTGATCGACCTTTGACTTCTTTTTAGCGCGAGGTAAGATCAAAACAAATATATGGCGCGCGCACCCAGAAAAATCGAACCTCAATCGGCAAATCTCTCTTTGCAACAGATGGAGTTGGCTATCCCGAAGCTGGATCGCAGAATTGTTGACCTCAACAATTTTGATGTGAACTCCGTTAACGACCGAGGCGATCCGAGAATAGACGCGCTTGAGAAGCAGCTCGACGGACTCTTAGTCTCAATCTTCGGAGCCGGGACCGTAGAGTACAAGCGATACCATTGGGCAATCACGAGATTGGATACTGCGTTAGTCAACGCGTTATATGATACGCCGCTTGAAGAAATTCGCGATGGTCTACGACAAGGCATCGCCACAGCAAGAGCTCACCTTGAGACAATCAGAACAGGATTTCTTGAAGAGCTTGGTGACGCTGGACATACCACAACCGGAAAAACGTTAAAGGCATATGAGGGCCTTGAATTACATTCGGCTATTCAACGCGCCGCAGGGAAATTATTTCACGATGGTCATTATGCAAATGCAGTCGAGGATGCAGTTAAGGCGCTCAATGCACTCGTAAAATTGAACGGCGGCGTGGAGGATAAAGATGGCTCGTCCCTAATGGAACACGTATTCAGCCCCAAAAATCCAATTCTGAAATTTAACAACCTAGCTGACGCATCGGATATGGATGAGCAAAGGGGTTTCATGATGTTGTTTTCCGGAGCTGTCATAGGTCTTCGCAATCCACGCGCACACAAGATTATTAAAGATGATCCAGAAAAGGCGCTTGAATTCATAGCATTCGTTAGTTTGCTTGCGAAACTCGCTGACCAAGCAAAGCAGTAATTGTGCGTCCCGTCGATGGAAATGCTCAGAAGTGAGGACAAGCATGACACCTTGGATCAAGAAATACAGGCTGACCAAACAAGAAGTAGCTGAAATTCTCCAGGATTTCCTTGATGGCAGGGGTAGGCCATTGGCTTGGGACGGCTTCACTTTGGGAATGTCATTTGAGGATGAATATCTAGAAAACATTCGAATAAGGTGCGCAAATCTAAGCCAAGAATATCCGCCCGAGCACCCGAACGAATATTGCAACGAGCAGGGGCGCAATGTCATTTGCGAGTATATCAAGCAGCTGACTGCTGCGAGCTGATGGAAGCACCGGCTCCACCGAAGTTATTCGGTGGATCGCGGGACAGAAAGGGAGGGGGGGCCCAGCCTTAGCAGGTTTTTCGGGCGCTGCATCCCTTCGGTTTTTTTTTTAAGGGTACGGTTGTTCGACATTCCACCTTGGTCATTCAAACTATTGCTTACAACGAAATCCGCCCAGATTCCGCAACAGGGTTGGAAGCGAGTATTATCAGACAGCTTGAAAAAGTCATATCACGGCTGTCCGAAGGAACAGCGCAATTGCGGGCTGGCCGAATCTTGGTGGCCCACACTTTTCGTGAAGCACCTCAAAAACACGTAGGCGGATCAGGGACGCTCCAATACGCGAGATCGCCGACGAGCTAGGTTACTGGGTGGCGTCCACGACGGTGCGCGGGCGTCCGAGTCTCTTGCCCTTCGTGCGTTTCGCAGATCGGCTCGCGCGTAACGCCGTAGGGTGTAGCCGAATTTTTCCCTTAGGATACTACCCCTACATGGAATTGACCCGTGTTTGCGGCGCTCCTACACTCGCCGCCGCTCGCCGACAGGGAGGGTGTAGCAAAACGCCCTCAATGCGTAAAGACCCCCCCGAGAAATTGACCCCGCTACAACCCGCGCCTATACTTCTAAAGGAAACATTTCTGCATTGAAGGAGCACCCACCATGGAAACTCCAGTCATTCTTAGTGCTGTACGCACTCCTATCGGTAAATTCCTGGGGGGCCTCTCGTCTTTTTCCGCTACCGAGCTGGGCGCCAAGATTGTGACTGAAGCGGTGCGTAGGGGGGGCATTGAAGTCCAAGAAGTGGACGAAATCATCATGGGCAATGTCGTTCAGGCTGGCTTGGGGCAGAATCCGGCGCGGCAGGCGGGACTCAAAGGTGGCCTGTCGCCTCGCGTCGCTGCGATGACCATCAATAAAGTTTGCGGCTCGGGACTGAAAGCCGTCGCCCTCGCGGCACAAGCCGTGCAACTTGGTGAATCGCAAATAGTTATCGCTGGCGGAATGGAATCTATGTCCAATTGCCCTTACCTGCTGCCGCAAGCACGCAGCGGCTACCGGCTAGGCAACGCCCAGATTATTGACTCGATGATTCAGGACGGTCTGTGGGACGTCTACGAAAATTATCATATGGGCAACACCGGAGAACTCGTCGCCGAAAAATATCACATCTCGCGCCAGGAACAGGATCAGTTTGCCGTCCAGAGTCACCGGAAAGCGGTCCGCGCGCGCCAGTCCTGTTTCTTCGAAGCACAGATTTTGCCAGTCGAAGTCCCGCAAAAAAAGGGTGATCCGCTGGTCATCAAGTATGACGAATCGCCGCGCGAAGACTCTTCGCTCGAAGCCCTTGCCAAGCTGAAGCCCGCGTTCAAAAAGGATGGCACCGTCACGGCCGGCAATGCCCCCGGAACAAATGACGGAGCCGCCGCGCTTGTCATCACGAGTGAACGCAACGCCGCACGACTTGCGAAGACGCCGATGGCTCACATCGTTGCACAAGCTGTCAGCGGCGTGGAGCCGAAGTGGGTGATGATGGCGCCGGTGGACGCCGTAGAAAAGCTTCTGCAAAAAACCGGCTGGGACCGCGACAAAGATGTTGACCTGATCGAGTTGAACGAGGCCTTTGCTGTCGCTGCGATTGCCGTGACCCGCCAGCTCCGCCTCGATCCCGAAAAAGTGAATGTGAATGGCGGCGCAGTCGCGCTTGGGCACCCGATCGGCGCGTCCGGCGCGCGCATTCTCGTCACGCTGCTATATGAATTGCAGCGGCGCAACCTCAAACGCGGCATCGCCGCGCTTTGCCTTGGCGGCGGCAACGCCGTGGCCCTGGCCGTCGAACGGATGAGTTAGGTCTTAGGTTCACTAACTCCCTATAGCGACGAAGTGGCCGACCCAGTCTGCAATGCAGGCCGTCGACAAAAATCTTGGCTCATTGGAGCACGGTTCCATTCATGTTCTGCCCCCTCTGCAAATCCGAATACCGCGAAGGCGTCACTCGTTGCAGCAATTGTGACGCGCCGCTTGTAGCCTTGCTCGATAAGACGCGCGGTACCTCGTCGAATACATCTGACGCGCCCCATGCGCCCACTTCCGTGCTTCTCTGGGTCGGAAAAAACGAAGCCGAGTTTTCGGCCCTGGTGGATGCTTTGCGGGAAAACAGAATCCCTGCATTTGTTCAGGAGCACCCGCGCGCCGCGCTGGGGAATCGACTGCGTCCCGATTCGCAGATCCACGTCCTGCAATCCGACCTGAAGCGCGCCCTGCGGGTTGCCGCCGCCAGTACCGGCTCGCTTCCAGGCAGTTCGCGGCACATCCGAACCTGCCATGGCTGCGGTAACGAAGTATCCGCATCCTTCACACACTGCCCGCGCTGCGGCACGATGCTGATCGCCGCAAGGGATTCCGCTTCACCGGATTCCAAGCCGCTCGCCAGCGCTGAACTTCTCTTTTGCCCCATTTGCGATGCCGAGTACGGCCCGGGCCATACCCATTGCACACAGTGCGGAGTCGATTTAGTTCCCGAGCGGCTCCGCGGCGAGCCGTTCGATGAGAAACTACGCTCCGAAGACTTGCAGATCGTGTGGCGCGGCAGCGACCCAGTCGCGGTAAGCCGCGCGATCGCCGCATTACGCGGCGCGCGAATCCCCCATCACGTTAAGCCTACCCAGGATCACCTGGCCTTTGAACTTGGTATTCCACGCCCCCGATATGAGGTTCGCGTATTCGCCTCGGATGCGGTGGCCGCGCAGCACCTTCTCGATCCGATCCGCGAATCGCTTCCATTTGGCTCACTCACCGAGCCTGATGAATCTGGGATTGCGGGGCAATCTGACGCGCAATCTGCACCTCGCGCGCAACCACAAAAGCAGGTTCCTGGTGTGTCGCACTCGCACTGGAAGCCACAGCAAGCCACGCTCGAAATCTGGGCATCCGACGATTCAGCGCTTGCTGAGATTTTGCAGGATTGTCTTGCGGAAAATAACATCGGTGTCCGTGCCGAAGGTAGGGCGCCAGGAATGTTGCGTCTGTTTGTTCGCCCTCAGGAAGAAGCCGCCGCCCGCGAAATCATTCGCGAAGTCCTCGAAGGCGCTCCTCCCGCCTAATCGCCTCAAGCCCCGCCCTTGAGAATGTTCCAACATCTAACTTCCAGCCTCTAACTTCGAGTAGTACACTCCACGCACCATGTTTTGCCCGCAATGCAAGAGCGAATACCACTCGAAATCTGGTCCGGTCGCGATGATGAATTGTCCGGGGCTTTGTCCGGGATGCTTTGCGCGAAAACGAAATCGCGTTGCGTGCCGAATCTCTGGACTCGGAAAAGAAAGTGTAGGTGCGCCCGTCCGAAGCGCGTCGCGGCAACGAAATTGTTCGCGAACTCACCGAAGCCCGTCCGCCACAATGCCGTTGACACGCTTTTGCAGGTCGATCCGTCAGCCACTGAATGAAGCCACTCATGAATGCCGATAGCATCAGAACTGTCGCTGTGCTCGGCGCGGGCACAATGGGCAACGGGATCGCGCACGTTTTCGCCAAATCCGGTTACACGGTTATTCTTCGCGACGTTGACCAGCGAATTCTTGATCGCGCACTCGAGACGATCTCCCAGAACCTGGATCGCGAAATCAAGAAGGGCAAAGTAGCGGAAACCGATCGGGGCACGATTCTCGGCCGCCTCCATCCCACCACGGACATGGGCGCGCTGACTCGCGCCGATTTCGCCATCGAGGCTGTTCCAGAAAAACTGGAAATAAAGCGCGCTGTTCTTCAGGAGGCTGACCGAGCTTTACCGCCCGTAGCAATTCTCGCCAGCAACACGTCTGCGATTTCCATTACCACGCTCGCCGCACTCACCAGCCGCCCCAGCCAATTTCTCGGCATGCACTTCATGAATCCAGTCCCGGTGATGGTTCTGGTGGAAGTGATTCGCGCGCTGCAAACCAGCGACGCAACCTTTCACGCCACGATGGCTCTTTGTGAGCACCTTGGCAAAAAGCCCGTGGCCGTCAACGACGCCCCGGGTTTTGTCAGCAACCGCGTGCTGATGCCGCTCATCAATGAGGCCGCATACTGCGTTATGGAAGGTGTGGCCACCCCCGAAGCTGTTGACGCAGTGTTGAAAGCCGGCATGAACCATCCCATGGGTCCGCTCGAGCTCGCAGATTTCATAGGACTCGATATTTGCGTCGATATCCTTCACGTTCTGCAGGAGGGCTTCGGTGATCCTAAATATAGTGCCTGCCCATTGCTAAAGAGAATGGTTGCTGCCGGCTGGCTGGGGCGCAAGTCCGGCCGCGGCTTTTACGACTACTCTGGCAATAGCTGAGGGCGCTCTGCGAGGACAGACAAATGTTTCAAGGAGATGTCAATGAAGGGTACCGCAACGTTTCTTTTGCTTCTGCTGCCGGGGCTGTCGATGGCCCAGAATCCACCGGCGTCCGAAATGTTCTATCAGTCAGTCCCTGATCTTCTCAAGCTTCCCGCTCATCAGTATCTGGGTGAAGTTCCGGGCGTGGCGCTGAATTCCAAAGGTCACATTTTCGTGTACACGCGTAGTGGCCACACGCAGCTCCTTGAGTTTGACCCCAACGGAGCATTTCTACGCATCATCGGCGACGACCTATATGGCTTCACGTTCGCTCACACCGTGCGCATCGATCGAGAGGACAACATCTGGTGCGTGGATGAAGGTGCGAACATGGTCATCAAGTTCAATCCTGAAGGACGCGTGGTCATGCTGCTTGGCAGAAAGAGAGAAGCCGTTGAGGCGCCCGCCTCCGGCGAAAAACGTACGCCCCTGCCGGAATGGCAGTTCGACCGCCCTACGGACATCGCTTTCGGGCCCCATGGCGATCTTTACGTCAGTGATGGTTACGGAAACTCTCGCGTGGTCAAGTACGATAAGGATGGCAACTGGCTCAAGGCTTGGGGTAAGCGCGGGACTGCTCCGGGCGAATTCCACACCCCGCACACAATCGTCAGCGATGCCAAGGGCCTGGTCTACGTCGGAGACCGTGAGAACAAGCGTATTCAAATTTTCGATGCCGAAGGGAACTTCTTGAAGCAGTGGACCACTGTCGGTGCTCCTTGGGCCTTGTGCGCAACTCCAGGGCCGCATCAAGTTATTTATTCCTCTGACTCGGCTTCAGGGCGCATCTACAAACTCGATTTGGACGGAAAGATTCTGGGTGTTTTCGGCAAGGCCGGCAAGCAGACCGGGCAATTCGGCTGGGTCCACGAAATGGCGTGCCCGTCGGAAAACACGCTTTATGTCGCTGAGCTATTGAATTGGCGCGTTCAAAAATTAATTTTGACTCCGCCACAATGAGTCGTTGCACTCTGCGGCGGCCAGTATTCGACGGAAAAAGACCCTCGGCCTAACCAAGGCGGCTCAAAATAACGTTTGCTTTTTCTTCGCCTTGTGCTAGAGTGCCCCTGCTTGATATTTGTGCTAGGAGAATTATCTGCTACACTCGCCAACCTGCCGTCCAAGCGCAGATAACTCCCTCTCTCCGAGGTGCAACATGACAGACGAAAAACACAAGGTTTTGGATGCGGCTATCGCTCAGATCGAGAAACAGTACGGCAAAGGCTCGATTATGCGGCTGGGCAGCCGCGACGTTCTCGTGCCGGTCAGCGTGATTCCGACCGGTTGTCTGTCTCTTGACGCTGCGCTCGGCGTGGGCGGTTTTCCGCGGGGGCGAGTAATCGAAGTTTTCGGTCCGGAGTCTGGGGGCAAGACCACACTGACGCTTCAGGTTGTCGCCGAAGCCCAGAAGCTTGGCGGCCAAGCTGCATTTATTGACGCCGAGCACGCGCTCGATCCCGCCTATGCCCGAAAGCTGGGCGTGGATGTGGATAATCTTCTGGTTTCACAGCCTGACAATGGCGAGCAGGCCCTTGAAATTGCCGAAGCGCTCATCCGTTCCAATAGCGTTGACGTCGTCGTAGTGGATTCGGTGGCCGCGCTCGTGCCTCGCGCCGAGCTCGAAGGAGACATGGGCGACCCGCAGATGGGCTTGCAGGCGCGCCTCATGTCTCAGGCACTGCGAAAACTGACAGCATACGTTTCGAAATCGCGTACCTGCCTTATTTTCATCAACCAGATCCGCGAAAAAATCGGCGTCATGTTCGGCAACCCGGAAACCACCACCGGAGGCCGCGCCCTCAAGTTCTACTCCTCGATTCGCCTTGATATTCGCCGCATCCAAGCGATCAAAGACGGCGATCGGGTCGTTGGCTCGCGCACCCGCGGAAAAGTTGTGAAGAATAAAGTAGCCGCTCCATTCCGCGAAGCCGAATTCGATATCCTTTATGGTGAAGGCGTTTCGCGCGAAGGCGACCTGATTGACCTGGGAGTCGACCAGGGCGTGCTGGAGAAATCCGGTACCTGGCTGAGCTACGGAAGCGAGCGCATTGGTCAAGGCCGCGAGAATGCGCGGATTTTCCTCAAAGAACACAAAGACACTTGTGCCAAGCTCGAAGAGGCCCTGCGCAAGAAGATGGGCGTTCCCCACGCTACTAATTCAAATGGCCAGCCACATACCTCGTCTACTGAAAAGCCCGCAGAAAGGTCTGCGGCGGAGAAGCCTGCGGCGATGGCTGCCACAAGCGCGGGCAAGGGCAAGTCAGCACGCTAGCCAAGCATTCTCATTCTCATCCAACCGTTCCTATTCCTGTCCCTTGGTCGCACTTCGCCAATGGGCAAAAAGTCGCCTGATCTTTATTGCCCCGCCGGCCCTTCCCCTACATCCGTGATACCGGTGGCTCTCATTCAACCGCCCGTAATCATCCCCAGATACGAAGGCGCACGCGCCTGACCCTGTTCCTATGGACGCCGACTACCTGGCCACACGGTCCGCGTACTACCAGGGCACACTACCCGGGTACTGGCTCACATTTACTATTGTCTTCAGTACCCTGATCCCCGTATAATTCCTTCAGCGTCACTGTAAGTTCTACCCGGCCCGGGTCAGTTTCTCCGGCCAACAGAAGTACGGGGCATACAGTCGGATGAAACTCGCTCATAACACGACACTAACGTTGTTTGCGTCAATTATCGCACTAAGCCTAGTGCTTCCGGCAGTTGCAGCACGTCCGCATGCCAGGCTAAAGACTCGCGCCCTGCATCGGGTAACCATCGGCCGCCTTCACCGCGCACCGATCGCGCGCTTCCGCGGCGTCCCCACGTTTGCCAATTCTACTAAAGAGGATGTGCTTGGTTTCGATGATCCTATTGTCCGCGAGGCCGCCGTTGAGGCTCTCGGCCGTTACAATGGCGCCGTCGTAGCCACCGATCCCCAGACTGGCCGCATCCTTAGCGTCGTCAATCAGAAGCTGGCTTACTCTGCGGGATTTATCCCCTGCTCGACCATCAAGCCCACCATCGCCCTTGCCGCGCTTGAGGAAAACGTCATCAATCGCGACACCCTGATCAAGGTTTCCCGCCGCCGGTACATGAGCCTCACAGAGGCCATGGCGCACTCCAACAATGAATTCTTCGAAGAGCTGGGGCGCCGCATGGGCTTCAACACAGTTTCGCGATACGCGCGCATGCTGGGCTTGGGCGAGCTTGCCGGATACGACTTGCCTGACGAGCATCCCGGTGCATTTCCGAGCGAACCTCCCAAAAAGGGCGGCATCGCCCGCATGTCCAGCTTTGGCGAAGGCATCCAGATCACGCCTTTCCAACTGGCCTCGCTGACCTCGGCCCTGGCGAACGGAGGTACGCTCTACTACCTGCAATATCCGCGCACCCTCGAGGCGCAACAGCAATTTGCCCCCCGCATTAAGCGTAAGCTCGATATCGAGCCGCTGCTGTCGGAAATTCGTGAAGGCATGCTTGCCGCCGTACTCTACGGCACGGCCAAGTCCAGCTACGATCGCTTCGGTGAAGAGCAGCCTCTCGGCAAGACCGGCACGTGCTCCGACGATAATTCGCGCATCGGCTGGTTCACTTCCTATGCTGACCAGGTAAATCCGCGCATTTCTCTCGTGGTTCTGCTGCGCGGCAACAGTCACCGCGTCATGGGACCCACGGCCGCTGAAATTGCCGGCCGCATTTACCGCAAGCTCCGTGAGCGGAATTACTTCGCCGAATGGAACGCCAAACCGACTCCCGTTTTCGCCTCTGACTCCGGCGTGGGACTCTAGCGTTTAGCTCACTGCCCCACGCGTCCAACGCCTGCGAATCCCTTAATTTCAAAGCCGCAAACAAAGTTCTCTAGGTCAGCGAAAATGCACTAGAATTGGTCGCGGAGCACTCATGTCACCGACCCCGCTGGTTCGCCGTTTAGCCATATCCGCATTGTGCGCGATCGTTTCACTGAGCACTGCAATCCCTTCTACCTCCGCCGGACACGCGAGGCGTGCCCAGATCTCCAATGTGAGCGATCTTCAGAAAGTGGAGTTGGGCGTGCAGACCCTCCAGACCTGGTACGACTGGCGCACCGGCCTGTGGCGAACCACGAATTGGTGGAATGCCGCGAATGCCCTAACCATGCTGGTGAACTATTCTAGTGTAAGCGGTTCGACGGTGTACCAGCCCGCGGTTGAGAACACATTGAGCGTGAACGCATCCGGCGGGTTTTTGAATGACTACTATGACGACGAAGGTTGGTGGGCCCTGGCATGGATCGGCGCTTACGACTGGACCCAGAACCTCGACTACTTGAACATGGCGGGCTCAATCTTCGACGATATGACCACTGGTTGGGACCAGGTCTGCGGCGGCGGGATTTGGTGGAGCAAAGCCAGGGGGTACAAGAACGCCATTGCCAATGAGCTGTTTTTGTCTGTCGCGGCACACCTGGCCAATCGCGTCACCGATCCCGGCGAGCAAGCGCGATATCGCGATTGGGCCCAGCAGGAATGGCAGTGGTTTTTGCAGTCTGGAATGATCAACGCACAGCATCTTATCAACGATGGATTAGACAGCAACTGCCAGAACAATCATAGAACCACCTGGAGCTACAATCAGGGTGTCATCCTGGCAGGCTTGGTTGAGTTGTACCAACAGAATCCGGATTGGTCACTGGTGCAGACAGCTCATGACATCGCGCAAGCGACCATAGTCAATCTGACCGACGCGGGCGGTATCTTGCACGATCGATGTGAGCCAAGTTGCGGCGCCGATGGCGTCCAGTTCAAAGGCATTTTCGTCAGGAATCTAATGGCTCTCAACGACGTGTTTCCAGATGAGCGTTATGTCCAGTTCACGCGCGCGAATGCCCAAAGTATCTGGGACCTAGATCAAGGGCCGGACTACCAATTCGGTCTGGTATGGTCAGGGCCGTTCGATTCGGGCAATGCCGCAAGCCAATCCTCGGCTCTCGATGCACTCGTCGCGGCCGCGGAAATGTCGCCCGGGACCAGCTCCATCATGAGACCTGTTTGCCGGTTCTGCCCGGCCGTGGCATCAGGCATGCGACTCAGATGGAATGAGTGAGAAGCCTTGGGTTGCCCCATCGACGGTTCTGGCAACGTGCGGATTTTGATTTAGATTTTGTCTTGGGCGAGTGACCCGCGCTTGTCCAAGCACTGACTTGTCAACCTTGAATCGAGACCCGCTGACGAATTCTCAAAACGTCATTCGCACATCAAGACATGACCCTGCGCGGAGAAGTTTCCTGCGAGCAGCAATAGCGTTGACCGCGTTCCTACAATCCTCTTGGCAGTCTCTGGCCGCTAGGCCCGCGCAGCAAAGCGCGGTCACCGACCGGCAGTACTGGATTGGCGTGCTCGAGCGAATCGCCCACCCCGTTCTGAGCGCCCTCGGTCAGCGCAAATTACGATTGCGCATGCCTGTCGAGACCGCGCACAACAATGCTGACGAGCGGCGGCAGTATACCTATCTCGAGGCTTTAGGTCGCCTCCTGGCGGGCATCGCTCCTTGGCTGGAGTCGGGAGGCAGCCAAGGTGAAGAAGGGAAGCTTCGCCGCGAGTATGCGGATTTGGCGCGCCATGCCATTGAGGCCGGCACTGATCCCGAATCTCCTGACTACATGAACTTCTCGCGCGGTTCGCAACCTCTGGTGGATGCCGCCTTCCTTTCACACGCTGTGCTGCGGGCGCCCACCGAGCTATGGCAGAAGCTTGAAGCCAAAACACGATCTCACCTGGTGGAGGCGTTGCGCGCGACTCGCGTGATCAAGCCGGGTCCCAGTAACTGGCTGCTTTTCAGCGCTATGGTCGAGGCCGCCCTGTGTCACGCGGGTGTACAGTGGGATCCTGTGCGCGTCGATTACGCTGTGCGCCACCATGAAGAATGGTACAAAGGCGACGGCGTTTACGGCGATGGCGCTCAGTTTCACTGGGACTATTACAACAGCTTCGTCATCCAGCCCATGCTGATCGACGTGCTTGAGGCCGTGGGCAAAAAGTCGCCCGCATGGGAGTCCTTCCTGCCGGCAATTACCGCCCGTGCCAAGCGATACGCAGCCATTCAGGAGCGGCTCATCAGCCCGGAGGGGACCTTTCCGCCAGTCGGCCGCTCGCTTGCGTATCGCTTCGGCGCGTTTCAGCTGTTGTCGCAGATGGCGTTGCGGCGGCAGCTTCCTGAGGATGTTGCGCCCGAGCAGTTGCGTTCCGCGTTGACGGCCGTCATCCGCCGAATGATCGAGGCTCCCGGAACATTCGACGCGCAGGGTTGGCTTACCATCGGCTTCTGTGGTCATCAGCTTGAGATCGGCGAGCGCTATATATCCACGGGCAGCCTCTACCTCTGCTCGACGGTTCTCTTGCCGCTCGGTCTGCCGCCTAGCGATCCGTTTTGGAGCGATCCAGCGAAACAATGGACCTCGCAAAGAATCTGGAGCGGCCAGAGCATTCCAGCCGATCACGCCATCTCCCGTTGAATTGTGTTGAGGCTTGCCCGAACGCGGAAGACGACGTGCGTTTCGGGTCAAAGAATCCCGCATCGGTACCTGTGGGAGTGAGGAGCGTCAACGCCGAGCGATGAGGAAGAAGCGCCGGAACGGAAACAGAGTTTGGCCCGTAGCTTGGGGAGGATACGCGGTCGTTAAGCGCGCGGCCAAGGTCGCAAGAAACTTGGTCCCGTCTTCCGCCGAGAGTGCCGAAAGGAGCGGCCGCAAAGTTGAGCCGCGCATGAAGTTGAGCACTGCATCCTGGCCTTCCAGGACTTGTAGATAAACGGTCTCCCAGATGTCGAGCTTGGACGCGTCTGGGGCGAGCAACTTCCAGATCGTCTCTGGTGAAGCCCAAGGCGCAACTAACAGCGGCTCGAGTACAGCCGGCCACGCACTTTGTTGCACCACCTCTGTGAGCACGGAATGCGAAACCATCTCAAAATGCCGCGGTACCTGGACCGCAAGCACGCCTTCAGGCGCAAGCATTCGCAGTAATGATTGCAAAAGCGTCTCGCGGGAAGGAACCCAGTGCAGAACGGCATTGGAGATAATCAGGTCGGGAACATCTTCCGGCTGCCACGAGGAAATATCGGCCTTGGCGAAGGTGATGCCCGGAAATCCCCGCCGAGCCTCGGCAAGCATTTCCGGGGAGGAATCAATTCCGGTGACCCGCGCACCCGGAAAACGTTCTGCGACGATTTGCGTGAGGTGGCCCGTGCCGCAACCCAGGTCGTAAATGGTGCGATACGAACCCGGCGGAATGTGCGCGAGAAGATCGAGGCCCGCTCGAAAGCGCACCTCAGAAAATTGCAGGTAAGCTCGCGGGTCCCACGTGGTCATGGGGTTTGAGTGCGACAAGATCTTGCATCAGCCAGGAATGTTTCGATTCGGCGCCGACCCGTTGCTACTTTACTTCCCAGGTGTCGCCGTCATGCAGAAGCTTGGTGATGTCGCCTGCGCCGCGCAGCGCGATCGTGTCGCGAACCTGGTTGTTCATTTGATCTTCGTAGCGCGGAGCATTCACTGAGCGCAGCACGCCGATCGGCGTTGGAAAGCCCGGACGCAATTCCATCTGCGACAGCAAAAAGGAGTAGGCCGCATTGGGAGTGTGCGCATCATGAATGAGAAGATCTTTTTCGGCGATGCCGTTGCCCAGCGAAACGATTTCCAGATCGAGACCATTTAGGCGAATGCCCTTGTCACGATTCTTGCCGAAAATCAGTGGTTTGCCATGCTCGAGCTGCACTACCTGTTCGCTCCGGGCATCTTTTTCAGTGATGCCTTCCCAGGCGCCATCATTGAAGATGTTGCAGTTCTGAAGAATCTCAACGAAAGCGGATCCTTGGTGCGCGGCAGCTTTTCGCAGCACGTCTTTCAGGTGCTGCTGAAAAACGTCGACCGAGCGTGCGACAAAGGTAGCTTCCGCTCCAATGGCGAGCGACAACGGATAGAAAGGGCGATCGACCGAGCCCAATGGGGTTGACTTGGCCTTCTTCCCCAATTCCGAGGTCGGCGAATACTGGCCCTTGGTCAGACCGTAAATCCGGTTATTGAACAGTAGTACCTTCAGACCGACGTTGCGGCGCAGCATGTGAATCGTGTGATTTCCGCCGATAGAGAGCGCGTCGCCGTCACCGGTAGCCACCCACACTTCAAGGTCGGGGCGGATGACTTTCAACCCCGTGGCAACTGCTGGCGCACGGCCGTGAATCGTATGGAAGCCGAAGGTGTTCATGTAATACGGAAAGCGGCTGGAACAGCCGATTCCGGATATGACCACGAATTTTTCGCGTGGAATGCCAAGCTCAGGAAACACCGATTGCACCGCGGAAAGAATTGCGTAGTCTCCGCAGCCGGGACACCAGCGTACTTCTTGGTCGGTCTGAAAATCTTTCTTGGTGTAAATCGGTGGCAGCGTTGCCGTACTCATCCTGATTCTCCTGGTCTTGCAGAACTAGCTGGAGCTACTTGCTCCAGATCCTAAGGGTTCGGGGTCTCTTCGATCACTTCCTGAATTTTTGCCTCGATTTCCGATTGTTTGAATGGGCGACCCTGAATCTTGCTGTAGCTCTGAGCGTCCACAAGATATTTCGCGCGCAGTACAAGGGAAAGCTGACCCATATTCATCTCCGGAACCAGAACCTTCTTGTAGCGCTTAAGCACGTCGCCCAAATTGCGCGGGAACGGATTGAGATGGCGCAGGTGAACATGGCCGATACGATGGCCTTGCGCGCGTTGCGTTTGCAGCGCCGCGGTAATGGGCCCGTACGTCGAGCCCCAAGCAACAATCAACAAATCTCCGTCGAGATCGCCAGCGGGGACAACCTCGGGAATGTCTTGCGCAATGCCTTCGACCTTGGCGGCACGCAAGCGAACCATTTTTTCGTGGTTCAGCGGATCGTAGCTGATGTTGCCGGTTACATCCTGCTTTTCGATTCCGCCAATGCGGTGCTCGAGTCCGGCGGTGCCGGGAATCGCCCAGGGACGCGCAAGCGTTTGCGGATCGCGCTTGTACGGCAGGAAGCTCGAAGGATCCGTTGCGAACTTCACCGGAATCTCCGGGATCTCGCTGGCACGCGGAATCCGCCAAGGCTCAGCGCCATTCGCCAAGTACCCGTCGGAGAGAATGATCACCGGAACCATGTACTTGATAGCGATGCGGCATGCTTCCATGGCAACCCAGAAGCAATCACCGGGACTCGATGCAGCAATCACCGGAATCGGTGCTTCGGAGTTGCGACCGAATAGCGCTTGCAGCAAGTCAGCTTGCTCGGTTTTAGTCGGCAAACCGGTCGAAGGCCCACCGCGCTGGATGTTGCAGACGACGAGCGGAAGCTCGATTGCGACTGCAAGTCCAAGAGCCTCGGTTTTAAGGGCCATACCTGGGCCGGACGTGGTGGTAATCGCGAGCGCCCCGCCGTATGCCGCGCCGATCGCAGATGTGATTGCGGCAATTTCGTCTTCGGCCTGGAAAGTCATCACGCCAAAATTCTTGTAGGCCGAGAGTTCGTGAAGAATGTCCGATGCCGGCGTGATGGGATAGGAACCTTGAAACAGAGTGAGCCCAGCTTTTTGCGCCGCCATCACGAAGCCCAACGCTAGAGCCTGATTTCCGCTGAGATTGCGATAGACTCCAGGAGTAAGCTTGGCGGGAGGGATTTCGTAAGTGACCTGGAAGGCTTCGGTGGCCTCGCAATAGCTGTAACCGGCCTTCATCGCGCGCTTGTTGGCTTCGACGAGCAGCGGTTTTTTCTTGAATTTATCTTCGAGCCACCGGTAGGTCGAATCCATTGGCCGGTTGTAGAGCCAGTAACACATTCCCAGGGCAAAAAAGTTTTTGCAACGGTCCATGCTCTTGGCATCCAGGCCCAATTCCTGGAGCGCCATGCGTGTGAGCTTGGTTAAATCAACGGCGAAAAGGCGATACCCGTCGAGAGAATGATCCTCAAGAGGATTCGATGTCATCTGCGCTTTGCGCAAGTCGTTGGCTTCAAAACTGGCGCTATTGACAATGAGGATGCCGTTCTTCTTCAGGTCGGCAACATTCATCTTCAGCGCCGCGGGATTCATAGCCACCAAGACGTCCACCGCGTCACCGGGAGTGTAAACGTCGGTCGAAGCGAAGGCGATTTGGAAACCGCTTACTCCGGGAAGCGTTCCGGCAGGAGCGCGGATTTCAGCAGGGTAGTCTGGGAATGTGGAAAGATCGTTGCCGTAAAGACCTACGGTGTTGGTGAATTGACTGCCGGTAATCTGCATGCCGTCACCGGAGTCGCCGCAAAAGCGGATGACAGCGCGGTCAATTACTTCGCGACGGCGCTTTTGCGATTCCGAAACCGGTCGTTGCGTAATGGTAGCCATAAATCGTTTAGGTCTCCGATGGCGATATTCATTCTAAACCGGCAGGATGCCGTGTCAGGGCGGACGTATAGCAGCGAGACAGTCGCTGGATTATGAGACACCTTCGCCCTATTCAACCGCGTGCATCCGGATGTGATGACGGACTGGCGGGGCCAGTTGTCATCTTCCAAGATACCACAGCGGGGCACGGCGGGCGAAAGAAACCGAACGTGACGCGAAGGTGTAACCGGTCGAGCTTAGTACGTAAGGTTTTAGGTGAAATGGCACCAGGTAAGTCTAATGGCTGCAAGTGACTTTTTGACCGGGGAGCAGATTCCGGCGTGGTAGGTCTTGACTTTCGCTTTTGCTTCGCCTAAGATTCTGTGGTGCGCGGAGGTGCAGGATGGCACTGACGAAACGGCAAAAAGAAGTTCTGGATTTTCTCGTGGGTTTTCTAAACAAACACGGTTACTCGCCAAGTTTCGAAGAGATTGCGCGATCGCTTCGGTTGACTTCGCTTGCGACGGTACACAAACACATTACCACGCTCGAGAAGAAGGGATTCATCCGACGCGGCTATAACCAAAGCCGGTCCATCGAGATCATGCAATTGCCGAAGCCCGTGCGTGAACAGGTAAGCGACCGGCAAATGATGGAACTCCCTCTGGCGGGAAGAATTGCCGCGGGCCGTCCACTGGAAGCGGTAGAAGCGAATGACACGTTGTCGTTAGGAGATTTTGCGCGCGCGGGAAATTCTTTTGTTCTTCAAGTGAAGGGCAATTCGATGGTCGACGACCATATTCTTGACGGGGATTATATTGTTGTCGAGCAGACCCAGGTGGCCAACCCCGGCGAAATTGTTGTTGCGCTGGTTCGCGAGAGCGAAGCGACCCTGAAGCGTTTTTATCGCGAGGCCGGAGGGAAAATCCGCTTGCAGCCAGCAAACTCGGAGATGCATCCCATCATTGTTCCTGCTAGCGAAGTGAAAATTCAAGGCCGAGTCGTGAGTGTGCTGCGCAAATATTAGTGCCCGAATGGGCAGAATACCCTTCCTTGTGCGATGGCCTGCGCCGCGATACAAGAACAAAAATCGAATAGGGACTCCTCCACCGCCAAATGCGAGGCGACCTTCGCACCGATCGCCAAGCGTCGGCTACGCTGTTTGAAGGGTAGGTGCGCAGGGAATGAGCAACTTCGCGCTGTTCCCTCAGTTGTGCTGGTTACTGGTTGGAACGAGCCCGTGTCGAATTCAGTTGTTCACATCCCCTTGGAGGACTACAGTAGGGCACCCCGGTCCAACGTTGTCTTGTTTTCGTTCTTTTGGGAGTTAGGTGTGCATTTGCCTTGGGAGGGTCGATGTGGAGCAATAAGAAACCTGATTCACCGCAACAGCAGCAGCCACAATCGCAATCGGCGCCTGTACCTGCCGAAGCACGCACAAATATAACGCCGAAGCCAGCTTCGGCTACTTGGGAGGGGAATACAAATATGAGCACCGATGCAATGCGCCCGCTGGGCGCAACTTCTGACCGCGCCAGTGCGCGACTGGGAGCAAGCTTACACGTCAAGGGTGAGATTTCCGGAAACGAAGACCTGCAAATTGACGGTACAGTGGAAGGCCTGGTCAATTTGGAGGATCGCAAGCTGACTGTCGGCGCCGCAGCGAAAGTAACGGCCGATGTGGTGGCGCGCGAGGTAGTCGTGTATGGGAGCGTAAAAGGAAATTTGCGCGCCCGCGACCGAATCGAGATCAAGAAGGACGGCTCGGTGGTGGGTGATTTGACGACGGCGCGAATCATGATCGAGGACGGTGCTTACTTCAAGGGCTCGATCGAGATCGAAAAAGCCACAGACTCGAGCCGGGAGAGAGACAAGGATACCGACCGCTCGGCGTTCGCGCGTGCGGCGAACGCACCGCCCGTGACACAGAAGAGCTAAATTTCAAGGTTGCATCGCACTGGTCCGGGCGCGGAGGGAGATCACTTACTTTGCGCCCGAGCCGGTTTACGCGAGGTTCCTGCGTTGGATCCCGCGTTTGTTGCGAAGTACGCCAAATCAAGCCCGCAGAACATCAGCCTGCCAATTCTGAATAGACTGTTTGATGGCGTTGCGGCCGGTGAGTTTTTGCGCCAGAACCAAGCGTGCAAGCTCCGGCAGTTCTGCGTCGCTTGCGAAACGCAGGGCTATCAGTTGGCCGAGCGCGAACTCATGGATACGCGACTTGAGGTCGGACGGAAGAATGCGTTCGAGACGCAGTTGCATTTCCAGGCGGATGACGCGGTCCTGTACGCGAAGAGCAAAGAGCCGGGAGTACAAAACCCCCATAAGCAACGCCGCGGCGACAAGAACGCCGACGATGGAGTCAAACGAGGAGGAGGTTTGCTTAAGCCGGTAAAGGGAATAACCGAAGTTCAGACCGAAGACCGGCAGGACGAAAAAGTGGAAGGCGGGGACGAGCATGCGATGATTTTTGTAATGTTGCGCGGTCATCGAATCACCTCCGGAAACGAAAAGATAGGCTCGATATCTACGGGAATGCCGGTAACTTTTTCGAGGGCTTCGATCAAGTGGTCGGGCATCACTGCGTATTTTGCGAACCAGGCTTCGACAAGTGCGCGCTGACCGCTGGCTTCCATTTCGAGGAGCTGGCGCGTGAGTTGTTCGATGGCGGCCGGAGCTTTGTCCCAATCGACCGCGTAGAGGCCGCTGGTCGAATCGCGAGCGATTACGCCTTGCTCAAACAAATAATTGAACTCCATCATTTCGGCGCGGCCGTGCGCTTCTGCGATACTGAATCTCACGGTGCGGAAAATGCCACCAACATAGGATGCGTAGTCGATTTTCAATTTCTCAGGCGTTACCGCACCATGGTCGGCCAACCATTTCAGACCAAACATCCCCAGCACATCGGCTTTGGCTTCTTCGAGGGCTGAGAACGAAGGGCCAATCGCTTCGCGGATTGTTTTTTGGCCGCTGGCTGTGCGCGCATAACTGGGACCGAGCTCGTGGGCGATTTCGTGCATAAGCGTGGACGCGAGGTAACCTTCGCCGGAAACGAGCGCGGCTTGATCGGGGCGCATGAGGCGATTGGCGATGGGCAAAATCACTTCATTGATACGCGCGTCCATGAAATTCTTGAAGAAAATCTTCTTGCTGCCCTTGGCCTCGTGGATGCGCGGATCGTTGGGAAGATTATCGGCGACAGCCTGATAGCCGTGGCGCAAATCGCCAGCGCGAAAGGGAGTATCCATGACCTCCATGGGTGTGAGGTGGCCGCGCTTGGAAGGCTTGTCGGCAGGATCAATGGGCAGCGCGTCCTGCAGATCGGCAACATATTTTTGATAGAGGGCCAGCTTTTTGCTTTCTTCATCGTTGCGAATCATCACCGCCGCGCCGTAGGACGTTTTGATTCCCAGCAAATTATCCAAGTAGGACTCGTATGGGGCCATGATCACGTCAACCTTGGGATCCGGCAGATCGAGCCAGGCGATATCACTCGCGTAATAGTCGTCGCTTAGAAGGGCGTCGGCTCGAAGGCGAAGAAATTTGGCGAATGCGGGATCGTCACTAAGCTCGGCGGCTTCGCGAAGGTCGCGAGCGGCGGGATTGAGAAATTCAGCGAAAGCGACGTGGTACGGGACCGCTTCCAGTGCTTTTCCTTTGCCGCTTCGACGCACGATGGTGTGCTCATCGTAAAGAGCGGCTTTCTGTTCGGGGTGATCCTTGATATAGTGCTCAATTTCTTCGCGCGTAAGATCGCTCGGGTAAAGCGCGCGACCAGGAGGAGCCGGCTCGGTTCCGACAAAGGGGCGGTTTTCGCTGACGAGATCGTACCGGCTGCCATTGATTTTCAAGAAGTGCCGAAGTTTGTCGTCGCGAAAATTCTTGCTTTTGGCAAGAGAGCGATAGAGCGCCAAACCCTCGGGATCGCTTTGGCGCCAATAAATTTGCTCCAATTCGTTTGCGGCATCGACTAGTTTCCGAATCATTTGCTTTTCGCGAGCGGTCAGGCCTTCGCCGTTAAACGGCATTTTCACAGGCTTGAACTTAGCGAGGCGCTCGTCAAGGTCGCGTGCGATGTTGGAGGTATCGAATTTGTCTTTGTGAAACGTGGGTGCTCCTCGGCGGACTTTTGCTGCGGGGAGCGGCTCTTGGGATTGCGCCAGCAGGAGACGCGGAGTCGCGAGCAAACTCGCGACGATAACAATGTTCAGGAAAAGCACTCTTACTTGGCGATGGCGGTTCATGCCGAGAAGTCTACCAGAGCCAGAATTCGCGGAGTTGCGGGATTGAAAGTATTTATTTTTTTTTTGCGCTAAAAGTAAGCCCGGGCGACAGAGTAGCCAGTACGTTTATGCTTAGCGACGCTGGAATTCAGGAGAACCCAGCACCAACCCGGTGACCACGCCGAGATCAACCTGCTTGACCGGGTCATCGAGTGTGGCACGAAGCACTTGCGGATTACTCGATTGCTCTTCGAGCGTGGCGCGAGTTTGCGTAGACACTTGACCGCCAAGAAATTCCTCCACAACTCGATCCATCGCTTCGCGTGGATTCCTCACGACGTCCTGCCCCACTAGCGAGGTTAATTCGACATGGGTCCCGCGAATCCGATTGCTGGCCAGCGTGACGGCGAAATTGAGGCGATTTAGCAGCGCACCGGTATTCACCCAATTCTCGGAGCGATCAGCGTATCCGGTCGGGGGCTGGCAAGCGTAGAGCGGCTCCCCGATGCGCGAGACCCAGGCGGCCAGCGGTAGCGGAGCGCTGACGTCCGCGGCGAGCGCGCGTGCGGTGGAGACGACTAGCTCGAAGGGGCTCTTGAGTTTGGAACGGTAGCTATCGCGGGACCAGAACTCCGGCGAATCGATCATCTTCCAGAGAACGGCGCGGATGTCCCCATCGGACTTCCGAAAGGTTTTGGCCATGCGGTCGACGAGCGCAGGGGGAGGAGTGTCAGAAACAAAATGGCGCGCGAGCTTCAGGGAGATAAATTTGGCCGTGCTGGGATGGTGGACCAAGAGCTTGAGGACGTCCTGGGCATCGCGTATTCCGCCCGCATGAACTTTTTTACCGAGAACTCGTTTTTCGGCGGGATCGTGGATGCGCTGGTCAAAAATAAACTCCGCGTTTTCATTGGGAGCGCTCAGGGTCCAGCCGGTAAAGCAGCGAGCGACGGCGATCACATCTGGCTGCGTGTAACCGCCATCCACGCCAAGGGTGTGGAGCTCGAGCAGCTCGCGTCCATAATTTTCGTTGAGGCCGCGCTTTGCTCCGAGCGGAATTGCTTGCTTCGGATTGGATTTGGCTGGAGCTCTTGGTGCACCCTGCACCGTGGATTTGTGGCGTCCTTGTGATCGAGAGTGCGGTTGCGCGAGAGGGTGTTTCCAGCGCTCGAATGCCGCCGGATCAGCGCTCAGCCAGTTGTCGAGATAACGAAGCATCGCTGGGCTTGCGGCAGTGGCGCTGAGCAAGTCGCCAAACTTGCCAAGGAGATGCGGACGGAGAACATCGCGTTCATACGATGGAACCAGATAGCGCTCATTATCCTTGTAAATAAAAACATTAAAGTGGTTGAACCAGAAATCGAGGAGTCGCTCGTTGAGTTGACGGTCGCTGTAAATGGCCCGCGTCAGCTTGGCCATGGCTAATTCATCCACGATACGCTGAGGCGCTTGGCTCTGGGCAGCGCGGCTATCCGGATTCTTGGTCCTCTCAGCAAGACGCCGGTTGTACTCTTCGACAGTGATCTTCAGGCGCTTGGCAGCAATTTGCGGAGTGGGATATTGGTCGACAAGCTGAGAGATCGACAGTTGCTGCGTGCGGTAGTCAGCAAGCCGCGCCGCTAGAGCCGAATCGTCAATGCGCTCCGGATGAAGCTGCAGCTGTATCCATTTTTCCAGACCCAGTTTACGGACACGCTCAATATCGCCGGGGCGCGGGCCGTATCCGATGCGATTCAAGACGTGAACCACGGCTTCGTCTTCGGTCAACTCGGTGATGGGCAGGTGACCCTTGAATTCGCGGGAAAGCGGCGGAACAGGCGTGGTTGCCGGCTGCGCTTCGGTCGTTGCGTAGCTGACTAAACCAATCAAGGGGCTCGTGACGTGTAAGGCGGAAAAAGCCGAAGTATCACCGTTAGGTGCGGCAGCGGAGAGCAACGCAGCGGATACACTGACCAGAAAACCAGAAAGCGCAACCATTTTAAAGGACCATGGAAAACCGGGTGCCGCGGGACGGTCTGGTTTGCAGTTGCTCGGAGGTATCCGGCGCACGGGAATGCTCCTTCGTCGCCAATTCCGCGTAATCGTTGGTTCCATTATAACTTGGATGCTAGGAAAGAGTTTCGCGGCGGCATGGCCTGTTGCTTAGTACAATCTTCCTTGACGAGGTGACCTCGCCCAGGAACGTACGCGGCTGGCGCGGGAGGGGAGCAATACAATGGCCAAGGCGACCTGGGAAGGGGCGGTTCTAGCGGAGAGCGACGCATGCGTGATCGTTGAGGGCAATTACTATTTTCCGTTGACCTCGATTCAACGCAATTACTTTCATGCAAACACCCAAACAACCATTTGCCCCTGGAAGGGAACCGCGCATTACTACGATGTTGAGGTACACGGCAAGCGAAACGCAAATGCAGCATGGTATTACCCGGAGCCGAGCGCTGCGGCGCGCGAAATCAAAGATCGCGTCGCTTTCTGGAAAGGTGTTCGCGTCGAACCGTAGCTCCTGCGCAATCAGTGCGTTTCGTTTTTGAAAACACTGCCATCTTTCATAACGAAACGCACGCGCTTCAATTCCTTTATATCTTTAACCGGGTCGCCGGCAACGGCAATCACGTCAGCATAGGCCCCAGGAGCAATCACGCCAATCTCGCCCTGCGCATCGAGCATGTCTGCGGCGCGGGATGTCGCCGATCGTATGGCGTCCATCGGAGACATGCCAAACTCGACCATACGCCCGAATTCCTCGGCAATGGAATCATTCCATGGAAAACTTCCCGCATCAGTCCCGAAGACGATTTTGACGCCGGCGTGAAGAGCTTTCGTAAACGAAGGACCGTGGACGGCGACGCGTTTGCGGTCGCGTTTACCCTCGGGAGTATCCTCGCCCGCCCACCAGTTGTAATACGGCGAAAGAGTGGGGCAATACCAGGTGCCCTGGCGAACCATTTGGGTGATAGCCGCCTCGTCGAGCTCGAGTCCATGCTCGATTGAATCGCAGCCCCCATCGAGCGCGCGATGCAATCCGATCCCGTTGTACGCATGGCAGGCCACCTTTTTTTTCCAACCATGGGTTTCATCAACGATGGCTCGCAACTCTTCAACGGTAAGGGTGGGCTGCGAGACTAAATTGCCGCGCTTATCCAGCCAAGAGCGATGGGTCATATAGACCTTAATCCAATCGGCGCCATGGTCGAGTTGCTCGCGCGCGGCTTTTCGCGCTTCGACTGGACCATCGATAAGTTGCGCACCTTTGGGCATATCCAATTCAGCGGCGTAGCCCTCGAGGGGGTATCCACCGGTGGTAGAAATAGCGCGGGTAACAACAAAAAGCCGCGGCCCTGGAATCACGCCCTCTTCGATGGCTTGCTTGATCTCAACGTCTCCATAGCCTGCGCCTTCGGTCTCGACGTCGCGCAGTGTAGTAAAGCCCTGCTCGAGAGCGTTGCGCACGGCAACCGTGGCCCGAGCAGCGCGCAGGCTGGTACCGGCGCGAAGAATGTTGGCGTCATAACCGCCCTTGGCGGGATCTTCGCCCCACAGAAAAATATGCGTGTGAGAATCGATCAGACCGGGAAGAACGGTAAATGTCGAAAGATCGATGACCTTCGCTCCCGCCGGGATTTGAGCGGCCGCGGCATCCTGCACGCTTTCAATTTTGTTGCCGCGAACCACGATCACTTGATTTGTTTTCGGGTGGTCGCTCTTACTATCGATCAGAGTCCCCGCTCGAATGATGATCATCTGCCCGGCCGGCGCGCTCTGCGACTGCATTGTGGCGGTCGCCAACAGGATCAGAAACGCGAAGATAAGGCAGAAAATGCTGGTGCGCATAAAAACCTCCCGGTAACATGATTCGGTTTCTATCCCACTGTGCATGTCCAGAGCGGCACAGCAATGAAGCGGTATAGCAATACGCTTTTGCGGCGTGAATTTCAAGCCAATGGGGTGCGACGTTGTTCATCCGGCGTGGGCTGTGGCAGTCTGTCCGGCGGCGAGATATTTCACGAGGAGCAGGGTTAGATCGTCAGCCTGACGCGCGCCCCGCGTGAAACTCTCAACGGCACCCAAGATCACGCGCTGGAGCTCCTCGACCGGGGAATTGACATGACCATCTAGAGTTTCTTTTAGGCGGTTGGCGCCGAATTGGGCTTCCTCGGGGTCCATGGCTTCGGTGATTCCGTCACTGAAAAGAACCAGAGTGTCGCCAGCTTCAAGCTCAACCTCCGCACTGCTGAATTCAGCCTCTGGTATTAGTCCGACCGGGAAGGAACTTGCCGGGAAAGCGGATTCCGCACGCCCATTGCGGAGAAGCAAAGGAGAAGGATGGCCGGCGTTAATATATTCCAGGCGCCCAGAGCGTTCGAGAACGCCAAAGAAAAGCGTGGCATAGCGGCCAACGTTGGAATGATCGCACAGGAAGCGATTGATGTGGGTAAAGACTTTCGCAGGTTCTTGACCAAGGGTCATCCCTGAGAGCGCTCCCTGCAGCATCGTGGTGAGCAGCGCGGCGCCCAGTCCTTTGCCCGAAACGTCGGCAATGAGAAACGCGGTACGATCCTGTTCCAGCTGCAAGACATCGAAGTAGTCGCCGCCAACTGCATAACACGGCTGATTGACGCCGATCACTTGCAAATGGGGGAAATGATGAAACTCTCGAGGCAAAAGAGCTTGCTGAATCTCGCGCGCAATACCAACTTCTTGCTCGAGACGTTCGCGTTCCCGCTCGAGCTCGACCAGTCGTGCGTTGTCGATAATGCTGGCGGCCTCATCGGCAAGCGCGTCAAGGATTTGGCGCTCCAGGCGTGAAAATGCTGCGGGACGCCGGCTGTCGAGATAGAGCATGCCGAGAGGCTCACCCCGAGCCATAGGCTTGGGCGTGTCTGTTTTAGACGGCAGCGAAAAAAGAGGGACCACCACCACGGAACGGAGCTGTTGCGCAATAATGCTTTGCGCGGCTTTTAGATCGAAATTATCGTGCTCAATGTCTTCGGTGACTACCGCGGATTTGTGTTCGAGGGCCAGGCGCAGAGCAGTTTTGCTTGGCTCGAGGCCTTCGATCGAAAGACGGTGACCACCCTTTTGGCGCGCCACTCGTGTGCGCATTACGCCTGATTGATCGGGGCGCAGCAGAAGACCGCGATCGGCATCGGCGAGCGCGATTACCTGGTCCACCATCTCCGCCAGAACCGAATCAAGCGGAAGATGAGAATGCAGCAGTGCGGTGGCTTTCAAAAGCAGGTTGAGCTTGCGCAAGCCGCCAGGGCCGGTGTCACTGCTGGTAACATGATCCATGCGCGTGAGCAGCTCAGGAAGAGAATCCTGGGCGGGACCGGAACGAAACCGGAGCTCAAAGGAATCCTTCAGTCCGAAATTAATGAGGTCGCCGTCGGAAAGCGCGCGGCATTCAATTTTTTCCCCGTTGACAAAGACGCCGCGGCGCTGGCCCCGGTCTTGTATCTGGATTTGGCCTTCCTGGAGAATCAGCGCGGCACATTGACGCGAGATCCGGCGATCAGGAAGTTGCAGATGATTGCCCGTTTCCGAGCCTCGGCCAATCAGGAAGGGGAAGTGCGAAATGCGAACGACACGCCGCGCGCCGTCCGGAGCGACAACTTCGAGGACCGACTCGGCGGCGATTGGAGCATCAAGCATAGGCACATCCGTGTGGGGTGATTCTAGCACGGCGTGCCGCCGAACCAATTACCACCCTGAGCATTCAAGTACGAGAGGGAACACTCGCGGACGATGAGACACGCCGGTGCACATAGGCGGCGACATAGGCTGCGAACACTTTTTCGAGGCGCCCGGTGACCGGCCCGGGCGCACCAGCAAACGTGTGTCCGTCGATTTCCCCGACTCCAAGAAGATTCCTGTTGGTGGAAGAGATAAACACCTCGTCGGCGGTGTAAAGATCCTCAGGACGCAATGCCTGCTCGGCGAATTGCACCCCCGCCTCACCCCCAATTTCCAGCAGCACGGCGCGAGTAACGCCTTCGAGGCACCCACTGCTGAGAGGGGGGGTCAAAACTTTGGCGCCGCGGACACAGAAAAGATTTGCTGCGGTACACTCCGCAACTTCGCCGCGCTCATTGAGGCAAACCGCTTCATCGAAGCCGCGTTTCTGAGCTTCCGCGAGGGTCCAAACGTTATTCAGCCAAGAAATAACTTTGACACCCGCGAGGGCCGAGGCGGCATGGCGGACATGCTCGCGTAACGCTAATCGCACAGGCTCGCGATATTCCGGCAAACCGGCGGAATAGATAATCAAATCCACGGGAGGAAATTTCTCACCGCTTTGCCAGAAGCTAACTTGATTGTAAACAACGTAGATGCGCGCGGTACCCTCAGTGACGCCGTTGACGCGCAGAAGCTCCCGCAGGTGCACACGGACCTTGGCGGAATTAAAAGGGAACGGCAGATTGATTCTGGCGGCATCTTTCTCCAAGCGACGCCAATGGCGTTCATAAGCAAAGGCTTCGCCCTGGACGACGCGCAGGGTAGTGAAAATTCCCCAGCCGCTCAGCAGTCCCGCCTGCCCCGGCGAGAGTCGAACTTTTTCGATGGGCAGAACACGATCGTTGTGAAAAATGTTGCTGTGAATCAAGCAGCCCCCGACAAATGCAGTCGCTCCAACATTGTAACTGATTTTGCGGTTGCGAATGCTAGAACGGCTTCAACCCGCTTTGATGCGATCGGCGGGAACCTCAACTTCGTTCACGCCCTTAAACGAAAACAGAAGTTTGACGATGTATGTTTCCGGATTCTCCGAGGTTTGCTTCAGCACGTGGCCGACCGCGTCGGTGACCGCGGCGTGGAAGAGCACGCTGCCAACCTGCAGGCCTGCCAGGTTCACACGAACGGGTTGGCCAGGTTTGAGCATGGCGTCACTTTTGGAGTTCTTCGTCGGCTCTTCAAAAGTATCTTGTCGCGACCAGGGTTGAAATGCAAGCAACCGCTCGATAGTGTCCTAATTCCCCATTCCTAGAGAAAGCGGTGCAATAATCCTGATCTTGAAGGTTTACACGATGGGCGCGGAGCCGGTACTCGGAGGCGTCGGATGAACCTGATATCGCAAGAAATTGAGGCACATTATCTGGAGACCAAAGAATCGGAGCGTCTGACCAACCCGCTGGGTGAACTAGAGCGGCTTCGAACCCAGGCGATTCTCGCTCGGTATCTTCCGCCGCCTCCGGCAGTGATCTTAGATGTCGGCGGCGCATCCCGGGTCTATGCTTTTCCGCTCGCGACGCAGGGATACGAGGTTCATTTGATCGATCCGGTGGACCTCATTTGGAGCAAGCGAGATCTTATACAGATGCGTCGGGCATCAGATTGACATCGATCACGCGTGGCGACGCTCGCCACCTAGAGACCCCTTCCGCCAGTGCCGATTCTGTTCTTCTGTTCGGGCCCTTGTACCCCCTCGTTGATACTGCGGATCGCCTGCAAGCCCTTCGTGAGGCCGGCCGCGTACTCAAGCATCATAAGGGCGTCCTTTTCGCGGCCGCGATCAGTCGTTTTGCCTCACTGATGGCGGGCCTCTCATTCGGCACCTTTCAAGACCCGGATTTTCGCAGAATCGTTGCGGCGGATCTCGCTTCCGGTCAGCACCGCAACCCGACAAACCAGCCCTCTTACTTCACGACTGCCTATTTTCACCGTCCCGAGGAGCTGGCTGCCGAAGTTCGCGCCGCCGGTTTTGACGATGCCCACATCCTTTCGTTGGAAGGTCCGGCGTGGAGCGCGGCTGAGTTTCGCAAGTCATGGGATGACCCGGTACAACGACACGGCCTCATGGAATTTCTATCGTTGATTGAGCGAGAACCCTCGATTCAGGGCGCGAGAGCTCACCTCCTGGCAGTGGCCCATCGCTCAAATTAGGACACTACCAATCTCGAAGGATGAGTCTGGAGCCCTGGTCTGCCGGCGGCGGGCGCTGTTAAACAGTCCGTTGACAAAGCGCGATGAATCTAATATTGTTAGCGATTGTCTCTAGTGGAAAGGTGTGGACTGAGAGCATGCGCACGTATGTGGCCAAGGGTCGCGAGGCCGAACAACTCAAGGAAGGGAACTCTTGGTTCGTTGTAGACGCGACCGATCAAGTTCTAGGGCGGCTGGCCACGCGCGTGGCTCGCGTTTTGATCGGAAAAGATAAGCCTGCGTACACGCCTTATCTCGATTCGGGTGATCACGTGGTGATTATTAACGCTGATAAGATTCGCTTGACCGGAAACAAGCTCGAGCAGAAGGTGTACCGGCACCACAGCGGTTATCCCGGAGGCTTGAAAGAAGTACCCGCAAAGCGGCTTCGCGTTCAGCGTGCCGACTGGATGGTGCGTGAGGCCATCCTTGGTATGTTGCCAAAAAATAAGTTGCGTGCTCGCCGAGCCCGTAAGCTCCGCGTCTATCTGGATGCGCAAGGTCTGCAGCGCCATCTGGGGCAGAAGCCGCAGGCGCTTGCGCTTTAGCCAGCCCAAGAAATACGGTACGCAAGCGCGTCACGCAGTCAACCCTTCTATTTTTTGCTTCCTGCCGGTTGCGGGAATTTAGCCTGCGTGGAAGCTTCAGGCAGGAAACTTCAGGAGGAGTGGTGAGTTCTACGGCATCGCCCGTTGAGGGCAGCGGCAAGACATGGTTCTACGGCACCGGACGGCGCAAAGAATCAGTTGCGCGGGTGTTCATCCGCATGGGTTCGGGGAAGTTCGTGGTGAACGGCCGGCCCGTGGAAGATTATTTTAAGAACGTGGCCTGGAAGAATGCAGCGATCGAACCGCTGAAATTCAGCGAGACGCTGAACCAGGTGGACGTGTTGGCGACGGCCAAGGGCGGCGGCGCAGGCGGACAGTCAGGCGCGGTGCGTATGGGTCTGTCGCGCGCGCTTGTAAAATTTAATGCCGAGCTGCACAACGGCCTTCGTAAGCACGGATTTCTGACGCGCGATTCGCGCATGCGGGAACGCAAGAAATACGGGCAAAAGGGTGCCCGAAAGCGCTTCCAGTTCAGCAAGCGCTAACGCAGCAGGCTCTGGCTCCGCTGTGCGGAGCCAAATTCACGGCCGGCAAGGAGCCGGCAACAGATTGTTGGGTTACCGCAGTAGTACGCTGTGACCGCAAACAATCAGTCCAATAAGGAGGGATGTTGGCAGTTGAAATCACGATGAAAGAACTGCTGGAGGCGGGGGTACATTTTGGCCACCAGACGAGGCGTTGGAACCCGAAAATGAAAGAGTATATTTTCGGCGAGCGTAATGGCATCCACATCATCGATCTGCAAAAAACGTTGAAGATGTTCCGCGAAGCGAGCCGGTTCATCAGCGAAGTTTCCAGCCAGGGCAAGGCGATTTTATTTGTCGGCACCAAGCGGCAGGCGCAAGAAGCTGTGGCCGAGGAAGCGCACCGCTGCGGCGCATTCTTTGTGAACCACCGCTGGCTGGGCGGCACGCTGACGAACTGGTCGACACTGCAAAAATCCATCAAGCGAATGAAACTTCTGAAGGCCATGATTGAAGATGGCCGCATGGCGCAACTTTCCAAAAAAGAAGCAGCGCGGCTGGACCGCGAGCTCAAACACTTGAATCACAACCTCGAGGGCGTCGAAAACATGAACGCTTTACCCGACGCAATGTTTGTGGTTGATTCCAACGCCGAGGATATCGCTGTACGCGAAGCCCGGCGCATGGGTGTTCCGGTGGTCAGTGTGGTGGATACCAACTGCAACCCGGACCTGGTGAATTGGGTGATCCCCGGAAATGACGACGCGCTCCGTGCCATTCGCCTGTTCACCTCAAAGATTGCCGACGCGGTACTGGAAGGCCATAACGCCTTTCAGCAAACACAGATTGCCGAAGAAAAGGCTGCCCAAGACGCGGAAGTTTCCGAGGTGGTCGAATACGTTGACACGAGCGCTTACGAAGCTTACGAAAAGCAAGAAGGCGATTTCGTGGATCTCGAGGCTGCGACTGCCGAGCCGGTTGTGCCGAGTGATGACGATAAGAGTTAGTTGCCATTGGATATCTGCGTGAACGCCGCCGGGCTAGAGTTGAATCCCCATTGAGCAGTGCGGTAATTGTGCAAGCGCAGGGTCCGGAAATGACCCCCGATCTTCCCGGCAGTCTAATGGGCTAGACGAAGGATTGAACAACAGCCGGCAAAGCAAGAGATCAACTGCCAACAAGAGATGACTCTGCAAAAAGGATCCGCAACCGAGATGAGTACACAACCGGAACAACAGCCGGACGAGATTAATGTTCCCGCGCAGCTCGTTAAGGAGCTGCGAGAGCGGACCGGCGCGGGCTTCAGCGACTGCCGCGCGGCTCTGGTGGAAGCCCGGGCCGATGTCGAAAAGGCCATCAACATCCTCAGGAAAAAGGGACAAGCGGCCGCACAGAAAAAAGCGCAACGACAAGCGAGTGAAGGACTGGTGGGCCATTACATCCATGCCGGCGGAAAAATAGGCGTGATCGCCGAAATCAATTGCGAGTCTGACTTCGTGGCGCGCACCGAAGCTTTCCAACAGCTCTGCCATGATGTGGCCATGCACATCGCGGCGCTCGATCCGCGATATGTCCGGCGCGAAGACGTAACCGCAGAAATGCTGGATCGTGAGCGTGAAATTTACCGTGAACAGGCGCGTGCGACGGGGAAACCCGATGCGGTAATCGACAAGATTGTGGCCGGTAAAATGGAGAAGTTCTACGAAGAGAACTGCCTGTACGAGCAGCACTTCATCAAGGATGAGTCGCTAACCATTCAGGAGTTGATCCAGCAGTGTATCGCCACCCTTGGCGAAAACATTTCGGTGCGTCGTTTTGTAAGATTGAAAGTCGGCGAAGTCAGCGGCAGTCCGGTAACAGGTTCAAGCGAGTGAAGCAAACTCGCCGCATTCGAGTACTCAAGAAGCGCTTCGAATCGGGAGCGCTTTTTTTTTCGAGCCATTTTGAGCATCGTTTGCGCGCGATTCCACAGACGTGCTCCTGCTATAATCCTGCGGCACAATCCGCGGCGCAGTTGTGCGCGGAAATCCTACTGTCCACAAAACCCTCATGAAAGCAGCCACCAAAGCAGCAAGAACCAAGCGGGAAGATGGGACGGCAGCTCCAGTTTACAAGCGAATTGTGCTGAAACTTTCCGGGGAATCGTTGCAAGGTTCGCAGGGGTACGGTATTCACGGCGAAACGGTTGCGTCGATCTCGCGTGAAATTAAGGAAATCAACGATCTCGGTGTGCAAGTCGCCATTATGGTCGGCGGCGGAAATATATTTCGTGGGACCAGGCAGAAGTCCATGGACATTGACCGCGCGACCGGCGATTACATGGGCATGCTTGCGACTGTGATCAACGGGTTGGCGCTTCAGGACGCCCTCGAAAAACAAGGCTGTATCACGCGTCTGCTAAGCGCCATCGAAATGCATCAGGTAGCCGAGCCGTTCATCCGCAGGCGCGCCACGCGCCACCTGGAGCGCGGCCGCGTGGTGATCTTTGCTGCGGGAACCGGTAACCCCTACTTTTCCACGGATACCGCAGCGGCGCTGCGCGCCATGGAGATCAAGGCACAAGTCATTTTAAAGGCGACGCGCGTGGATGGGATTTATGATGCCGACCCCGAAAAAGTTAAAAATGCAAAGCGCTTTGAGAACATCACCTTTCGTGAGGTGCTGCAAAAAAATTTGAAGGTGATGGACTCGACGGCGATTTCCCTGTGCATGGATAACGACATGCCAATCATCGTTTTCAATTTGAATGTCGCGGGCAATATCAAGCGCGTGGTGCGCGGCGAGCGGGTGGGCTCGAGTGTAACGCTAAGGTAAAACAGGAGGAGGATGGCATGACGATAATCTCCAGCAGCAAAGACGCTATGGCGCAAGCCAGGACCCGCATGGAAAAAGCAGTAGAGGATTTTCGCAAAGAGTTATCCGGACTGCGCACTGGTAGAGCCAACGTTACCTTGCTCGATCACATTCGTGTGGATTATCACGGCACATCGATGCCCGTCAATCAGCTGGGCACGTTGTCGGTTCCTGAGCCGACGATGATCGTTATCTCACCGTGGGATCCTGGAGTGGTTCCGCTGATTGATAAAGCCATCCGGACATCCGATCTTGGGTTGAATCCCACCAACGATGGAAAGATCGTCAGAATTCCCATTCCGTCGCTTACCGAAGAGCGCCGGAGAGACATGGTCAAGCATCTGCACAAGGTGCTGGAAAATCACCGCACCGCGATGCGCAATATTCGCCGAGATATCAAAGAGGCCGTGGAGAAATTAGAGAAAGACAAGAAGATCAGCGAAGATGAGAAGAAGCGAACTCTGGAAGATCTCGAGAAAATCACCCACCAGGAAACCAAGAAAATCGAAGACCTCTCAGCCTCCAAAGAAAAAGAAATGCTCGAAATCAGGTAAGCCGCCAGCGCTGTCCCCGCGAGCTTCTGGCCGGAATCGGAGGCTGCGATTCGGCCTGCTTGCTGCGCGCGTTTTGGCAGATGTGGCTTGGGGTTGCTGCGCAGGCGCTGGACGCTCTAAGGCGACTTGTTGAGCTTCGTCTCTTCGCACGGCCCGCACAAATGCGCTATAGTCGCTCGCCCGTTCAGCAGGAAGCTGGCGCAGCAGGAAGCGCAACTCGCGTGTCGAGGTGATCTTGTTTGCTTCGGCGCGGTACGTGGAACGATATTCGGCGTAATCCCTTTTTACTGCGATGGGAATGGGCAGGTTCGTGGTCAGGCCGTTGGGAAGCGAAATAATCGCGACGGCGCTGACGCTAAGAGGCGTACCTAGGTCGATGGGCGGGCCACCTTGTTTTCGTGCACCGGTGCCGAGAGGGAGTTCGGGAAGTCCAAAGGAGGGAAGCGGTAATTGCAGGCCGGCCTTTTGATTCTTCCAACGGACCATGCCCTCCTGCGCAATGCGATATTCAACTTCAAACGGTTTTTCCGTTTCCTCCGGGTTCGAGGCGGTCACGCCGGTGACTTCTGCTCGAAAGCCATCAGAAATAGCCAGAAGTTGCGCGAGATTCTTCCATTGATTTTGCGGTGCGCGATAAAACGCAACGCGAAGAAGCAATTCGGTATCTCCGCGTACGGCGTAATGAACTCGCGCAGTTAATTTTCCTTCGGCGTTCAGTTCGCCGCGAACGGTAACGATTTGGGTGGCCGGAAACGGCGGATCGGGAGGCGTGGTCATCCATTGGGCCGGTGATTCCGATCGAGCGTCGCCGCCGTCGGCTGGCGCTTGAATAGCGAGCCCGCGTTTATTGCGCAGATTCGCGGCAAGCAAGCGGAACGGAGCTACCTGCGGCCCAGTGTCGAGCCACACCCATTCGCCGTTTTCCCGTACGGCCGTGACTAATTGGGTGAATTGCGCCGGTAATGGAACGCGTTCGGTCATCTCGCGTGACTTGCCAATGAGCACGGGGATCGCTCGAAGCCCCATGGTCTTCGCGAGCGCGGCCAGCAGCATGTGTTTATCTAATGCCGTGCCATAGCTTTGCGTAAGAACTTGAACCGGTGACTGCGTTCGATATCCAACGGCATCGGCTGAAAGTTCGATGGTGCGAATCTTTTGCGAAACGAAGGTATAGAGAGATGCGAGTTTTTCGCTCACCGTAGCCCGACCAACAGCAAGGGCTGCCCCTTTGGCGCGTACCGCAGGGTCGCTTCCGTCCGGTTCAGCCCATTGCTTTTGATACCAGCGTGCTAAATCGTCCCAGCTTAGAAATGTGGACAGCTGAATGTCCGGTTCATCAGTGTTCTCTGAAGACGGAGCGGTATCGTCTGAGCGTGGTTCGCGGGGCTTGGCGGGGCGGGCATCGTGCGCTATGTTCCAGCGATAGATTCGCCGAGGCCCGAGACCGGAGATATCGTCGGTGGTGGTAAAAGATGCGGAACCATGCGCAGTTTTGAATAGGATCGGTCGGCCTCGCGGGATGCTGATTTCGAACAACTCTTCCTTCACTGGTCCGTCGCGCAAAAACGAGTGTTCCAGCCAAAAGTGGCCCGTAGCGGGAGGTTTGATGACATTCAAAGTGACGGTGTATCGAAGAGCGTCGCCGTTTTTCAGGCCAGGCACTCGTACGGATTTTTCGCGCGCATCTTCATAGGCCGGTGCATCCTTGGTCGCTGCGACGGGACGGTCCACCACGGCGTGGGGAAGCACTCCGATCGAACCTCCGTTGGCTTGGTGAATCTCGACGTCACTGATCTCGAGCTGCTCGGTTTGTCGGTCATAGTCGAAAACCAATCGTGAAAGCTCCTTGGCACCCTCATCGGAAAGGACCCGCGCGCGGACGCGAAGTTCGCGGCGGCTTGTTCCGTCGTTCTCGAATCGAAAACTTGTAGAGTATTGCTCGATGATATAGGACGGGGAGTCTTCAGAATTCGAGGGTTTCTGCGGGAGTACCGGTTTGCCTTCCGGTGACTGAAGTGCCGGCGACACCCCGGCCAGTGGAGCGGCATCGGCAAGGATCGCGGGAATGAGCGCCAGCAGCGTCAGCGCGTGCCGTGAGATATGCACAATCTTTTTTCCTTTCCACATTTTGCGGAGTGTATGTCGGGGCGGGTCCGCGGTAAAGTGTCGCTGCAAAATAGGTTTCTTGATGAGCACGTGCAGCAGGGTCGATCAGGGCGTAGCGAAACGGCGAGACTCTCGTTCTCACCCGTCAACGGAGGAAACAATGCTAACAATCATGGAAGTAGCGGTCGCCTGCATACGTTTTCGGAGGAGCAGCATGCCCAGGATCATCACGTCTTTTCTTGCCTTCATTCTTCTAACCTGGTTCCCCACCCCCAGTGTACTCGCTCAGCAGAATGCTTCAGATCGAAGGAAATTCCTAAACCCCGCAACCGAGGTTTCCGATGATCCGCGGCGGACCCCTATGCCACCCGGGCCGCGCGGTCCAGATGGATCGTTGGTGCTTCGCGGCGGACGCATTTTCGACTCTACAGGTGCTCCCGCGCGCGATGGAACCCTGGTCATCACGCGTAATAAAATCTTGAAAATTCTGCCACCTGACGCAACAGACTGGCCCGCAGATGCGCGGGTGATAAGCGTTGAGGGCAAAACAATCTTGCCTGGTCTGATCGACCTTCATACCCACATCACCTATGTCGATGCCTCCTCAAACATCCCCGCGGCCATCAGTGAAGCCGACTCCACGCTGCGCGCCGTGGAAAAGCTGCGCTTCTACCTGGAATCGGGGGTTACCAGCATTCGGGATGTCGCCTCGAAAGGAGAAATACCGTTTCGCTTAAAGGAGTGGGTGGCCCAGAACCGCATCGCCGGTCCGCGCGTTTTCGCCGCGGGACAATTCATTACCGCGACGGGAGGTCATTCCACCGAAGGGCTCCCTCGTGATCTAGTTCTGCTGGAGGGCGCCACGCGGTTAGCCTCAGGAGCCGACGATTGGCGCCAGGCAGTGCGCGATCAATTCGCACGCGGCGCCGACGTTATAAAAATCGGCAGCCACTTTTCCAAGGCAGAACTCGCTGCGGCGGTCGAGGAAGCACACGCACTGGGGTTAAAAGTCACTGCGGATGTCGAGACCTTTTATACGCAATGGGCGGTCGAAGCCGGTGTGGATACGATTGAGCATCCCCTTCCGCGAAGCGACCAGGTGATTCAATTAATGGCGCGAAAGGGTATCGCGGCGGATCCTACGTTGATTCCTTATCAAATTATTTTTGATCAATGGGGAGGATATTTTGGTTCGACGTCGCGCCGCTTCACTTTTTCTAGAGAGGCCAATCTCGAAATGCTGCGTAAGCTGAAAAGGGCCGGCGTTAAAATGGGCATCGGCACAGATTTAATTCTGGAATGGTTCCGCTACATGCCGGAACCGTATATTCGAGAGATGAAAAATTTTGTGGCTGCAGGATTCAGCGTTCCCGAAGTTCTGACCATCGCGACGAAATCGAACGCGGAAATATTGGACATGGGCGACAAGCTGGGAACGCTAGAGCCGGGAAAGCTCGCGGATGTCCTGGTAGTTGCGGGTAGACCGGATGTCGATTTGGATGATTTGAAGAAAATTGATCTTGTCATTCGCGATGGTTATCTGGTGATTGAAAACGGAAACGTAATTGTGGGGCGTCACGTGCCGGTTCCGATGGCCGGGCCCAAGAAATCGCCGGGTTCCGCATCCCCTCGGTTCCCCGGCCTGAGGCCCTAAGTCACTGAAACCAAATACTATATGGTACTAGTACGGTGTGGTAGAACTGATGGCGTAAAGGCCACTTCGGGAGCCAAAGTTTTCCACCGGGCCCATAAAGTTTCCGTTTGACACAAGCGCAGCTTTTCTCTATACTTGCGGTTTTGTCAGGGGATATTTGCCCTTGTAGTGAAAGGGAAGGTCTCCCGCCCCGGAACAGGAACGACGGAATGGGGCAGGAGAGCGGCCGGAATGGGGCGCCAGCCCCGAAAAGCCGAGTAAGCCTCTCCGAGTCGAACCAGAGGTAAAGAACTTCTGGAGTGCGTGCGGAGCTTCTTGCTGGTTCTGCCGGGTTCGCAGCTGAACCTTTCTGCAATCTAACGAAATGAGCCTTGCGTCACTGTGTCTCTGTGCGCGAAGCAACAAATGAACGTTTAGCTCGAGTGAGGGAGAGCCGTGCCGACGTTTTCGCAGTTAGTCCGATTCGGACGCGAACTGATTCGCAACAAAACGAAGTCGCCAGCGCTGCAAGGCTGCCCCGAAAAACGCGGCGTGTGCATTCGCGTTTACACACAGACGCCGAAAAAACCGAACTCGGCTCTGCGGAAAGTAGCGCGCGCGCGTCTCACCAACAGCGTCGAAGTGACGACGTATATTCCGGGCATCGGCCATAACCTGCAAGAGCACTCGATCGTGCTGGTGCGTGGCGGCCGCGTGAAGGATCTTCCCGGTGTCCGCTACCACGTGATTCGCGGGACGCTAGACGCTGCGGGCGTCGAGAACCGCAAGCAAGGGCGTTCAAAATATGGCGCCAAGCGGCCCAAGGCCGCGCAATAGCAAGCAGGCAAATAGTCGGTCCATAGGAGATTTCCGCAATGCCTCGCAAAGGATGGATCAGCCGCCGCGAAACGCCGCCGGATTCGGTCTACGGCAGCGATTTGGTGCAAAAATTTATCTGCTCGATGATGTATGACGGCAAGCGCTCCACCGCGCAGCGGATTTTTTACGGCGCGATGGATCAGGTCGCCAAGAAAAGCAATGACGACGCCTTGAAAATTTTCAAGAAGGCCATCGAAAACGTCAAGCCGGTGCTGGAAGTCAAGACCCGGCGCGTAGGCGGCGCGAACTATCAGGTGCCCGTGGAAGTGAATCCGTTTCGCCGCCAGTCTTTGGCGATTCGCTGGTTGATTCAATATGCCCGCGACCGCGCTGGAAAGACGATGGTCGACAGACTCGCTGATGAGTTGATGGACGCAGCCAACGCCAAGGGCGGGGCCATGAAGAAGAAAGAAGACGTTCATCGTATGGCTGAAGCCAACAAAGCTTTCGCGCACTATCGCTGGTAAGGGATTCTGAATAGACCATGGCTCGACAGTTCCAACTCGAAGAGACGCGCAACATCGGCATCATGGCGCATATCGACGCGGGTAAAACCACGTCGACCGAGCGGATCCTTTTCTATACGGGTGTGACGTATAAGATTGGCAGCGTGGATGAAGGCACCGCCACTATGGACTGGATGGAGCAGGAGCGCGAGCGCGGCATCACGATTACATCGGCCGCTACTACAGCGTCATGGCTGCGCGCGGGCAAGACCTACCGCATCAACATTATCGATACGCCGGGTCATGTTGATTTCACCGTAGAAGTGGAGCGCTCCCTGCGGGTGCTCGACGGCTGCGTGGCGATTTTTGACTCCGTTGCCGGGGTACAACCGCAATCGGAAACCGTCTGGCGCCAGGCGGATAAGTATCGAGTGCCGCGGATCGCCTTCGTGAACAAGATGGACCGAATGGGTGCGGATTTTGACCATTGTATACGCTCGATGCGCCAGCGGCTTGGAGCCCACCCTGTTCCTCTGCAATTCCCTCTCGGCAAAGAAGACTCCTTCATCGGCTGTATTGATTTCATCGAACAGAAAGTAATTGTTTGGCTCGAAGAAACCCTGGGCGCGAAATTCGAAGTCTTCGAGGTCGAGAAACTGTGGGACGCTGCATTCGTGGCTTCGCGGCCCGATGTCGCCGCGGCTTTGAAAGCGTCGGCAATCGATCAGAAGTTTTATAACGATCATCACGCCAAAGTAATCGAGTACATTGCCGAGCACGATGACGCGGTTCTCGAAAAATTTCTCGCCGAGCGCACGTTGACTCCGGAGGAGTTGCGCGCCTCGATTCGGCGGTCTACGATCGCGCTCAAACTGGTGCCCGTGCTGGCTGGGTCGGCATTCAAGAATAAGGGGATACAACCCCTCCTGGATGCCGTGGTCGATTACCTTCCGTCGCCTCTCGAAGCACCGCCGGTGGAAGGCACTTCACTCGACGGTACCGAGGTCCTGCTTCGCCGCGCAAGTGACGATCAACCATTTGCCGCGTTGGCATTCAAAATTATGTCCGATCCTTTCGTCGGACATTTGACCTATATCCGCGTCTATTCCGGCGTATTGAAAGCCGGCAGTTATATTTATAACTCCTCGAAAAGGACGCGGGAGCGCATTGGCCGCCTGCTGCAGATGCACGCCAACAAGCGCGTGGAAATCGAGGCAGTGCATGCCGGCGACATCGCTGCGTGCGTAGGGCTTAAGAGCGTCACCACCGGTGACACTCTTTGCGATGAAGATAAGGCGGTAATCCTCGAATCAATCGAGTTTCCTGCGCCGGTCATTTCTGTCGCTGTCGAGCCCAAGACGAAGGCTGATCAGGACAAACTCGGCAACGCGCTGGCGCGACTGGCCCAGGAGGACCCTACCTTCAGGGTGCACACCGATCCCGATAGCGGGCAGACGATCATCTCGGGCATGGGTGAGCTGCATTTGGAAATTATCGTTGACCGCATGATGCGGGAATTCAATGTGCAGGCCGGCGTGGGCCGTCCTCAGGTCGCGTATCGCGAAACGATTCGTAAGAAGTCGGGCGCCGAAGGCAAGTACATTCGCCAGACCGGTGGCCGGGGCCAGTACGGCCATTGCAAGATTGAAGTTCATCCGCTACCGAACGCCGCGCACGAAGATATGCGCGAGATGTCTACCGACGATCTTGATCTGCTTTCCAAGAAAGTGGCCGGATCGGGAGGCAAGTGGCGTTTCGACAAAGAGCATCGCATGCTGTTCATCGACAAAGTTGTTGGCGGCGCGATTCCCAGGGAATTTATCGCCCCCATTGACGCCGGCATTCGCGAAGCCATGGAAAACGGCATCCTCGCCGGATATGAAATGGTCGATATCGCCGTCGTGCTCGTGGACGGCAGCTACCACGATGTGGACAGCTCGGAAATGGCTTTTAAAATTGCCGGTTCGATGGCTTTCAAAGAAGCCTGCGGCAAAGCCTCTCCGGTTTTGCTCGAGCCGATCATGAAAGTAGAGGTGGTTACGCCGGAAGAATACATGCAGCAGGTTTTCGGTGACTTGAACTCGCGGCGGTGCCAGATTCAAGGAACCGAGAATCGTGCCGGCAGCAATGTGATCCGTGTTGAGGTGCCGCTCGCCGAGATGTTTGGCTACGCCACCGATTTGCGCAGCCGCACGCAAGGGCGCGCCAGCTTTACCATGCATTTTTCGCATTACGCCGAGGCCCCGGTATCCATTTCCGAAGAGGTGATTGCCAAAGCGACCGGAAGAGCGATGCGATAGGGTTGCGGGCAAACCCCACGTTCAAATACGCACGAGCACAGGAGCAGAGGAGCAATGGCGAAGGAAAAATTCGAGCGCAGTAAGCCGCACGTCAACATTGGAACGATTGGTCACATTGACCACGGCAAGACGACGCTGACGGCGGCGATCACCAAAGTATTGTCGAAGAACAACCCCAAGGTGCAA
>DATNLZ010000097.1:0-91054 GCA_035602605.1 Candidatus Dormiibacterota bacterium
GATCCCGTACTCCCGCTCGATCCAGGCCGCCAGCGTCTTGCCGTCCCACAGATTTCCGCTCAAGCCTAGCTCTCGCGGCATCCAACGAAGAGAGGCGTTGATTCCCCGAAGGTGCTTCTCGCTCAGGCGTCTCGGCCGCCCTGACCGTTCACCCTCGCGCAGTGCGGCTAGCCCTTTCTCTTCGAACCCGCGAATCCAATACTCGACGGTTCTCGGTGCGTCTCCCAACAGCGCCGCCACTTCCGGACACGTCATACCATGAGCCACCAGCAGCACGCCGTGAAGCCGGTGGTCATAGCGTGATTCCTCGGTTCGTCGAATCTCATCTTGTAATCCCAGAATGATGGTTGCGGAGTCCGCAATCGTAAGTGGTTTCATTCCACTAGAAGAACATACATCGATCTAATGCGCAATTACTTACGACGTTTCGTTTTAGCTCCGTCCCTTCGTCACGGCACTCGATCGCGGTTTTTCTTTCGTGGCTGGAATCGCTGGCGTAGCCGCTCCAGGCTTCGGACGCAATGCCGACAGAAACTGTTCTACCGGCAAGGTATTCAACACGTCTGCTTTTTCGAGCCAGCCACGCCGTGCCATCTGCACGCCATATCGCATCCACTCCAAATGTTGCGTGCGGTGCGAGTCGGTCGAAATAACAATCTTAACGCCGCGCTCTTTGGCCATTCGTAAATGGGTATCGTTTAAATCTAGCCGATCGGGATAGGCATTGCATTCGAACGCGACCTGATATTTCGCCGCTGCATCGAGAACCTTTTCCATGTCGTAATCGTAAGGATCGCGACGCAGCAGAATCCGGCCGGTAGGATGAGCAATAATTTGCGTGTACGGATTTTCAATTGCCGCCAGCAGGCGGCCGGTCATTTCCGCGCGACCCACGCTCATAAACGAGTGCACCGACGCAACCACGACATCAATCTGAGCGAGCAACTCGTTTTCGTAATCCATGCGGCCGTCTTTCAGGATATCCACTTCGGCGCCGGCCAGCACGCGAATACCCAGGCCTCGCGCGTTTGCGTCACGCATATTCTTCAAGTGCTGTAACAAACGTTTCTCGTCAAGACCATTCGTGATCGTTAACGACTTGCTGTGGTCGGTAATCGCGATGTATTGATGCCCCATCGCGCGCGCTGCTCCGGCCATCTCCTCGATTGTATTTTTACCGTCGCTTGCCGTCGTATGCATCTGCAGGTCTCCGCGAATATCTTCCCGGCAGACAAGTTTGGGCAGCCGATACTCGGCAGCAGCTTCGATTTCGCCGCAATTTTCGCGCAGCTCCGGCGGAATGAAGGCCAGCTTCAGCTTGGCATAAATCTCCTCTTCAGTTTTGCCGGCAACGCGACGCTCTCCTTTCACAGTCGCCAGCGCGTATTCGTTGAGCGTGTACCCCATCTTGAGCGCGCGGCCGCGCAGCGCCACATTGTGTTCCTTGGCGCCTGTGAAATAAATGAGCGCGGCGCCAAAGCACTCTTTGTCGAGCATGCGCACATCCACCTGCATATCGTTCCCCAGCGTGAAGCTGACTTTGTTTTCCCCGCGCGCTAGCGTCCGGTCGATCGACGGATATTTCAAGATATGCTCGGCCAGGGATTCGACGGCCTTTGGCGAAGTGCAGCCATCGGCAAGCGTCACCAGCAGATCGAGATCACCGGCAGTCTCTTTGCTGCGCCGCAGCGATCCGGCTATGACTACCGATTCGACCGCTTTGCCGGCCGTTTTTATATACGCCACCAGAGTTTGCGCGGCAGCCTCGGCGTTATGCAATAGATAACGCCCCGACGATTTCTTGAAAATCTCGACCGCCTTCAAAATATTCTGTTCGGTTTTTTCGCCAAAGCCGGGAACGTCGCGCAGTTTTCCCTCACGCGCCAGCTTTTCCACGTCTTCCACCGTCGCCGCTTGAAACATTGACCACAGCAGCGCAGCTTTTTTCGGTCCGAGTGACTGCAGCTTCAGCAAATCCAGCAGGGTAGGCGGAAATTTCTTCAACAACTTCTGCCGTAGGCCATAGTCGCCTGTCTTCAAAATCTCGCCGATGTGCTCAGCCATCCGGTCGCCGATTCCGGGAAGCTCAGTCAGTTTTTCAGGATCTTTAGCGAGTTCGTCGACACGTTCGGTCAGACTGTAAATTAACTCCGCTGCCTTTTCGTAGCTGCGGTACCGGCCGACGATCGCGCCGTCAATTTCCAGAAGCTGCGCGGTCTCGCGCAAAATACGAGCGATATCCCGATTTTCCATATCGCAGAATTATACGGCGGAAGTTCCTCGCGGCACAGCCCCACGCCGAAGGGTTTGTCTTGTAGGCCAAGGCAGTGCGCGTGGAAAGGGAAGTGCTGTCAGTTGCGGGTTTTCATCGCTTGCTAACCAACGCTTGAGTCATTTGAACGAACAGTAGGCACGGGTTTTTCCATTTGCAACAACCTGGATCGCGTCTCCCGTTGAATGGCGGCTTCATCATCGTGCAAGCATTGAGGTGAGCCACGAAGAGGTCAGCCGTTTGCGAGTTCGCTGGCCCCGTTTCCTTGGATTGAAACGTCAGTTGCTCTTTGAAATACTGGCTGCCGGAGGCCCCTTTTGCTCTTCCATGATCTCACATTCAACCGCATCATCGCCCGGCAATGCGCGATAGCGACAAGCTGTCAATGTCCGTGAGCCGACAGCCGGTTCTCATTTGACCTTTCACTAAACGCGCGTCGAAATAATGTAGTGATTTGGTTGACGGCGGACTGACCGCTAATCACCTGCGTACGAAACGCATGTAGAAGAGAATCCCGGCAATGGACTTGGCGTCGCGAAGTTTTCCTGAGCGCATCATGACTTCAATGTCGCGCACAGAGAACGACTTATTCACAATTTTCTCATCCGCTTCGGGTCGCGCCGCGCCGGCCTTCAAGTCACGCGCGGCATACACCAGCATGCGCTCGCTGACAAATCCCGGCGTAGGAAAAACATCCATCATCTTCGTGAATCGCTGCGCCGTGTAGCCGGTCTCTTCAACGAGTTCCCGGCGCGCAGCAGCAAGAGGTTTTTCGCCGGGATCGATCCTCCCAGCCACCAGTTCCCAAAGAAATTGGCCCGCGGCATGCCGATATTGACGAATCAAAAGTATCTTCCCGTTCGACAAAACCGGGAGAACCACCACCGAGCCGCTATGCACCACAAGATCGCGCGTCGCCACGACTCCGCCTGGCTCGGCCACGCGATCGCGCCGCACCAAGAATACTGGGCCGCGATACACCACTTTGCTCTCGAAAAGCTGCGCCTTCGTTGTTGGCCGTTTCTGCGATTTCATTTTTAAGTCCGCTTCCCGTCAAAGCGAACGAGAAGAGCCGGACATCTTATCAAGATACGTACGCAGTTGCAGATGATTCAGCGAAGCATTATCGGATCGCCGGTCTTGTGCTCCTCAATCTGAAAGCGCAAGAATGTGTGAATCGCTTCGAGTGCCGCTCTATCGGACGCGGCGATCAAAACGCGGCCGCCGCGGGGCGTCGCTTCATAAGAATAATGGATGTTGGCCCGCAGATGTGTCATCTGCGTTACACCTGCAGGCACAGCGTCGTGCACAAACATGGAAATGTTGAAGTCTTCTTTCGAAAAGGCTTGTGCGATATGCGTCAAGTGCTGGCGGATCGCATCGCGGCTGGCTGTATCCGCTGGATCATTTGCCTCAACCTGCATCGCGCCGCCATCAGGCCTGAGAATGAAATGGTGTGTCGTATCGGTTTGCGAAAAGCCCATACCTTTTTCGCCGCGTTCGTCCATCGACGTCTGGCCATCCGGCGCCGCCTCGGCGGAAATCGCCTTTTCGGTCCGCGTTTGCACGTGCGCCTCATGCTTTCCAACGTCGCTCCGCACCAGGAATGCCGCGCCGCGATACCCACTTTGCTCGCGAAAAGTCGCGCCTTCTTCGGTTGTCATTTTGTCGATTTCTATTTCCCCTCTCGCTGCGGAGGGGAGCGGACAGTTTATCTTAGGATTCGCACGCAGTTGCAGATGATTCAGCGAAGCATTCATCGCGATGGTCATTGGGCGAAGGAATTGTCCGAAATAATAGAGTCGGCGATGCCACGTCGCTCTTCTGCCAGCCACTGCCGTTCACTGACACCAATTGCGCTCTCAACCAGTAGCAAATTGCGCCGCGAATTGAATTCCTGGCTACGGATTGCCTATACTCCAAGTGAGCCCACGCTATGAGCATAAGCACACTAATCGTTGATGATGAAAAGCCGGCGCGCGATGAGCTAGCCTTTCTCCTTAAAGGATTTCCAGAAATAAACTTGATCGCGCAGGGCAGGAACGGTCTTGAAGCTGTCGCGTTGATCAAAGAGCACTCACCGGACTTGGTTTTCCTCGATGTGCAAATGCCCGGCTTGAATGGTCTCGGTGTTGTCAAGAAGCTGGTTGACCGCAAGCTCAAAGTGCCGCACATCATTTTTGCCACTGCCTTCGACAATTATGCTGTACACGCTTTTGACGTGAATGCTGTGGACTACGTTCTGAAACCGTTCGACAAGACTCGCATCGCGAAGGCTATCCAGCGCGCGAAAAAAATGCTTGAGGCGCATTCGTCGCCCGCCGAACGGCTTGAGTCACTTGTGAACCAGCTCGGCACGGTCAAAGCCGCGCAGCCGGTAAAAATTCTCGTGAAGTCGCAGCAGCGATTACTGCTTGTGGACGCCGATGATGTGATCTACGCCGCGATTAACGACGGAACAATTACGGTCGTGGCTCGTGAAGCGGAGGGCTCGTCGAACTATCGCACCATTGAAGAATTGCAATCGGTGCTCGATTCTGATTTGTTTTGGCGGGCGCATCGCTCCTATTTAGTGAATATCGATCACATCAAAGAAGTCGTTCCTTGGTTTAAGTCCACCTATCAGCTCAAAATGAATGACAAGAAACAAAGCGAGATCCCGGTAAGCCGCGCCCAAACCAAACGTCTCCGTGAACTCTTCAAACTGTAGCGCTGAGAAAACAGGTCATCATGGCAAATCAGAAGGGCAGGAGTTTTACTTTACTTCGGCCTTGTCGCCGCATGGAGTCCGTATCGCGCTGGACAGCCAATTCTTGGGATGCCGGCCTCGGCGTTGTTCCGTTCGGCATGAGTGACTTTGCTTTCGCCCTCGCAAGACGGCGCACGGGCTAGTTGGGATTGCCTTCCTGCTGTGCTAGCATCGCTCGTACATCTTTCTCAATGGATTTTTCTCTCAGCGACGACCAGAAGCTGATTCGCGATACCGTGCGCCAGTTCATGGAAGCTGAATTGCGCCCGGTCGTCCGTCAGTACGAACACGAAGAACATTTTCCCGCCGATGAAATTCGCCGCCTGGGCGAGCTGGGCTGCTGTGGAATGCTGATCCCGGAGGAGTGGGGCGGCGCTGGCGTGGATACAATTTCTTACGTGTTGATGCTCGAGGAGGTCGCGCGCGTGGATGCCGCCACAGCCGTTGCGTTGAGCGTCACCAATTCAGTGGCTGGCATGCCGCTTTGGAACCACGGAAATGATTCGCAGAAGCGGCGTTATTTGCGACGCTTGGCAAGCGGCGAAATTCTGGGGGGGTTCTGCCTCACCGAGCCGCAGGCCGGGTCGGATGCCGCGGCGATCCAGACCCGCGCGACTCTTCACGGAAATGTGTATCACTTGAATGGAACAAAAACTTGGGTCACGAATGGTGGCGTCGCGGGCGTGTATTTGGTTTTCGCGAAGACTGACCCTGCAGCCGGCGCACGCGGCGTGACTGCATTTTTGGTTGAACCGACTTTTCCTGGGTTTCGCGTAGGGCGCTATGAAGATAAAATGGGAATTCGAACCTCACGCACGGCTGAATTGGTGTTCAACGACTGCGAAGTGCCGGCGGAAAATCGGGTTGGTGAAGAAGGACGAGGATTGAAGATTGCGCTCGAAGCGCTGGACGGCGGCCGTGTCGGAATTGCCGCGCAAGCGCTGGGTATCGCCCAGGGCGCCATGGAGGAGGCGGTCGGCTACGCCAAGCAACGGCGCGCATTCGGAAAGGCCATCGGCGAGTTTCAGGCAATTCAATGGATGATTGCGGACATGCAAACGGAAATCGAAGCGGCGCGCGGACTCGTGTACTACGCTGCCTGGCTGCGCGAAGAGGGCAGCGCGCGCGCCGGCGTGCATGCCTCGCGGGCCAAACTCTACGCCAGTGAGATGGTGAACCGCGTTGTGTACAAAGCCGTCCAGGTGCACGGCAGCGTCGGGTACTCGCGCGAAATGAATGTCGAGCGGATGTACCGTGATGCCCGCGTGATTTCGATTTACGAGGGCACGAGCGAAATTCAGCGCCTGGTGATTGCGCGCGATCTGCTCGGGCTCGCCGGAGACCCACGTCGCGAAAAACAATCCACCGAAGCGTTTGCCGCGAAACCCGCCGCCACGACAGGCGCCGCCGCTCGAGAACCGTCGAGCTTCGCTGCTGGGCCGTTAAAAGGAGGCCGTTAGAGTGCCACTGCCGGAAGACCCGCGCGCTACTGCCGCAGCGTCCGTGCCAGCTTCGCGTAAAAAAAGAGTATTGAGCGGGATGCGTCCCACCGGGCGGCTGCACATTGGCCATTACTTCGGCGCGTTAAGGAATTGGGTCAAGCTGCAAAATGACCCTCAATACGAATGTTTCTTCTTCATCGCCGATTGGCACGCACTGACTTCTGATTACGCGGACACCTCCGGCACCGCGCAGAACGCAATCGAAATTACAACGGACTATCTCGCCTCGGGCCTCGACCCCCAAAAGTCTACGATTTTTCTGCAGTCGCTCGTTCCCGAACACGCCGAGCTTTATTTGCTTCTTTCGATGGTGACACCGCTCAGCTGGCTCGAGCGCGTTCCCACGTACAAAGAAGCGCTCGAAAATGTGAAGGGCAAAGATCTCCGCACCTACGGATTCCTCGGTTATCCCGTGCTGCAAACCAGCGACATAGTAATGTACGGCGAGCCCAGCCAGGAACTACTGGTGCCTGTCGGCGAAGATCAGAAATCCCACGTCGAGCTGAGCCGCGAAATCGTCCGGCGCTTCAACGTATTTTATGGCTTTGAGACCAAGGATGAGTTGTTCCAGTCGCACAATGAAGCGGCACTGCGCAGGATTGTGGCACGGGTTTCAAGCCTTTCGGACGATGCACACGAGGAATTCGCGCCAGTATTTCGCCAGTCATTCAAAAACTTTTCGGATGAAATTGGTTTTGTGAACTTCCAGAAAAAGATGGGGGACGATGCGCGTTTTTTCTCTTACGCCGAACGGTTGCGGGAGCCGGAGGTAATGCTGACGGAGACGCCGAGGATACCGGGGACCGATGGGCGTAAGATGTCGAAGAGTTATAATAATTTTATTTTACTCAGCGAGAGTGATGACTCGATCGATGCGAAGACGAAAGCGATGGTGACCGATCCAGCGCGTAAGCGGCGGACCGATCCGGGCAATCCGGACGTTTGCCCGGTGTATGACTGGCATAAACTGTTTTCGCCGCCGGATATTTTGACGTGGTCGGCACAGGGCTGCCGCACTGCCGCGATTGGCTGTATCGAGTGCAAGAAGGCGATGTCCGACAATTTGATTCGGTGGATCGCGCCGATCCGGGAACGGCGGCGGGACTATGAAAAGAATCCGGGAAGGGTTCTCGAGCTTCTGGACGAGGGTTCGAAGCGCGCGCAAAATGTTTCGCGCGAAACAATGTCGCGTGTGCGCGAAGCGGTTTTTGGATGGCAGAAAAAGCGCACTGAAGTTGCAGGGCCTGCGAGTGAGTCCTCAACGCCAAGGGCTGAGGGCCTCAAAGGCCCGGGGGCCAGGCCGCGGGTGAGGACATAAAGGGGGCGTGGGTATGGCAACACCTTACAAGATTCACATCGCGATGTATGAAGGGCCGCTCGATCTGTTGCTGGACCTTATCCGAAAGCAGGAAATCGATATTCACGACATCCCCATATCTAAAATCACTGCGCAGTATTTGGATTACTTGCATCACCTGGAATCGCTGGACATCGACATTTCAGCTGACTTTATTTACATGGCCGCGACACTGATCCACGTCAAATCCAAGATGTTGCTTCCAGCTGACCCGCTGGCGGGCCCCGCACAGCAGGAGGATCCGCGCGCGGAGTTGGTGCATCGCTTGGTGGAGCACGAGAAGTTTAAAAATGCGGCGCAATTGCTTTACCAGAAGCAGCAGATCGAAGAGAACGTTTGGTCGAAGCCGGACCGTTCGCTTTACGAAGGGGAAAACACGGAGGGGGAGCTGATCGTTTCGCTGGTCGACCTGGTGAAGGTGTTCCAGGAAGTTCTGGAGCGCCGCAAAGAAGTAGCCAAGATTGATCTGCAGCACGACCAGTTCACCGTGGCGCAAATGATGGACCAGTTGCGGAAGCAACTCATCACCAGCGACGAGGGCCTCAGGCTGGTGGAATTTTTTGAGTCGTGTCCTTCACGCAACGCGATGATCGTAGCATTTCTAGCGGTGCTGGAAATGGTGCGGATGCAGGCGGTGTTGCTGGTGCAGGATCAACTATTTGGGGAAATTATGCTTAGAAAACATAAGATGTTTGATGCCGTCTTCGCCAGTAACTCGCCTGGCAACTCGGGCGAGGAATTGCCCGGCGGCGAGGCGATGAACAAGATTGACGAGCAATACCAATGACCATGGCACCGCAGGAATTAAGGGCGGCCCTCGAAGCAACGATTTACGCCGCAGACGAACCGGCGACGCTTGAACAGCTTGCGGGGGCGCTCGGCGAAGAAAAGATGATTGTCCGCGCGGCGCTCGATGAGCTTGTGGCCAGCTACGCGGCGGAAGAGCGCGGCGTAGAAATTCGCGCCGTTGCGGGCGGCTATAAGATGTACACCAAGCCGCAGCATCATGAAGTCGTGCGGAGATTCATCAAGAGCCTAAGACCGCCCGTCCGGTTGACCATGCCGGCGCTCGAGACGCTTGCGGTGATCGCGTACAAGCAGCCGGCCACGCTTCCGGAAATTCAGGAGATTCGCGGGGTGAATTGTTCCGGAGTGGTGAAGACGCTGCTCGAAAAGCGATTGATCAGCACGGCGGGACGCAAGGATGTGATTGGCAGGCCGATCTTGTACAGAACCTCGAAGGATTTTTTGATGCGGTTTGGATTGAGCGGTATTGATGAATTACCGAGCTTGAAGGAGTTCGAGCAACTGGCGCGCGAGGCGCTGGGGACAGATGAGGGGATTGCGCCGATCGAGCCCTCGAGCCAAGTGTCGACTGAAACGGGCGGGGCGGAAACGCCTGCTGTGGAAGCCCGCGCTGCGAGTGATAGCGATAATCCTGCGAAGGGCGTGCCTTCGGAACGTTCCGACGAGCCCGAAGAAAAAGGTTCGGCCGCGGCTGCTGGGGACGGAGTAAAGGATTAATTGCAGCGCGCGATCGGGGGTATTCCATCGACTCCGCGACGCGACAGGCGATGCGCGCACGAAAAGCAAAGGCATCGCCTCGCTCCGCTGCGAATGATTGGTGGCGGAGCGTGGAGTGTATCCGTGGTATGCACGGATGGTTCTCGGTGGGCCGGGGCGAAGTGAACCGGTAGCCTGGGTGAGAGTGCTGCAGGCGCCTTGTTCGAGATAGTCCGAATTTTGAATTGTGGACACTCACTATGCTGGAACGATTGCAGAAGATTATTGCCCGGGCCGGAATCGCCTCGCGGCGGCACGCTGAGCAGCTCATTGTCAGCGGGCAGGTGCGGGTGAATGACCGCGTAGTCAGCGAGTTGGGAAGCAAAGCTGATCTGGCGCAGGATCGGGTTGAAGTGGCGGGGCAGCGCGTTGCGGCCGTCGAGGAAAAGGTTTATTTGCTGCTGCACAAACCTGCTGGCGTTGTTTCCACAATGGCCGATCCCGAAGGACGCAAGACGCTGCGCAACTTTTTGCGCGGGCTGCCAGAGCGTGTTTATCCGGTTGGCCGGCTGGATTATGCGGCCGCAGGCCTGGTGCTGCTGACCAACGACGGGGAGCTAGCTAACCGAATGCTGAAGGCTGCGGGAACTTTACCGCAAACGTATTGGGTTAAGGTGAAGGGACGGCTCGAGAATGAATTGATAGCGCGGATTGAGAAAGAAACCGGCGCGCGTTTGAAGCCACTCAAGCAGCCGTATGCTTCGCGGGGGCACGGCGCGAACTTCTGGTACGAGGGTGTGTGGAGCGATTCGCGCCGCGATACGCTTCGAAGATGGCTTTGGGCGGCTGGACATCGGGTGGAAAAAATCAAGCGTATGGGGCTGGCAAATCTCAACATGGAGACGCTGCAAGAAGGGCATTACCGGCGGATTGAACCGCGGGAGCTGGTGGAATTGATTCGCTCGGTCGAACGATCGGCGGAAGAGTTCAAGGCTGGCCGGCCATCACGACGAAGAACAGGGCCTGCCGTACCAAGGAAGGGGTTGCGTGCGGGGATGCCCGATTCGTCTCGGAGACTCGGCCGAGGCAGAACGCCAGTACGCGGCACTGGAGCTGCAAAGGGAAAGAAGCGAATTTGAGCCAAAGAAAGACCTTCAGAAACGAAATCGTGGTGAGCGACAGGAAAACTTACTGAGCCACAGTACATTCATTTGGTGTCGCAGTTACCTGCAACCTGGCGTCGTAGAGAGTCTTTTACTATGCGGAAACCAATCCATCAGCTCGTTCCGAGGTACATCCACGAACTCCCCGCCTATATCCCGGGCAAACCAATTGAAGAAGTGGAACGCGAACTGAAGATTCAAGCCGTGAAGCTCGCCTCAAATGAGAATCCACTGGGTCCATCGCCGATGGCGGTAGAAGCTGTGAAGCGGGCCATACTCGATTCGAATCGATATCCCGATGGTGGATCATTTTTGCTTCACGAGAAACTTGCGAAGCGGTTCGGCGTTCAACCGGAAAACATTGTCATCGGATTTGGATCGAGCGAGCTGATTGATTTGGCGGCGCGAGCTCTGTTGCGGGCCGGGCTAGAGGGGATTTCGTCGGAGGGTACGTTTCCGCTGTTTCGGATTTTTATCGCAGCGACGGGCGCGCGCCTAACGGAAATTCCTCTTCGGGATTACGGGCTTGATCTCCAAGCGATTGCGGGCGCGGTCACTCCGGAAACGCGCGTGATTTATCTCGCGAATCCCAATAATCCCACGGGCACGCTGTTCACGGCTGATGCACTGGAAGTGTTTCTCAGCAAGATGCCGGACCACGTGTTGGTGGTGTTGGATGAGGCGTATTACGATTACGTCGAGCGCACCGATTATTCACGATCGATCGACCAGGTACGCGAAGCACATAATCTTCTGGTGCTGCGAACGTTTTCGAAGGTGTATGGACTTGCGGGAATAAGACTCGGATATGGAATCGCGGCTGCGGGACTGGTGACCGAACTCAACAAGCTGCGAACTCCGTTCAACACTTCGAATTTGGCGCAAGCTGCGGCGATGGCTGCGCTCGATGATCACGAACATGTTCGTAGGTCGATCGAGGCGAACCGCGCAGGGCTCAAGCAGTTGAACGAGGGACTGGCGCAACTCGATTTGCGCGCGATTCCTTCCCATGGCAACTTCGTATTGGTCGAGCTGGGCACCGATGCGCAGGCGATAGCCGATCAGTTGCTAAGGCGAGGCGTAATTGTGAGGGCCATGCGGTGGATGGGATTCCCAAACGCGATACGGGTCAGTGTAGGAACATCGGCCGAAAATGAGTGGTTTCTGCGGGCCGTGTCCGAACTGGGCACGAGCGTTAGTCGCTCAAGGTCGCGGCCATGAGCATTCTCATTCCGGAGGGGGCACGCTTTTCTGCCGATCCGATTGGCGAAATTCTTAAGACTACACGGACCATCGCCGTCGTTGGTCTTTCTTCGAAGCGCGGGCGAGCGAGCTTTGGAGTCGCGCAGTATCTGCAGGCAGCGGGATATCGCATCATTCCGGTGAATCCACATGAAAGCGAAGTTCTGGGCCAAAAGGCATACGCCACGCTTGAAGAAGTACCTGACAAAGTTGAAATGGTTGATATTTTCCGGCGATCGGAGAACGTTGCGCCGGTGGTGGAGAGCGCAATTAGAATGGGGACCAAGACGGTATGGATGCAAGAGGGCGTGATCGATCTCCAAGCGGCGGAGCGAGCACGTCAGGCTGGATTGAATGTCATTGTGGATCTGTGCATCGCGAAAGAACTTCACAAGCGGAACCGGTAGTGGGCTGAGTACTCCGAGAGGATTCCAAACCGTGCAACCGAAACAGGTAAACCGAACAGGGATTGCTCGACTGCGCGACACGACATACGCTGCGCTCGGAATGACCCACGTTTTTCTGGCATCGCAAGCAAAGGGGAACAATTTATGAAACGAATGCTCGTTCTTGTGGCCGGGCTGCTGACGATTATTGGAGTTGCGGCAGCGACGGAAAAGACCGATTGGAACGCTTTGGGCAAACGCTGGTGGGCGCACATCCAATTCCTGGCCGACGATAAACTGGAGGGTCGCAACACCGGAAGCCCGGGGTACGAGAAAGCGGCAGCGTATGTCGCCGACCAATTTGAAAAGGCCGGGTTGCGGGAGGCGGGGACATCGGGGTATTTCCAGCCGATAGACTTCGATGTGCGGCAAATTGACGAGGCCCACTCGGGCCTGGCGCTGGTACGCGACGGCAAATCTGAACCAGTCACCCTTGGCACAGAGGCGACGATCGGGATGCGCGCTGACCCTGCAGAAACCGTTGACGCGGCCGCGGTGTTTGTTGGGTACGGACTCAGCATTCCGGAAAAAAAGTATGACGACCTCGCAGGTTTAGATTTGCATGGGAAGATTGCTGTCTTTTTGTCTGGCGGACCAGAAGCGATACCGGGGCCGCTCAAATCGCACCACCAGGCTGCCGGCGAGCGGTGGAAGGCATTGCAAAAGGCGGGAGCGATTGGCTCCGCGACGATTCCGAATCCCAAGTCCATGGATTTACCGTGGGAGCGATCGTCGGCTGCGCGGCTGCAGCCTGCCATGGATCTGGCGGACACGGTGTTACAAGAACTGCGCGGGCAGCAAATTTCGCTGACGATAAATCCAGCACACGCAAACAAATTGTTGGCAGGAAGCGGCCACACGATAGAAGAGATTCTGGCTGCCTCCGACAACGACAAACCGCTGCCGCGATTTCCTCTGGCCGCAAAGATTCGCGCACGAATCGCGGTCAAGAGATCACGAGTTACGTCGAAGAATGTGATCGGGCTGCTGCCGGGAAATGACATCCTGCTGAGAACTCAATACGTGGTGCTGAGCGCACATCTGGACCATATTGGCGTTGGGGCTCCGATTCGCGGCGACAAAATTTACAACGGGGCGATGGACGATGCGTCAGGGATTGCCTCGCTGATCGAGATCGCGAAAGGATTTGGCGAGTCTGGGGCCAAGCCAAAACGATCGATTCTGTTTCTGGCGGTGACGGCGGAAGAGAAGGGTCTGCTGGGATCGAAATATTTTGCGGCCAATCCTACGGTGCATGGAAACGCCATCGTCGCGGACATCAATATGGATATGTTTCTGCCGCTCTTTGCTCTGAAGTATCTCGAGGTCCAGGGCCTGGATGAATCCACGCTGGGCGACGACATACGGATGATGGCTCAGGAGGCGGGCGTTGAGGTACAAGCGGATAAAGAGCCCAACGTAAATCGGTTCATCCGAAGCGACCAGTACAACTTTATTCGAAAGGGTGTGCCGTCCTTGGCTTTCAAGTTCGGTTACGTGCCAGGATCGCCGCAAGAGAAGCTATTCAAAAACTGGGTGCGTCTGAATTACCACGCGCCATCGGATGATTTGAGTCAGCCGGTAGACATAGCCGCGGCGGCGCAATTCGACCGGATTGTGCAGCGGCTTGCTGAGCATGTGGCAAACTCGCCGGAAAGACCGCGATGGAAGGATGACAGTTTTTTCAAGAGGTTTGCGCAGGAAGGCAAGTAAAGCGCCGAGAGATTCACCCGATTAGCTAAGCGGGAAGATTTGCAGGTTGCGTCTTCCGGTTTGAATTACTGCGAGAGATTTTCCGTTAGGGGAGATTGCGAAGTCACGAAAAGCGATGCCATGCAATGCCGGGGTGAGTGGGACTTCGCGAACGGGAACGGTATAGGCATCGGCCAGACCTGGCTTTGGTAGAGATGCTGGCGCAGCTAGTTCCGGTACAGTAAACCAAACCAGATCTCCAGATTTATGTTCGAGGGAACGCTTGAGAACAATGCGCTCGTCGGATGTCCACTGATAAACGCCAAAGCCGACACGGACGCGTGCGACATTGCGCGGGGCCCGAAGGTCGATAATCTCCAGCACTTCGTGATCGCGATAATAGGCTACCTTGGAGCCGGATGGAGAAATCGAGAGCCTGCCGCCGAAGGAGCCGATGATCCCGATATCTTGAACGGTTTGCTTCAGCAAATCGATTTGGACAAGACGCGATTCCGCGTTCGCTGTAGGAGCACGCTCGACCGCGATTGCGGCGCTTTCTTTAGGTTGCCACGCAACATCGGAAAAGGTGCGTCCGGGGAAAAGAGCGTGGCCGGCGCCAGCCATGGTCCGCGTCGCGTTGAGCGCAAAAAGCTGCTTGGGTTTTAGGGCCTCGGTCAGATAAACGACGGTTGTATTATCCGATAGCCACGCAGCTTGGATAGCATCGGGAATAATACTATCAGCGCCGAAAAGTTTAATCTCGCGGCCCGTGTCGTCCAGCGCGAGCGTGGCGACGCCCTCTTTTGTGTTCCCATCCTGATCGACGACCTGCGAGGTGAGCAACTCGGCCGCCAAGCGCGAGGAGTCGGGCGACCAGCGCAGCGCGCTAATGAGGTAGCTAAAGGGGGCCTGAGGTTCTCCTCGAACTAACTTTTCACCGTTGAGGATTCTTTTGCGCTTGCCGTCGGTAGAGAGAATCCAGAGGTCATCACGCTCGATGTCAAAATGGCGTTGGGAGAACACATGGCGTACTGCATAAGCGATGCGGCCATTGGGCGCGTAGGCTAATGCGACGCATTCCTCGTCCACGGTGATTATCGGGGTGTCCTGCGCGGACGCTACCGGAGTCGTGAAGACGCCATACAAGCTGGTCAAACTAGACAAACCAAGAAGTAGACAAAGGACCAGACGATTAGCGGATTCGAAGTGCGGATGGGTCATGGCTCGGAATGGTGCTTCGCGGCAACGGAGCGGATTCTGCGAATTTCTTCGAGGCGCTGACGCAATCGCTGCTCGAAACCCTGGTCGGTGGGATGGTAGTAGGTGCGACTAGCGAGCGTCGGAGGCAGGCAAGTCATGTTGGCTACTTTTTCCTCTAAGTCGTGAGCGTACTGGTAGCCTTCGCCGTAGCCTATATGTGCCATCAGGCCGGTCACGGCGTTGCGTAAATGCAAGGGGACGGGCTCGGTCACAGTGGCCTGCAAGTCTTTTTGAACATCACTGTAGGCGGTGTACAGCGCATTTGATTTTGGCGCTAGCGCCAGATAGAGAGCGCCCTGAGCCAAGGCGAGATTTCCCTCGGGCATGCCGACGAATTCGACGGCCTCCTTGGCAGCGACCGTTATAGCCAGGGCTCCGGGCTCGGCTAGACCGATGTCCTCGCTGGCCATGCGCACGAGACGCCGAGCGATATATAGAGGATCCTCACCAGATTCAAGCATGCGCGCCAGCCAATAGAGCGCTGCATCCGGGTCGGAGTTGCGAACGGATTTGTGAAGCGCGGAAATTAAATTGTAATGCTCCTCGCCAGCTTTGTCGTAACGCAAAAGCTTGCGCTGCAAGACTTCTTCGACCAGTTGCAGGGTGACGATGCGGCGGCCGCCGGCGTCGCGACGCGCGCCGTGAACCGCGGCTTCGAGCGTGTTGTAGGCCGCGCGGGCGTCGCCATCAGCGTAGGTAGCGATGCGATCGATGACTTCACTGGAAACTTCGATATTTTCGGTGCCGAGTCCGCGCACGGGATCCTCGACGGCACGCCGGAGGAGCGCAGACAATTGGTCGGTTGAAAGAGGTTCGAGCAGATAAACTTTGGTGCGTGAAAGAAGCGGTGCAATGACTTCGAAAGAAGGATTTTCAGTTGTGGCGCCAATCAGAACGATTGTGCCGGCTTCGACATGAGGAAGGAAAGCGTCCTGCTGGGCCTTGTTGAAGCGATGAACCTCGTCTACAAAAATAATGGTGCGGCGCCCGGCGCGGTGGCTGCGCTGGGCGTCGGACATCACCTGCTTGATTTCCTTGATTCCAGCGAGCACCGCGCTGAAGGGCAGAAATTCGGAGCGGGTCATTTTTGCGATGATGCGCGCGAGTGTGGTTTTGCCGCAGCCGGGAGGGCCCCACAAAATCATGGAGCTAAGCTCATCACGCTCGATTTGGGTGCGCAAAGGTTTTCCGGAACCGAGGAGTTTTTCTTGGCCGATGAATTCATCGAGTGTGCGCGGACGCATTCGTTCGGCCAAGGGTTGAGCTGCCCTGGATGTGCCGCTAGCAGAAGCTTCGGGCTCAAGGGGCTGAAAAAGACTCATGGCCTACTCCGCTGGCGCGCAGCTTCATAGAGGAGTACCGCAGCGGCCACGGCGGCATTGAGGGACTCAACAGTCTTGATCAAGGGAATGCGCAGCAGGGCATTGGCAGAGAGTTCGATTTCTTCGGGCAGTCCGGCACCTTCATTGCCAATAAGCAGCGCGATCGAATCGGACCAATCCGCTTCCCAAGGCAAAAGGGTTGGCGGCGCGCTGCGCATCGCGGTTGCGGCTGCTGCTGCGTAAACCTTTACGCGTGCCAGGCGAAGCTGGGTGAGCAAAATGGAAATGCCCACACCATGCAGGATCGGCAGGCGCAACGAAGAACCTGCAGAGGAACGCAATGCCTTTGGCGAATACGGATTCGCACATCCAAGTCTTCCGAACGCGCATGTGGCAGCCGCAGTTGCGCCGAAGGCCTCGGCCGATCGTAAAATGGTGCCGACGTTGCCGGGATCTTGCACGCCGACGAGCGTAACAATTAGAGGAGCACCGGAAGAGGGGGTGCGCAAAAGATCGTCGAATGATACAGTGCGCGGTTTCACCAATGCGGCAACGCCCTGTGGGGATTCGGTATCGGCAACGCCGTCGAACAAGCGATTCGTGGTACGAAGAATACGAGTCGAACCCGCGGAGATGCCTGTTAAATAGGGTCGCAACCGCTCAAGATGTTTTTCCCCCGCGGCGCTGACGAGCAGAGCTTCTACCGGCAGGGCCGAGCGCAACGCATCTTCGACCAGGCGCGCACCCTCGACCCCAACGTAATCGTCGGTCGTTCCCCCACCGCGCAAGGCCATCCGGAATTTCTTGAGCCAATGATTCTCGCGGCCGGTAACGAGGTCGGCGGCAGCAGCATCGCGTGATTGACCAAATGGACGCACTGCGGGCATCACCAGCAGACTAGCAAACGAGCAAGCAGTGGTAAAGGGAGCCGCCTTGCGTGGGTCGCCGGTGCTGTGGTAGGTTGCGCCATAATCGTGATCCGAAATCGGGACTCGATTGTTCTTCTCAAATGCTCGCTCGATATACAAAGGTGTTCATACTTGCCGGCTGAAAGGCTCAAGATTTCAGCGGAAGCTCCGCAGCCCGAGGCGCTGCGTTACGCTGCCGAGTTTATTGCGCGCGGTGAGGTGGTGGGTATTCCCACCGATACGTTTTACGGACTGGCAGCCGACCCATTTAATCTTGCCGCAGTTGAACAAATCTATAGGATCAAGGGGCGACCGGAAACTCGCGCGCTGCCCATCTTAGTTAATTCTATCGCTCAAGCCGTGGCGCTCTCGCGGGACCTTCCCGATCATTTTTTGACCCTAGCAAAAAAGTTTTGGCCCGGCGCCCTGACCCTGCTGGTCGATGCCTCGCACCTACTGCCGTTGAAAGTCACCGGGAACACGGGTCGAGTGGCATTGCGATGGCCAAAGTCAGCGATTGCTTGCAAGTTAATCGAACAGACAGAAACGCCAATTACCGGCACAAGCGCCAATGTTTCCGGTTTCCCGTCATGCTCGAATGCGGAGCAACTAATGAAACAACTTGGCCAACGGCTTCCTCTGGTGCTTGATTCGGGTGAAACGGGTGCCGCGCTGGCCTCCACGATTGTGGACCTGCAGGAGAGCGGATGGAAAGTTCTACGCGAAGGGACCGTAAGCGCCGCAGAGATCAAATCCGCGCTTCTCTCCTAGCGCCACCCAATCTTTGCCAGGAAGTCATAATCATTCGACGGGGAGAGGTCGACGGGACCGAGTTCGCGCCGATGAACTGAAATATTGTCGGTGAACCACAGCGGCAGATAAGGAAGGTCTTCAGCGATAATCTTTTGGACTTCGCTACAAAGCCTGATCCGGTTTGCGCGGTTAGTTTCTACGCGCATCGCGTCAAGCAGCACGTCGAGCCTGGAATTGCGATAGTGACCGCGGTTGGCACCGTTGGGCGGAATTTTCCTAGAATGAAACACGTACTCAAAAATGTCCGGGTCATTATTGGCCCCGACCCAGCGCAAATAACAGAGCTGAAAATCTCCGCGAGATGCGTCCGAAAGAAGCGTCGCGAATTCAAGGGGACGCAGCTCCAGTTCGATGCCCACGCGCCGCCACTGGTCCTGCAGTGCAGCTGCTGTCAAGCGAGACAATTCCTCGGTAGAGGTTTTCAACGTTAGCTTAAAGCGAGAATGTCCCTTGCCCGTGCGAACATACCCGGCGCGGTCCAGTAAAGTTTCGGCCAGCGCGGGATTGTAATCGTATTGCGGCAGGTCTCGCTCGTAGGCCCAATGATTGGGGGGAAGCAGCCCGTTGGCCAACTGGGCCTGTCCGCGCCATAAATACCTAATAATCGTCTCGCGATCCGTGGCATAGGCCAGTGCCTGTCGAATCTCACGACGCGAGAGCAGTGGGTCTTCAAGATTGATTCCAATATAGCCAAAAATGGTTCCCGGCTGCTCGGTGACGTCTAAGTGCGGCTCTCGTGCCAGCACCGGCACCATGTCGGGCGAAAGCGAAGTGAGTTCGATATCGGCTGTACCCTTGCGTAACTCGAGGGCGCGAACAGTTGCCTCCGGCACAATGCGAAACTTCACACGAGTGAGTAACGGGGCTCCACGGAAATAATCAACGTTGCGCTCGAGGATGACATAATCGTCCTGGCGGGAGCCCACGAATCGGAAGGGGCCGGTGCCCACGGGAGCGCCTGCGAAATCTGCTGGGGAGCCGCGCGGAACGATGCCCACTCCCGGACGCGAGAGATTCCAGAGGAATGAGGCATACGGCTCCTTCAAATGAAAAATAACCGTAAAGTCGTCGGGCGCCTCGATCGAGGCAACCATGCGGAATCCGCCACGCTTGGGGGTTTTTAGCGGACCAGCCAGCATGGTATCGAACGTGTATTTTACGTCGCCGGACGTTAACGGCCGTCGGTTGTGAAAGTACACACCGTGCCGCAGGTGGAAGATATAGGTAAGCGGGTCAGGGAATTCCCAACTTTCGGCGAGGTCGCCACGAGGATTCATTTGCGCATCGCGTTCGACCAATGCGCTAAAGATCAGGCCACTGATCCGCTGCGACTGTGCGTCAGTGCCGATGCGCGGGTCAAGATTGGTGGGCATTGTCTCGATAAGAAAAGTCACCGCTTCAGGATTGAACCGAGCGGGATGCGAACAGCCGAACGAAGAGCCGAGAGCTATGGCGAGGAGCCAAAACAATCGCGGAAGGGCAGCCGAAATACACGCAGAAACAGGCTCGACGATGCCAACGGCCCTATTCTTTTGGAGGTGCATAGCACATTTTCCCCAAAATCGCAGGACTTCGCGCACCTGTGGCGGTTGGCAGATTTGAGGTGCGATGGTGAAACGTCTCGTACCCCAGGATTGCAAAGGCCAAAGCTTCCTTGGCATCTTCAGGTACACCTAGGCGCGAGGATGCAATGACGTCAACATCGGGAAGCGCCGCGGCCAATTGAGCCATGATGAGGGGGTTGTGGACTCCGCCGCCAGAAACGATCAATTGGCGAATGTGCGCATTGGGAAGCACCCAACGGTGCAGCGCGTCAATCACGGAAAACGAAGTAAACATTGTTGCGGTGCGCACCAGGTCCTCGGGATTCGCACGTTCTGCGCGTCCCCGTTTGATAAGGTAATCCACAAAAACGTGACCATACTGCTCGCGGCCTGCTGTTTTGGGCGGCGCCTTCCGTAGATAAGGATCGTGCATCAGCTCATTGATGAGTCCCGGGAGGCAACGCCCGCTTTGCGCGATACGAGCATTGCGGTCGAAACTCTGATGGCCTCGTGTGAAACGCTTTACGAGCGCATCTATCACCATATTCGCCGGGCCGGTATCGAAGGCGATGACTTCGTGCGCCTTGGCAGCACGAGGTATCACCGTCACGTTCCCGATGCCGCCTAAATTCAAGGCAACGCGCCCGATCTTTTCGTCACGATACAACACGTAGTCCACAAACGGGACCAATGGCGCTCCCTGGCCGCCCACAGCCATGTCAGCCGGTCGGAAATCGCCAACCGTGGTAATTCCGGTACGCGCCGCAATAACCGCTGGCTCGCCAATTTGCAGCGTGGACGCTACGCGAGCTCCGCAATACGTAGTGGGCGCACCCTGATGGTAAATGGTTTGGCCGTGTGAACCGATGAGCGTAATTCTCTCAGGAGAGATGCGAAATTGGCGACAAGCATTGAGACACGCAGCCGCGAACAGTTCGCCGAGGCGAAAATTCAATTGGCTTATTTCGCCGGACGTCACAGCCTCGCCTTCAGCAACGCGCAATACTTGGGTGCGCACTTTGCCAGGAAAGGGCAGGGCGATGAAGTTGATGAGCTTCGCATTAATTCTCGGTGGCCCGCCCGAGATCTTCACTAAGGCCACGTCAATCCCGTCGGCTGAGGTACCCGACATTAACCCCAGGACCAGCGTGGATGGGGCGCTCATGAAATTTGTTTTTTAAGCTGTGCAAGCAAATTGAGAGCTTCTAGCGGTTTCAGGTTGTCGAGATCGGTCCGACGGAGTTCTTCGAGTACCGCTCTATCTATAGGCGTGAAGAGCGCCTGCTGTGCGCGGTTCGATTCTGCAGACGTTGAAGCACCGGGGGTAAGTTTTTCGCTGAGCTGGTGCTCGCTCTGCTCATGACGCTGCAGAACTTCTCTCGCTCGCTGGACGACACTTCTCGGCAAGCCGGCGAGGCGCGCGACTTCAATACCATAACTTTTATCAGCACTGCCCGGTTCGACCCGACGCAAGAAAACGATGTCACTGGGAGTTTCGGTAACCGAGACATGTACGTTTTTAACTCCTGGCAACAATTCGGCAAGCTCGGTCAGTTCATGGTAATGCGTTGCGAACAAGGTGCGCGCCCGGGTATGTTGCTGGAGATGCTCTACGACTGCCCACGCGATGGAGAGCCCATCAAATGTTGACGTGCCGCGACCTACTTCATCGAGCAACACGAGACTTGACGGCGTAGCGGAATTGAGAATCGCAGCAACCTCGCTCATTTCCACCAGGAAAGTGGACCGGCCGCGAGCCAGATTATCCGAAGCTCCAATGCGCGTGAAAATACGATCGGTAAGGGGCAACTTGGCGCTGCGTGCCGGAACGAACGAACCCATCTGCGCCATCAGCGCAATGAGCGCAGCTTGACGCAGATAAGTCGACTTCCCACCCATGTTTGGCCCGGTGATTATGAGGATCTGCTGTTGAACAGTGTCCAGGTAAAGATCGTTGGGGACAAAACGCTCTCCGCGTTGCGCCAGGATTCGTTCGACGACTGGATGGCGCCCAGCGACGATGAGCAATTCACCGGTAGTGCTGAACTCGGGGCGAACGTAATCGCGCTCGGCGGCAAGCCGGGCAAAATTTACCAGCACGTCAAGCTGGGCGACTGCCGCGGCCGTGGTGCGTAATCGGTGGGCTTCGGCTGCGACACGGGCGCGCAGTTCCAGGAATAGTCGCCTCTCATTCTCAAGGATGCGCTCATCGGCAGCCAAAATCTTGCGCTCATACTCCTTCAGCTCGGGCGCGGTGAATCGTTCGGCGTTGACGAGGGTTTGCTTGCGCTCGAAATCCGGCGGCACGAGATGGAGATTAGGCTTTGAGATTTCGATGTAGTAGCCAAAAATTTGGTTGAACCTGATTTTGAGAGATGCGATCCCGGTGCGCTTGCGTTCGCGATCTTCCATCGCGGCAATGATCTGTTTGCTATGCTGGCTGAGCTCGCGCAGCTCGTCGAGCTCAGCATTGTAGCCCGGGCGGATGACGCCAGGGTCGGTCATTTGCGCGGGGCACTCTTCGGAAAGGGCGTGGTCGATGCGCTCGCGCACATCAGCCAGTTCGTCGAGCTGCGCGTGTAACTCGGCTACGCGCCCGCGAGCGCTCGAACTTGGTTGACTAACAAAGCGGCGCAACACGGGAATACACGCAAGTGATTGCTTGAGCGCGATGAGCTCGCGAGGACCTGCCACACCGAGCGTGATACGGCTCGTGAGGCGCTCGAGATCGAGAATGCCCTGCAACTCTTTCCAAATCTCCTCGCGAACAACCGTGTACGCATTGATTTGCGTCACGGCATCCAGGCGCGACTCGATTTCCTCTAGGCAGATCTCCGGCCGCAACATCCACGCTCGCAGCAAGCGCGCGCCCATGCTCGTGCACGTTTCGTCAAGCGCAGCGAACAAAGTGGGCGGCTTTCCGCGAGCATTTTCCTCGGTGTACAGCGCGGACACTAGTTCGAGATTGCGCACCGAAACCGTATCGAGGACCAGAGCGTTATGCTGCTCGTAATAGCGCAGGCGATTGATGTGATGAAGGGCTAGGCTGGAGGCACCGGTTTCACATTTCCCCGAAGTTTCGCGCAAATAATGAATCAGCGCGCCTGCCGCGACGGTAGCCTGAGCGTGGGGAGTTAAGCCAAATCCCTCAAGATCCACAACGCCAAACTGCTCGCGTAAAACACGCTCGGCGTAATCCTGTCGAAAGACCCACTCTTCAAGGCGCGATTCAAGACCACCTGCGCCTTCGAGCTCTTCGACGGTACCCCTGCCAAAAAGGCTTTCTTGACGGGGAAGCAAAGTCTCGCGGGGGGTGAGAAGGTGAAGCTCATCGCGCGCGGCTTGTTCCGCGCCCGCGCCCAAGAATTCAGTGGCTTGGAATTCTCCGGTGGAAATATCCACGTAGGCCAAGCCGATGCGAGTTCCGTCGCTATTGCGAGCAAGTGCTGCGAGGAAATTGTTCTCTTTGGCCTCAAGAACGTGAACATCTGTTGCCGTGCCCGGAGTAATTACGCGCACGACTTCGCGGCGGACCAGTTTTTTGCCTGGGCCGGGCTGTTCCATCTGGTCGCAAACTGCAATTTTGTGCCCGGCGCGAATCAGACGAGCGATGTAATTGTCCGCGGCATGATAGGGAACACCGCACATTGGTATGGGTTCGCCGCGCTCGCGGTTGCGCGCGGTCAGAGTAATCTGCAATTCGCGCGAGGCTACAATAGCGTCCTCGTAAAACAATTCATAGAAATCCCCCAGACGAAACAGCAGCAGCGCCAAAGGGTAGCGCGTTTTGATGGCGTGATATTGCTGCATCAACGGCGTGGTGGGTTCGGTCATTTCAAGTGCGGTCAGGGTGACCACTGTTTTTCAACTCAGTTGCCGTCCCCGGTTACCAGCCTCAGTTGCCACAGCAGGAAGGCATAGTCGAAAGCGATTTCACGCAAATGGTCGTAGCGACCCGAGAATCCGCCATGTCCGGCCGACATGTTGATTTTCAAAAGGAGAATGTTCGAATCGGTTTTCAGGGTGCGCAATTTTGCCACATATTTCGCAGGCTCCCAATACATAACCTGGCTATCGTTTAGGGAAGTCTTGACCAACATCGCCGGATAACCTTTCTTTTCGAGATTCGTGTAAGGACAATACGTTTTCATGTAAGTGTATTCCGTTTTGATGCTGGGATTGCCCCATTCCTCATATTCCGCGACGGTCAGGGGAAGCGAAGCGTCAGACATGGTGTTAAGCACGTCGACGAAAGGTACGTGGCTGACAATGGCCTTGCATAAATCGGGCCGAGCATTGGCAACCGCGCCCATCAGCAGTCCTCCCGCACTGCCTCCCTCGATGACCAGCTTGCTGCTGGAAGTATAGTTATGTGCAATCAAGAACTCCGCCACCACGATGAAATCCGTGAAGGTGTGTTTTTTGTTGAGCATCCGACCGCCGTCATGCCAGGCCTTGCCCATTTCTCCGCCACCGCGTATATGCGCCAGAGCATAAATAAAGCCCCGATCCAGAAGGCTAATGCGACTCGAGCTGAATGACGCGCCAATCGAGAAGCCGTAAGAGCCGTATCCGTAAAGCAGCAGCGGCGCCGGACCGTTGCGCCGGAGATTCTTTTTGTAGACAAGCGATACCGGGATGCGGGTGCCGTCGGCAGCCGGAACGTTTATGCGCTCAGAGTGATATTGGGACCACTCGTAGCCGCCAAGCACGGGTGTCTGTTTGAGCAGTGCGCGCTCGCGCGTGTTCATGTCGTAGTCAAATAGGGAGAGGGGGGTGGCCAGCGATTGGTAGCCGAACCGAAACTTGGTTGAGTCAAATTGGTGATTTTGGCTTGAAGAAACAGAATATGCGGGCTCGCTAAAATCGATCCGATGCGATTCGCCGAGAGTTGAACCGCGCAGCGCAATCACGCGAATGTGCGGCAGTGCGTCTTCTCGCTCCGTCAAGATGAGATGTTGCGCGAATGTCTCAACCCCGGTCAGCATAACCGATGAGCGATGGGGAATCACTTCCTGCCACTTTTCGCGACGCGGATCCACGACAGGGGCGGTCACCAGCCGATAATTGCGACCGGCGGAATTGGTACGGATGAAAAACAGCTCGCCATGATGATCCGCAAAATATTCGTGCTCGGTTTCGCGTGGCGCAATCAGTTTCCATTCACCGGAAGGGTATCCACTGGGAAGGAACCGTACCTCCGATGCTGTATAACTGGAAGACGTAAGAAACAAGAAGGCGCGGCTCCGTGAACGCTCAACATGGATGCGGAAGCGTTCATCTTTTTCTTCGTACAGAAATGTATCGGGGGATGTTGCAGCTAGCGTATGCCGATACAGGCGATAAGAGCGCTTCGCGGAGTCTTCTACGGTGTACAAGAGCGTCCGATTGTCCGCAGCCCACGCGACTGAAGACACTTTTTCCACGCGATCAGGCAAGGTTTCTCCCGTCCGCAGATCTCTTACGTGCAGGGTATACTCGCGGAACCCGGTGTTATCGGTGGTGTAGGCGAGCATAGTTCCGTCGTCGCTGACCTTGAATGCGCCTAGCGCGATGTATTTTCCGTTTTCAGCCATTTCATTCAAGTTGAGGAGAATCTGTTCCGGGAGGTCCCGTGACTCGGGCACGTCTTTCTTGCGGCAATGAATGGGATATTGCTTTGCTTCTTCTGTGCGCAGGTAATAGATGTAACCGTTTTCCCGGTAGGGGACCGTCAAGTCGGTTTGCTGGACTCGGGCTAGCATCTCCTGATAGAGAACATCCTGCAGTTTATCAGTCGATTTCATTACAACGTTGGTATAGGCATTTTCGGCTTCGAGATATTCGACGACCTCGGGATTACCCTTGTCGCGCAGCCAGTAGTAATCGTCTTCGCGGCGATCGCCGTGCAGGATGCTTATGTTGGTTTCTTTCCTCGCCACGGGAGGCTGCACGAATGCAGGTTTTTCCTCAGTCAGCAGACTTTTATCGACCATACTGGCATTACCAGCTGGAGCGGCTGAATCGAAGCCCGCTCCATCTACCGGCCCTCTTCTCCTCAGGCGTTTTGAAGCTGACGACGCAGTGTTCTTTTGTGCTGAGATATACTAACGAAACTTGGCGTTGCAGACCAGACCAAGTTCGATATGGAGTTTCAAGAAATATGCCCATCCATCAAGAAGTCGAAGTCAAATGCCGCGTTACAGATCTTGCTGCGTTTCGCCGGAGGCTCAAGAAGCTGCAAGCGCGGGCCATCCTGCCCGCATCATCTTTCGCAATCAAAAGAGCCCGAACAGCAAGAAGTTTCCGGATTCATGAAATGAATTTTCTTTTCGACACTCCGGATGGCGGGCTGGCCAAGCACGGCCAACTATTGCGGATTCGCGTAGAGAGCCAAACCAATGGCGGAACCAAGCGCGGGACCGCGAGGACACCTCGGACCGACCGCCCTGCCGAGATACTTCGCAGAATGTTTACATACAAAGGCCCGTCGTTTGGCCCTAATTCCGCAACCAAAGAAATGCAGACGCCGATTTCTGGCAATGCGATCAGGAACTTGGTGCCTGCCGGGCGTCACAAAGTACGTGAAGAAATCGAAGTTGAGATCGCGAACCAGGCGGAACTGAAGCACATCCTCGAAGCCCTTGGCATGCGTTCATGGTTCCGGTACGAGAAATTCCGTACGAGGTTTCGTTTCCCCGCTTCGACGCGCTGGGCCAAAGACTTGCTTATCGAGCTCGATGAGACCCCCATCGGCCTATTCGTCGAGCTGGAAGGCTCGCCGGACTCCATCAGACGCGCGGCGGAGCTTCTCGGCTATACCCCCAGAGACTATATTACCCAGAGTTATCTCGCCCTGCACCTCGATCAATGCAGGGTTCGTAAGCTGGCTCCTTGCGATATGTTATTTCCCGCCGCAAAATAAATGCAATTCCCATAAGTCTTTCCTTGACAAAGAGTGTGCGTGCCTTTAACTACTACTCTTGACGCGGATTCAGGAAATCTGCCGCGGGTTACCTTGAAAGAACGCAAGCCTGACCCCAAGCCGGACCCCAGGCTGAGGTAAACCAAAGATTCTGCTGCGATTACCGGCAGCCTCGTCCCACGGCAGCCGGGTATTTTTTTGATACAAGTCACCCTTTTAAGTAAGGGCCGGCTCCATTTCAAGCGCGTGAAGTGAAAGAAAGGGAAACCATGTTGCACGCTACCGAAGTCATGGGCGCTGAAACGTATGATGTCGACGGAAATTTCCTCGGGCGTGTGTCCGAGCTGTTTATCGAACCGGCTGAGCAAGCCAACCGGATCTCTCGCCTACTGCTCGCTCGTGGCAAGTTTCAGCCTCTGGTGGTGCGGCACGAGCAGGTAGCGCAGGTCGCGCCGGGTAAGGTGCAGCTAAATTGCGGCGAGAAAGCTCTCGAGACCTACGCGCCCAATGAAGCGTGGCTCGCTCTGCGCAAAGATTTGCTCGACCAGCAAATTATTGACACCAGCGGCCGCAAGGTGGTGCGAGTCAATGATATTGATCTGGTCGAGCAGCGCACCAACGGTAATGTCGAGCTCCGTGTGGTGCAGGCCGATGTCGGTTTGACAGGTGCTGCACGGCGCTTGCTTCAGGGACTGGTGTCTCCTGAGGGGATCCGCCGCTTGCAACAGAAGCTGCCTGCCAAGCTCATCCCCTGGGAATTTGTAAACTTGGTGGAATCGGACCCGTTGCGCCGTATCAAGCTGCGCCTCACCCACGACAAGCTGGAGCATTTGCATCCAGCCGATCTTGCCGACATTATGGAACAGCTCTCAGCATCCGAGCGGCATGCGATCATTGCTTCGGTTGACGAAGAGACTGCCGCCGCGGCACTTGCCGAGCTTGATGCCCGCCTCACGACCCAGATCGTCGAGAAATTAGATCCCGAAAAGGCCGCCAACATCTTGGAAGAAATGGCTCCGGACGCTGCCGCCGACGTCCTTGCGGAATTGACCCCGGAAACCTCAAAAGAATTGCTCAATGAAATGACGAAACAAGAGGGCCAGGAAGTTCGGGAACTTCTGCAATTCGACGAGAACACGGCGGGCGGCATGATGAACCCTGATTTCATCTTCGTGGGAGAGATAGCCACCCGCGATGAGGTTATAGATTGGATTCGTTCGAAGGACCTGAATCTTGACCAGCTGGATGCAGTCGTGTTGATAAACGACGCTGCAGAATTTAGCGGGATTGTTCCGGTGAGCCGCTTGCTTCTGGGGCTGCCGGATCAGCCGGTCGGGGAAATGAAATTAGAACCGTTACTCTCCGTCGAGCCCAGTGCCGATGACCAAGAGGTTTTCGAGATTTTCGACAAATATAATTTGCGAGCCCTCACCGTCGTCAACCATGAGAAGCGTCCGATCGGCGCGATCACAGTTGACGACGTGGTCTCACGCCTGGTGAAACAACTGTAGTTACGAAGACTTTAAAACGTGGAAAGAAGAATTCACCCTTGAGCTGGAAGGTTATCGCCGATCGTTGGAGCGGGTTACAACAGCATGCCGGCTCAGCGCGTACGCGCAGTCTTCGCAGGCGCGTGGCAATGCTCTTTGCCGTACTCGGGCCGGGCCTGATCACCTCTAACGTGGATAACGATGCGGGCGGGATCTCGGTTTATTCGCAGGCTGGCGCACAATACGGGTACAAGCTGCTGTGGGCTTTGATACCCATGACGATTGCGCTGTACGTCACTGAAGAGATGTGCGCGCGCATGGCGGTAGCGACCGGCAAAGGCCTTTCCGATCTGATTCGCGAGGAGTTTGGGTTCCGACCAACGTTTTTTATGATGGTTGCCGGTTTCCTCGTAGATTTGGGCAACGTGGTCGCCGAGTTTGCGGGTGTGGCCGCGGCGATGGAGATCTTTGGAGTCACTAAATACATCGCCGTACCAGTCGCCGCCGGGCTGGTATGGCTTCTCGTTGTCCGCGGCACGTATGCCCAAGTCGAGAGGATCTTTCTGATAGCTTGCAGTTTCTATCTGACCTACATCTTCTCAGCGATTCTGGCGAAGCCCGACTGGCTCCTCGCCGCCAAGTACACGGTTATTCCCGACATTCATTTTGATTCGGGATATCTTTTGACGCTTACCGCGCTGGTGGGCACGACCATCGCGCCGTGGCAGTTCTTTTATCTACAGGCAGGCTTCGTCGAAAAGCGAATCGGACCACGCCAATACAAGCAGGCTCGCGCTGACGTCCTGATCGGCAGCATCAGTTGCATGGTGATCGTATTCTTCATCATCGTGTGCACGGCGGCTACGCTGTACGTTTCCGGCAACCGGAACATTTCGAGTGCTGCGGATGCCGCCAAGGCACTGGCCCCATTGGCAGGCGTTTGGGCCAGCAAGTTATTTGCCTTTGGCTTGTTGAACGCGTCACTGTTCGCGGCCTCAATCCTTCCGCTATCCACGGCACACGTCATTTGCGAGGGGCTCGGATTTGAGGCCGGTATCAACCGGAAGTTCAGCGAGGCGCCGATCTTCTATTGGCTGTACACCGCCCTGATCGGAATCGGAGCGTTTTTCATCCTGATTCCGGGTGCCCCGCTTTTCAAAATTTTGATTCTGTCCCAGGTGGCCAATGGCGTTTGGCTGCCCATCGTACTGATTTTCATGCTCCTGCTCATTAACCGCCGCGACTTGATGGGAACTCAAGTGAACAGCCCTGTCTTTAACTGGGTCGCATGGATTACTGCTGCTGCCATGATCGTGCTCACCCTAATCTTAGTTTACACGGCACTGTTTCAGCCGGGCGGGGTGCCTGGGACGTAATCGTTGGCTAAACCGCTAAACCACGGCCTCGTTGCACCTGTGCTTGACGCTGTGTTAACTTTGCGGGGTAAAGATGGTCATCTTAGCCACCGCGTGCTGCAGGTTGAACCTCGCAGGACTCTCACCGTGAAGGTCGCCAGCAAGATCATCGATTTGCTGCCCTCGATGCAGCGTGACGAACAACAGCTGCTCAAGCATCTCGACCTGAAGCGGCTTCCGCAGCATATCGCGATCATCATGGACGGCAATGGGCGCTGGGCGCAACGCCGCCACCTTCCTCGCGTAGCTGGGCACCGAGCTGGGGTCACCTCCGCTCGCACGATTATTGAAACGTGCGCGCGACTGAATATTTCGGCGCTGACCCTGTACGCCTTTTCACTCGAAAATTGGCGCCGTCCGAAGGCTGAGATTGATTTTTTGATGCGCTTGTTGCGCGAGTACCTCCGCAAAGAGCTACCGATCATCCATAAGAATAATATTCGCATGATGACCATCGGACGACCGGAACAACTCCCCGCTGGCGTGCAAAACGACGTCGAGGAGGCCATGCGCGTTACCGCAGGCAACACTGGTATGCGGCTCGCCGTGGCACTCAATTACGGTGGCCGAGCGGAGATCGTAGACGCCTTCAACGCTATCCTGAAGTCGTTACGCAGCAATGGCTCCGATGGTGCCGAAGTCAAGGTGATTGACGAAGCCGCGATTTCGCAGAATCTCTATACCGCAGGACTGCCTGATCCAGACCTTTTGATTCGTACCAGCGGCGAAATGCGTGTCAGCAATTTCCTTCTTTGGCAGATCGCCTACGCCGAGATTTATGTAACTGAGACGCTCTGGCCCGACTTTACCCGTGCCAGGCTGCTGGAAGCCCTGATTGATTTCCAGAAGCGAGAACGTCGCTATGGTGGGCTGAACGGAGCGGAAATCGCAGTGCGTGTGGCTCGCCGATAGGTTACCGGTGCCCCCCACTTTTCTTTATCCCAAGAACCTAGCGACGTTGATTGCGGGTCTCGCGTTCACTCCAGGTTGCTCGCACCTCTACGAATTCCCAAGGTTACTTGCATGACCTGGAAACGCGTGGCAACAGCTGCAGTTCTGATCCCTCTTGTGGTGGCGCTGGTGCTTTGGGCGCCCAAAAATCTACTAGCCGCCAGTCTCGCCGTAGTGATCATTCTCGCCCTCTTTGAATTCTTCGCAATCGGTGAACAAATTGGCCACCGCGGCTATCGCCTCTGGACCTGTACCTGTTCGGTCATCCTAATATTCGCGCTGGCGAACGCGGTAAGCCCGCGTGCGGAAGACTTTGTATCACGCAAAGGAGCAGCTTCGCATTTATTGCTTCAGCATCCGCTCATTACACCTTTGTTCCTCTTTATCTTGGGGCTCATGGTCCTTACTCTTGGAACCCGGCGGCCGTTGGTCGAACACCTGCCCAGTCTCGGGATTAGCTCCTCCGGCTTCTTGCTTATTGCGCTGCCGATGAGCTTGGCAATCGATCTGCAACCGAAACTACTTCTTTTCACACTAGTTTTGATCTGGGCCGGAGACACGGCAGCCTATTTTGTGGGCCGTTCGTTAGGGCGCTGGAAAATGGCCCCTAAGCTCAGCCCCAACAAAACGTGGGAGGGTGCCCTCGCCAGCATGATGACATCTCTTCTGGTGGGCTGGATCTTCACACGCTGGACCGGACTCGAACTTCACCGCATGCTGGTGGCTGCGGCTCTCGGGAATTCGGCTGGGCAAATGGGTGACCTGCTAGAGTCCGCGTATAAGCGGAGCGCGGGTGTGAAGGACTCCGGTGGCCTGTTACCCGGCCATGGCGGGATGCTCGACCGCATTGACGCTCTTATTTTCGCCGTGCCCGTAGTCTGGTACTATTTAAAGTTAGCCTTATAGACCGCTGTTTGACCCTCGGCTTTGTTTGGCGGGCAGTACATTTCCCGCGGCAGTCTCGTGGCTTTAAAAGGTAACCTTGGCTCTTGAAACGTTTGGCTATTCTCGGTTCCACAGGCTCGATTGGCCGGCAATGCCTCAGCGTAATTGAGTCTTTGCCGGCGCGGTTCTGCGTCGAAGCACTGGCGGCCGGGGAAAACATCGAATTGCTGGCAACGCAGATCGCGCGTCACCGCCCGCAGCTCGTTTCTGTGGCGAACTCCCATTTGATGGATCGGCTTGCAGACTGTCTTCGCGAGCAGGGGTTGGCCCCCCTTCCGGAGATCCATTGGGGCAGGGAGGGAATGCTCGCAGTGGCCACGCATTCAGACGTCGAACTGTTGGTCTCGGCGTCTGTTGGCATAGTTGGTTTGGAAGCTACGTACTTTGCAATCAAGCAGGGCAAGCAGGTGGCGCTCTCTAACAAAGAGGTTATGGTTGCCGCCGGCGAACTATTCATGACCGCCGCGCAGGCGGCCGGCGTCGAGCTGCTGCCCGTTGATAGTGAACACAACGCGATTCATCAGTGTTTGCGGGCAGGGGAGCATGCCGAGGTCAAGCGTTTGGTGCTTACTGCTTCGGGCGGTCCCTTTCGGAAAACACCCCTCCAGGAGCTAAAAAGCGTAACACCAGAGCAGGCATTGGCTCATCCCCGGTGGCGGATGGGTCCTCGTATTACCGTGGATTCCGCAACCTTGATGAATAAGGGTTTCGAGGTCATCGAGGCGCGCTGGCTTTTTAGCGTCAAGCCCGCGCAGATTGACGTCATCATACATCCGCAATCGACGATTCACTCCATGGTGGAATATGTGGATGGCTCGATTCTCGCACAGCTTGCTCCAACGGATATGCGCATGCCCATTCAGTATGCGCTAACCTATCCTGAGCGCGTGGCTTCGACGGAGTGCCAGCTCGACTGGACCGCGCTCCGACGTTTGGACTTCGAGAGAGTTTCGACGCGCCGTTTCCCGTGCCTGCGTTTAGCACGCGAAGCGCTGCGCAAGGGGGGCGCGCTACCTTGCGCCTTGAACGCGGCTGATGAGATTGCTGTGGCAGCTTTTCTCGAGCGGCGCCTATCCTTCACTGGCATCTATGAGGTGATTGAGCGCGTCCTGGAGCGCCTACCACGCATCAAACTTCTTGGAATACATGACGTGCTCGATGCTGATCTCGAGGCCCGGCAAATCGCGGTCGAAGAAGTACAACGTTTGCATTTGAATATGGCTGCGGCGTCCTAGCGCGCAGCAACGGAAAGGGTAGAAGGGCCATGGGCAGCGTTTTAAGTCTTTTCATCGGTATCGTTCTGGTATTAGGGACCATGATCTTGGTCCACGAGTACGGCCATTTTCTGGCTGCGAGGCTTTGCGGTGTGCGCGTTGAGGTCTTCTCGATCGGCTTTGGCCCCCGCCTTTTCGGCTGGCGTCGTGGTGACACAGACTATCGCTTGAGCGCGCTCCCGCTCGGCGGCTACGTCCGCATGGCGGGACAAGATCTTTCTGAAAATCGCACCGGAGCACCAGACGAATTGTTGAGCAAGACTCGTTGGCAGCGTGCGTTGATTGCGCTCGCCGGACCAGTCGTGAACCTCATCATGCCGTTTCTGCTTCTGGGCGGATTTTTCATTGCCATTGGTGTGCCGTATGAGTCCTTTGAAGACCGTCCCGTCGAGGTTATAGCCCTGGCGAAGAATTCTCCTCTGGCCACGGCTGGTCTTCAAATCGGCGACCGCCTAGTTGAAATAAACGGGATTCAAAACCCTTCATGGGAAAAGGCGCTGAACGCCGCGGCCCAGGCCGGCCCTGCTTCGGAGTTACACGTTGTCGTCGAGAAAGATGGCAAGCGCCGTACCCTCACCCTTCCGCCTGCCAAACCTACGCAATCAGATTGGCCGTTTGGCTATGTGCCTATACCGCCGGTGGTGGATCAAGCGGTGCCGGGCTTGCCGGCTCAGCGCGCCGGAATGCGGTCGGGGGATCGCGTTATCAGCGTAAATGGCCAGCAGATCGCCACGTGGTTGGAATTTGTTGACGCCATTAAACATTCGAACGGCCAGCCCATTCTCGTCAAAGTTCGTCGCGGCGTTTCTGACCTGAACCTAACCATTGAGCCACAGCAAAACATGAATGATCGCGGCGAACCGGTGTATCAAATCGGTGTCCAGGTTCAAGAAGATACTACCTATCGCCGTGAAGGTACGCTTAAGTCCCTGGAACTGGCTGGTCGTGCTACCGCGAACGGTGCGCGGCAGGTGGTCGGAGTCGTCGGCAAACTCTTTTCCGGCAAAGTGTCGGTGCGCCAGTTGCAAAGTGTCGTTGGAATCTCGCGGCAAGCAGGTCTGGCTGTAAAGAAGGGGCCCTATGAGGTGATCCAGTTGATGGCCCTGATCAGCCTCAATCTGGGGATCCTGAATCTTCTTCCGATTCCAATTCTCGACGGCGGCCACATTTTGCTCCTGGCGATTGAGGGCGTAATGCGCCGTGATCTCAGTACGGCCTTCAAAGAGCGTTTCGTCCAAGTCGGCTTTGTGTTTCTCTTAGTCATCTTCGCGATCGTCATGTACAATGACGTCTTGCGTATTCTTCCGAGCCATTAGCTGTGTTTGGTTCGGCCGCAGTGAACCGAATGGCTGCGACTCCCGCACATCGTGTATCGACCGGCGAGCGTATAAATTCTCCCTCGAAGCCTGGCCGGCTCCAAAAAGCCCTGGAAGACCGTCGCGTCCGACTGACGCGCCAGCGGCGCGCCATTGTTCAGGTAATGGATAGCGCCGAGCAACACCTTGATGCCGGCGCCATTCTTGATCGCGCGCAAAAGATTGATGCTCGCGTTCATCGCGTTACTGTGTATCGCACGATTGATCTCCTCAAACGCTACGGTTTGATTGACGAGCTTGACCTGCTCCACCTTCGCGGCGATCAACACTATTATGAGAGTCATGGCCCGCGCGATCACATTCACGTGGCCTGCCTCGGCTGTGGCAAGGTGCGCGAAGTCGAGAGTCGTCTCTTCGAGCAGCTAAAAGCGCAAATTGAGCACGATTGCAATCTTCAGATCACCATTGCGCGCACCGAAATTGGCGGCTACTGCGAAAACTGCCGCAAATAGCGTTCTTACGAAATTTGTTGGGACTTTTTTAGCTAGTGCCGGTGGACTGCCGACTGCGATGATCTGGCCTCATACGTGCCACCCTTGCGCAGGCGCTCCCAGAAGCGGGTGGCACGGTCCATGTCTTTCACAATCTGCGCCCGCAATTCTCCTGCTCCATCAAATTTTTTCTCTTCTCGCAAGCGCCGGCAGAAGCCGATCTCCATGGGACCACTGGTCACCCGGTCCAAAAAATTAAATAGGTGGCTCTCAATGACCAGCGCAGACCCGTTGAATGTTGGACGCACACCTACGTTTGTTACCGAGCGATAGGCTCTCCCTTGTACCTGCGTCTCGGTAATGTATACGCCCCTGGCGGGCAGCAACTCTTGGTCGGCTTCCAAGTTTAGCGTAGGGAAGACCAGCTTACTCCCCGTGCCTGTCCCCGGGCGAATCTGCCCAGTTAGCACAAAGGGTTTACCTAGCAAGCGCGCTGCGCTGCTGACGCGACCCATTCCCACGAGCCGCCGAATCACCGTGCTCGAAATAGTCTCGCCGCGAAACGCTACTGTCGGCATAATCATGGTCTCAAATCCGCAAAGACGGCCCAAGGCTGCCAGCATTGCGACATCACCAGCATGCTTATGTCCGAACCTGAAGTTGTCGCTCACGAGGATCGCGCCCATCTGAAGCTGTTCTGCCAAAATTCCGCGCACGAATTCCTCTGGGGGGATTCGCGAAAATGCCAAGTCAAATTTCAGGATGACTGCCGCATCTAGTCCCAGCTCGCGAAACCCAGCGATTCTTTGCTCCAATGTTGAAATTCTGGGCGGGGCCATGTCCGGCCGCAGGACTTTGAGTGGCGGAGGCTCGAATGTCACCACGGTAGCAATAGCGTCCAACGTGCATGCCTGTTCTACAACCTCGCGCAAGATTTTTTGGTGGCCCATATGGATGCCATCAAAGTTGCCAACGGTGACGACACTGCGGCGCCCGCCAACGCCAAAGCGGCTCGCAAATTCGGCCGGGGCTCTAAACACTTCAAGCGGCATCAGACGCGCACCTCAAAACTCAGGCCATCGTAAGCCAGCTGCACATTCGGGTATCCGGCCTTTCGAATCCTCTCGTTGGTTTCTTCATGTGCTAGGTCATGCGCAATATGCGTGAACCACGCGCGTCGCGGCCGCAGCTCGGTTACTAATGCAAGAGCTTGCCCAACGGTCTGATGCATCGGATGAGGATCGTCGCGCAACGCATCCAAAATCAGATCGTCAAGATCAGTCAGCAAATGCTTCGACGCAAGTGGCAGTTCGCTAAAATCGGTGAGATAAGCCGCACCACCAAAGCGGAACCCCAGCACCGCCATGCTGCCATGCTTGGCCGGTACCGCGACCACTTTCAGGTTCAGAATACAGAAGCTGTCCTGCACCGGATGCAATGTGACTTCTGGAATGGTGCTCAGGGTCGGCATGCCATCGAACACATACGCAAACGTGCGTCGCAAAATCCTGAATGTTTCCTCGGAAGCGTAAACCGGGATTGGCTTCTTCTGCCGCAAATTGAAAGGGCGAATGTCATCAAAGCCCAGGATGTGGTCAGCATGCCCATGCGTCAGAAGCACTGCATCGAGTCGCTGGAGTCCCACGCGAAGAGCCTGCTGGCGGAAATCCGGTGTGGTGTCAATCACGGCATGCACATCGCCCCGCGAAAGCAAAACCGAGGGCCGCGTTCGATTATCATGGGGGTCCTTGGACTGGCACACACGGCAGCGGCATCCCAGGCTGGGCACTCCCATCGACGTGCCCGACCCGAGCACAGTCAGACGAAGTGGTTCGCGCAGATGAACATTTTCGAAAAGTTTGGAAGGATTCGATTCGTGGTTTGCCCGAGCGGAGATCTGCGGTGGAAGAACGTCGGCCATCTTGTTCCAGGACACGTCAACTGCGCGCTTTGGCCTTTTCTTTGAGCGCTTGCGCCGTCGCTTTAGTAATTTCGAGATAGCTCATTTTCAGCTTACCGGACAAGTCCACTAGCATCGAGTCTTCGTCCGGAGTCAAGTTACCCTTTGTTTTTTCATGAAGCGCGTCGAGCATGTCAATTAACTCGCGCGCTGCTTCGGGATCTACAATTGGCTGGCCGGTGCGCGGGTCAGCGTACCCACCAAGGACCATAGCTGCATTGCTCGCCATCATGCGAATGAGATTTTCGAATGCCGCAGAGCGCTCGGGAAGCTCAGCATTGTTCGCGGCTGTTGGGGCTTGGCCCGCGGCGGTTTTGCGCGGCGCTTCAGATTTAGCCGCAGGCGCCGTTGGCGTTGCTTCATGCCGCTCATGCTGCAGGGCTTCTTCGCGAATTTCGCCTTCGGCAGTAAATGGACGCCGGTCGATGACCTTGAATGATTCTTCTTTTCTGTGATCCTTCTGGTCGGTCAAGGTTTCCTCGGTAAATCTCTATGCAGTAGTGTAACACTGGAACCCTTGTTTGGGGAGGCGGGGGCGGCGGTTAAGCTCTTGTCAATTCTGGCTGCGTGCCTTACAGTGTTCGTTCATTCGTAGCACGCAATTTTCTTGGTCTTCCCCGCAACGTGAAGGCAAACAAATCCCGTACAAAAGCGGTATCACGCGCGAACAGTCGCGGCCGCAGCCAGGGGTTCTCTGCGTCGGCGGCCGGGCAACAAAAAGCCTTGCCCCGCCGGTTGCTGTCCCGTGCTTTACCGGGCCAATTATTCGATGGGCTTGTAAAACTCCAGGCACGCTTGCTCGGCCCGAGGGGCTGCCCCTGGGACCGCGAGCAGACCCACACCTCTCTCCGCACGTACTTGCTCGAAGAAACCTACGAAGTTCTCGAGGCCCTTGAATCGGGCGATGACAAAAAATTTGCCGCTGAGCTCGGCGACTTGCTCCTGCAAATCGTCTTCCATGCCGAACTTGCTCGGAAGGCCGGGCGCTTTGACATAGCCGAGGTCATCCAAGCGATACACTCGAAGATGGTTCGCCGTCACCCTCACGTCTTCGGAAAGACTAAAGCACGCAACGCAACAGAAGTTCTCAAGAATTGGGAACAAATCAAGGCACAGGAGCGCCGCGAGGAAGAAGGGTCGTCGCAGAAAGCAAACGCCTCTCCGTCCCTTCTCGATGGTGTGTCCAAGAATCTTCCGGCGCTTCTTGAGGCCTACCAGATGACTCGGAAGGCCGCACGCATCGGATTTGACTGGGACAATCTCGATGGAATTTTTGCAAAGCTCGCCGAAGAATCGCGCGAATTAAAAGACTCACTGGCCGCTTCTGATGCGGTGAAGATCGAGGATGAAGTAGGAGACCTTTTGTTTGTCGCCGTTAATGCGGCGCGTTTTCTGAAGCTCGATCCGGAGATCGCCTTGAAGAAAGCGAACCGCAAATTTGCCGCGCGATTCCGCGCTATGGAACGCCAAGCCGCGAATTCGGGCCGCAGTCTTGCCGCAGTGCCACGCCCAGAATTGGAAGCCTTGTGGGATGCCGCCAAAGTTGAATTGCAGGAAACCCTAAGACAAACTCCTGGCAAGCCGCGCAATTTATCAGCAGAATTTTCTGGCCAACAACGGCATCACAAAGTTGAGCGCGAAAAGTGAACCCCGGCGTCACTGTTCGCCATTGCCGGGGAATTGCGGAACTGACCGCCTGCGTCGACGCGCAGCGCCGCGTTTGGGGTGAGGTGGACCTCGAAGTCATTCCGGCAACTTGCTTTATCGTGGCCGAGCACAGCGGCGGTCAGGTTCTCGGCGCGTTCGATGGTTCGAAGATGGTTGGCTTTACCTTGGCCACGCCCGCTATGCGCGACGGGCAGACGTATCTTCACTCGCAGATGACCGCGGTATTAGAGAATTATCGCGATCAAAATATCGGACGCCGCCTGAAATTATTCCAGCGTGAAGACGCCCTTGCACGTGGCATTCGGTTAATCGAATGGACGTTTGATCCGCTGGAAACACGCAACGCGCATTTCAATTTGGATCGTCTGGGGGCGATTGCGCGAAAGCTAGTCCGCAACATGTATGGAATCACGTCAAGCCCGCTGCATCGCGGACTGCCGACCGATCGCTTGGTGGCCGAATGGCATCTCGATTCACCGCGGGTCGCGGATTTGGTGGCGGGTCGCGCGCCCTCGCTCCCTGGTGCTACCGCGGAAGTTGTGCTGCTGCAAAATATCGATGCGTTGAAAGCAAATTGCCACGACGAGATTTCCCGTATCCAGGCACATTTGTCCTCGAAGTTGGAAGAATGTTTCAAACGCGGCTACGCCGCGACCGCTACCAGCAGCGCGCCAGAAGGATTCCAGTATGTCCTTCAGCCGTGGATTCAGAATTAAGTATGCTCATAGAATGCGCCGCTATTGAAGTGCCCCCACGGGCAAACCGCAGGCGGACTGGCTATTGAGCCGCGTCGGCCGAATCGAAAGACATCCACCACGCGCTGTCATTCTCAGCTCAGTCGGAGTCATTGTCGCACTGTGGTCTCTGAATTTCATTGCCGCGAAGATCGGACTCCGCAACCTTTCTGCTCTAACGATGGCCAGCTTCCGTGTGGTTCTCGCTGGGCTTATTATGGTGCCCCTGTACTTGGCATGCCGCCGATTTCAGGCTTTCGCACCGGCGCCGGGCCGCCGCGTCGTTCGTTTTACGTATCGCGATATATGGACTTTTACTTATCTTGGATTCTTCGGTGTGGCCATCAACCAAGTTTGCTTTACTGCCGGACTGCGGTACACGTCGGTCGGCCACTCGGCAATTATTGTCGCCATGGGACCGATATTTGTCTTACTTCTTTCCGGCGCTATCGGTCTTGAACGCCTGACAGTTCAAAAAATAATTGGGATGGGCATCGCCTTTGCAGGCGTACTGTGTATCGCCACAGAGCGCGCCTCCGGGACCTCGTCTTCTAAAATCCTGGGCGACGCCATCACGCTCAGCGGCTCGCTCGGTTTCGCTCTTTACGCGGTGCTGGCAAAACGGGTTGCCGCAGACTACGACACGCTGACCATGAACGCGTTCACGCATTTTACCGGCATGATTCTCGTTTTACCTTTGGCCTGCTTTGAGGCATGGCGAATCGGCGCTGCTGCGAATTGGAGTACGATTGGTTGGCAGAGCTGGGCAGCCACGGCGTACATGGCCGTTTTTGGCTCGGCGATTGCGTACCTGCTGTACTTCTGGCTCTTGCGCTACATGCTCGCATCGCGCTTGAGCGCCTTTAGTTATTTATTGCCTGTCGTTGGCACAATTCTCGGAATCTGGCTGCTCGGTGAGAAAGCTACCTGGAATCAAGTCCTCGGCGGGGGATTGGTCCTGGCGGGTATCTACTGGGTTGAATCTGGACGCAAACCCGAACCCGTGCGAACGCCCGCCCGGTAACGCGTTTCTGAGAACGCGACCGTACAGCGGGTGCGAGAATGCCGGGCGCGGCCGGCGCTTCTGCCAAGCACCCCAGGTACCGGCCTCACCTTGAATGCTTTGGCGCACGAATCCGCGAGAGATTCCTTCACTTCGTTGACCGTATTCAATCGCCGTGCTAGCTTGCCTTCGCAACCAAACCTCAACCCAGAAAGGTATGAAGAGCGATGCATCCCCAAGCTGCTTCATCGAATGCCCACCCGCCCGCCAAACTTGGTGGACCTGCATCGCGCATCGCCGTAATTCCCGGTGACGGCATCGGCCGTGAAGTGATTCCCGAAGCCTGCAAAGTCTTGTGCGCCGCAGCGGCTAACCGGCAGATTGAGATGGTCCATTTCGATTGGGGCGCCGATAAATTCCTGAAGGAAAATGTCACGCTGCCATCCGGCGCCGATCAAATGTTACGCGACGAGTTCGACGCTATTCTGCTCGGTGCACTCGGCGACCCCCGCGTTCCCTCCAACAAACATGCTGCTGAGATTCTTCTGGGGCTGCGATTCAAGCTCGATCTGTACGTCAACGCGCGCCCGGTCGAGCTCCTAGACGGCCGCTTCACGCCGCTGCGCGATCGCACCGAGCGCGATATCCGCTTCATCGTCTTTCGCGAAAATACCGAGGGTCTCTACGTGGGCATGGGAGGAATCTTCAAGAAAGGCACGCCCGACGAAGTCGCGTTGCAGGAGGACGTCAACACGCGCAAGGGCGTCGAGCGGATTATTCGTTATGCTTTTGAGCACGCTCAGCGCCACGGCTTGAAGCGTCTTTGCATGAGCGACAAATCCAACGCCTTGACCTTCGGCCACGACCTCTGGCAGCGCGTTTTTGCGGAACTCCGCCGCGAATATCCGCAGATCGATTCACGGCATCTTTACATTGATACGCTTGCGATGGAGCTGATCCGAGATCCGCGTCAGTTTGACGTGATCGTCACCTGCAATCTTTTCGGGGACATCATCAGCGATCTCGGCGCTCAACTTGCCGGCGGACTGGGGCTGGCACCATCAGGAAATATCAATCCCCAGAGTACGTCGCTGTTCGAGCCGGTTCATGGCTCGGCCCCAAACATCGCAGGGAAGGGCATTGCGAACCCCATCGGCTCTGTTCTCGCGGCCGCGATGATGCTGAATCATTTCGGCTGGACCCCGGAATCTGCAGCTGTCGAGGCTGCGGTCCGCGCAGCCCTCCGCGAAAATCAAGTAACTCCGGACCTCGGGGGCCGACTCAGCACACGCGCGGCGGGCGACTGGCTCGCCAACTCGGTCACTAAACAGCGTCTGAGTGGCACGACAACGTAGCTATCGCCTTTTGCTTCCGTGAACCAGAAACATTCCTAGCAAGAACCCTCCAATGTGCGCAAACCAAGCTACGCCGCCGGAGCTAAGTCTTCCCAGCGAATCGAGCCCCCCCAGGAATTGCAGAACAAACCACGATCCGAGCACGATGATCGCCGGCACTGGAATCAGGAAAATGAAAATCAGCGTTAGCACTCGCGCGCGCGGATACAGCACCAGATAAGCGCCCATCACTCCCGAGACTGCCCCGCTGGCCCCCAGCGCCGGCAACGTTGAATTCAAATTGATCAGTGTGTGTGTCAATCCCGCACCTACACCGCAGACCACATAAAAGAGCAAATATTCGAAGTGACCCAGGTAGTCCTCGACGTTATCGCCAAACACCCAGAGGAATAGCATGTTCCCAGCCAGATGAAGGGCGCCGCTATGCAAAAACATGCTGGTCAAAAACGGAAGAAACGCCTGCGCGAGCGTCACGCCATGCCCCGATAGCGATAATGGAATGCGCGCGGGAACCATCGCCATCTGGTAGACCAGCGCTTGACCCACTTGCGGCGGAAGCATAATCGTATATAAAAATGAGGCAATGTTTGCCGCAATCAGAAGCACCGTGACTACCGGTGGCCGTACGCGCGGGTTCAGATCCTTGAGCGGGATAAACATTCAAGTGGTCCAGGAGATTTAGAGCCGAATGCCCGGGTAGTGCAGTCCTTCGTTAATTTCACACTTCAACTACTACTTGAAGTTTGCAGCGCTCGAGCCGCTCTCGACGCAGCGATCAAAGTTTCCTCATCGACAGCGCGGTCGTATTGCTCGCCATTCTTCATCAGCGCCTCAATCTCCTCTATAGGTCGTATTCCACCTCGAGCGCCCAAGGCCGTGCAATTCAGCCCGGCGGCCGCACAGCTGAAGTCAATCAGCAGATCCAGCGCCCACCCCTTTAACAGTCCGAACGCGAACGCCGCGTGAAACAGATCGCCTGCGCCCGTTGTGTCCACGGTATTCACGCGATATGCCGGCGCATACCAGAATTGCCGGCCATCCCAAACCAAAGCTCCGTCTTGCCCGAGCGTTGCTCCGGCAACGCGGCAGCCGAATCGCCTCTGCATCATGGGCAATGATTTGAGGAGATCGCCCTCTCCGGTCATGCGGGCAGGAAATTCTCGCGATACGATCGCGTAATCGGTTACCGCCAGAAGCTGTTCGGCACCGTGGTACAGGTTGTCGAAGTCGGCGGTAACTGGAATTCCTGCCTCACGCGCCCACCGCGCCGCGGCCGCCGCCGCATACCCGTCGTGCCCATCAACATGTAGAAGCCGTGCATTAACGATCCACTCTCGCTGCAAATCTTGCGGCTGCAGTGCCAGCTGCGCATTGCGCTGCCACAAGATCGTCCGCTCGCCGCTTTTGCGATCCACGAAAATATAGGATGACTGGCTCGCGCACTTCTGTACGCGGATCAAATGGGCCTCCACGCCGACTCGCGCGAACTCCGTGCGATGCAGTTCTGCGGCCGGGTCATCACCAAGTTTCCCGATGTAACGCGTACGCAATCCCCAGGACGCGACAGCCATGATCGCCGAGGCTACCTGTCCCCCCGGAAGAACCAGCGTTGCAGAAAACTCAACCTTCGAACCCAAAGAGGGGTATGACGGGAGTTCGATTAGCGTGTCGGTAGCATTGAGGCCCACTCCCACAATATCCACCATGCCCAAGGCCGGATTCATCGTCGCACTACTGTAAACGAGCGCTGCGTTTTTTCAAGTGTCTTCGAATATATTTCGGTGTCTTCACATCTAGAAGGCTCGGTGAGCGATTCGAATTGCTTCGTTGCGCGCGCTGTGATAAGTAACGGTGTTTTCGCATGCGCTCGCTTGTGAGCAGGAAGCGGCGCTCCCTATGCAGTTCGTCGGCGCGCCGACACGGCCATGCCAGCCAAGGAATCGGAGGCTATCATTCTGCGTACCTATCCGCTAGGCGAAGGAGATCGCCTGGTAAGCTTCCTTTCGCGCAGCGTTGGAAGAATTCGTGGCGTCGCCGCCGGGGCGCGTCGCACCAAGAGCCGCTTCGGTGCAACTCTCGAAGTAATGTCCTACGTGCGCATCTGGTTTTTCGAGCGGGAAACGCGGGACTTGGTTCGAATCAATCAGTGCGAGCTACTGGAAACTTTCCTCGGTGCCCAGCGCGAGTACAATTTGAACGTCGCCCTGGCGCTTATCAGCGAAGTCACTGAAGGGGTTCTGCCCGAGCGCGAAGCCTCTGACGCCGTGTTTCGGCTTCTGCTCGTCACTGCGCGCACCATCGAACGGACAGCAAGCATCTGTTTGCCCCTGGCTTACTTCAGTCTTTGGACCGTGCGTCTCGGTGGCTGGCTGCCTCCGCTCGACCGTTGCTCGAGCTGCGACAAGGAACTAAAAAATGACGTCGCTTATCATGCGCAGTTTGCTCACGGACTTGCGTGCCGCGGTTGCCGCTCGGCAGGAGCGTCACCGATGCCTGTGGAGTCGCGGCTCTTGGCGCAACGAATGTTCACCGAACAACTCGAGCGCCTAGCCGAAGAAAAAATCGCCGGCGAGACGGCCGGCGAGTTAACTAATTTTATGCTGGATCTGATTGAGCATCATTTGGAAAAGAAATTGATCACGCGTCGTATGATGGAGCCGCGCTCTTGAAACTTAAAGTAAAACATGAGGCCTCAGAAAAGGGCCTCACATTCCAAGATTTGATTTTCCGCTTGCAGCAATTTTGGGCCAAGCGTGGCTGTGTGCTTCAGCAGCCCTACGATGTGGAGGTCGGCGCCGGAACAATGCACCCCGAAACTTTTCTGCGGGTCCTCGGCCCAACGCCTTATCGCGTCGCGTACGTTCAGCCCAGTCGACGGCCGGCCGATGGCCGATACGGTGAAAATCCAAACCGCCTGTACAAGCATACGCAGATGCAAGTCATCCTGAAACCCTCTCCCAGCAATATTCAGGATATGTATCTAGAGAGTCTTGCGGCAATCGGCATCGGTCTCGCCGAACACGATCTTCGCTTCGAAGAAGACAACTGGGAATCACCCACCCTCGGGGCATGGGGAATTGGCTGGCAGATTTTGTTCGATGGCCAGGAGATCACCCAGTTCACCTATTTTCAGCAATGCGGCGGACAAGACCTCGATCCTATTTCGGTGGAACTCACCTACGGGCTCGAGCGGATCGCGGCCGTGCTCCAGGATGTGGAAAGCGCTTACGAACTCCGCTGGTCACAAGACACCACCTACGGGCAAGTCCGGTTGGCCGAAGAACAGCAGTTCTCGGTGTACAGCTTCGATCTAGCCGACGCGGCAACGACCCGCAAATTATTTCAGTTGTACGAAAAAGAAGCGCAGCGCGTGCTTTCCGGTTACCAAGAGTCTTCGCCGGAATCAAAATTGCGTTACCCCATCCTGCCCACGTACGAGCTATGCCTTAAATGCTCGCACTTGTTCAACCAGCTTGATGCTCGCGGCGTCATCTCGACTACCGAGCGTGCCACATTGATCGGACGCGTTCGCGCCCTCGCCTGTCGTACCGCGGCTGATTACCTCGATCAGCAGGCCCTTGTGCAGCCGCAAGGTAGGCCCGAGAATCCCGTGCCTAGCGCCGCGCGGCGTGGGGTGCGTTCTTGAAGTCCAACCCTGGGGCTGAGCTATTATTTGAAATCGGTTGCGAAGAAATCCCCGCGGGGATGATCGCGAAGGCGTGCGGTGAACTTAAAGCATCACTTGAGAAATATCTCGCAACTGAGAATCTTCTTCGCGAAGGGAACGTCGAAACATTTGCGGCCCCCCGAAGGTTGGTTGCCGTAGCGACGGGCCTGCTTTTGCGGCAAGCGGACGCGACTCGCGAGGTAACTGGCCCACCCAAATCAGTGGCCTACGATAATGTCGGCAAGCCGACGCGAGCAGCGGAAAGTTTCGCGTCGAAGCAGGGAGTCTCCCTGAATGACCTCTACACGATCTCCGGCCCCCGCGGAGAATACCTGGCGTTCAAGCAAGTCACTCCCGGTCGCACCGCGCACGCAATCCTCGCCGAAGTTCTGCCGCGGGTCATTCAAGAGATTACCTGGCCGCGCTCCATGCACTGGACCGGTTCGAGTGGACCTCGCTTCATCCGTCCCATACGGTGGATCGTCGCGCTACTCGCCGGCAAGCCGGTCCGTTTCCAATTCGCGGGACTGACCGCAGCAAATGTAACTTCCGGGCATCGCTTCTTGGGTTCGGACAAGATCCGGGTCACTGGTTGGCGCGACTATGAAAAGCGTCTACGTGCCAATTTTGTTATCGTTCGTCCCGACGAGCGTCGCAAGAAAGTCCAGCGCGAACTGACAACTCTTGTGAGTCGCCGGGGGCTTCGCGTGCACGACGACCCGGCGCTGCTCGAGCTTGTGACCTACTTGAATGAGTATCCCACTGCAATTCTTGGCAACTTCGACGATGAGTACCTAGATTTGCCGGATGAGATCTTGATCACCGTAATGCGTGGTCACCAAAAGTATTTTGCGGTCGAGAAGAAAAATGGTGAGCTCGCCCCGCACTTTCTTGCGGTTATTAATCTGGATCGTGATCGAAAGTCGTTGGTCGTAGCCGGGCACGAGCGCGTCTTGAAAGCGCGATTTGCCGACGCGCGATTTTTTTGGCAGGCCGATCAAAAATGTCGGCTCGCCGACCGTCTTCCGAAACTGGCGCACGTCACCTACGAGTCGCACCTCGGCAGCTACAAAGAAAAAGTGGAGCGCATGCGTGCCACCGCTCGATTCTTTGCTGATCACTGGTTCAACAGCGGCCTGCATCAGGCTCACGTTTCTGATGCCGACCGCGCCGCTGAGCTTTCCAAGGGCGATCTCGTCACGGAAATGGTTCGCGAGTTTACCGAGTTACAGGGAATCGTCGGTGGTCTTTACGCTCGGGCTCAGGGAGAATCCGAGGATGTTGCGTGGGCCGTTTATGATCACTATCGGCCGGTGGGCCTGGACGATCCTATTCCACGTAATCTGACAGGCTGCGCCGTGGCCCTCGCCGATAAACTCGATGCCATCTGCGGATGTTTTGCCGCAGGCTTGATCCCCACAGGTTCAAGTGATCCTTTCGCTTTGCGTCGGGCCGCTCTCGGCATCGTCAAAATTATTCTTGAGAGAAAGCTGCCGGTTTCACTTTCCTCGGCGGTGGACACGGCTGGCCGCAACTTACTTGCTTATCCTCCGAAGATTACGCTGATGCCCGACATCGAAGCGAAGATCCTCGAATTTATTCTGGAGCGCGCGCGTTATCTTCTTCGCGAGCGTTCAGGCTTCGCGTACGATGAGGTGAACGCGGTCTTCAAGGCTGGTGCCGATGACCTAGTTGATGCGGTCCGCCGCCTCGAGGCGCTTAAAGCGATCCGGCGCACGAAAAACTTTGAGCCGCTGGCGATTTCCTTCAAGCGCATCCGCAAGATCATCGAAAAGGCTAACGGAACCGGCTCACAGCGGCCCAAAGTAAATCCGGAACTATTTGAGGAAGGGGCCGAGAGGGAACTTTATAAGTCCGCGCGAGACGCCGCCTCTAAGATTGACGTCGAGAAGCGTGCCGGCCGGTATCGTGAGGCTCTAGAAGCTATCGCGTCACTGCGCAAGTCCGTCGACCGTTTTTTCGATGAAGTCATGGTGATGGCGGAAAATCCAGCGGTGCGCAGCAACCGTTTAAGCCTCCTCGGGGAATTGCTGCGCGAATTTTCTACGATTGCGGATTTTTCCGAGCTGGCGCCGGAAGAGAAGCGATGAAGTTGAGCTGAAGTGTTGCTTTAACTTGAGAGATGCGCGAAGAGCGCGGAAACTTTCGCAATAGAGATTTAAAAATTCTGCGGCGCGGTCGGCACGCCGACAATTCCTAAGTCTCGATTCAGAATTTCCGGTAACGGTTGCTTTTAAAATAGACGTCATGGATGTTTCCAAATTCCTCTGGAGGTATGTGCGTGGCCAAATTTGTTTATTTCTTCGGCGCAGGGAAGGCCGAGGGCAGTGGCGAGATGAAGGAACTTCTCGGGGGCAAAGGCGCAGGTCTCGCCGAAATGACCAGGATTGGTCTACCGGTTCCTGCAGGATTTACGATCACAACTGAAGCCTGCGACTATTTCTTCAAGCACAATCGTCGCTATCCATCGGAGCTCGCGCGGCAAGTCGCCGCAAACTTAAAAAAACTGGAACGAGTCACCGGCAAGAGACTCGGCGATGCCAGCGATCCGCTTCTCGTCAGCGTGCGTTCGGGCTCTGCTCGTTCTATGCCAGGGATGATGGAAACCATCCTCAATCTCGGTTTGAATGGAAAATCTGTCGAGGCTCTTGCCCGTAACACAAAGAATGAGCGGTTTGCCTATGACGCGTATCGCCGCTTCGTCCAGATGTATGCCTCTGTAGCCATGGGCTTGCCTAAAGAAGAACTTGAAGAAAAACTGCGCGCTCTGAAATCTCGCTTGCGAGTCAAACAAGACACCGAGGTCTCCGCCGAAGGGTGGCGGGAGCTCGTGAGCGAGTACAAGGCGCACTTCCACAAAACTACCGGCAAAGACTTTCCTGAGGATCCCAACGAGCAGCTTTGGGGAGCTATCGGCGCCGTCTTCAATTCCTGGATGGCGGAGAAGGCGGTCACCTATCGGCGGGTTGAAAAAATCACCGGGCTTCTGGGCACGGCTGTCAACGTTGTACAAATGGTCTTCGGTAATACCGGCGACAATTCAGGCACGGGGGTTTGTTTCACCCGCGACCCTTCGTCCGGAGAAAAAGAATTTTATGGCGACTTCCTCTTGAATGCCCAGGGGGAAGACGTCGTGGCCGGCATCCGCACGCCCATGCCGTTGAAACAGATGGCCAAGCTCATGCCTCGTGTTTACAAGCAGCTCGAGCGCGTGCGCGGAATTCTCGAGCGCCATTATCGCGACATGCAAGATATGGAGTTTACCGTCGAGGAAGGCCAGCTGTACATGCTGCAGACTCGCGTCGGCAAGCGCGCTCCCACCGCAACCTTCAAGATCGCTGTGGACATGGCCAACGAGAACCTCATTACCAAGAACGAAGCCATCCTGCGCATTAAGTCCGAAGATATCGAGCGTCTATTTTATCCCGTGATTGATGACAGTTTCCCACGTGCCGAGCTCGATAAACGCAAGCTCGCACAGGGCATCAACGCCGTTCCCGGCGCAGCATCGGGAGTCGCCGTTTTCACAGCTGCTGAAGCCGAAGAATGGGCTTCTCGCGGTGAAAAAGTAATTCTGGTGCGCCGCGAAACCAGTCCCGAAGATGTGGGGGGCATGTTCGTCGCCCAGGGAATTCTAACAGCCACCGGAGGAAAAACCAGTCACGCTGCCGTGGTTGCGCGCGGTTGGGGAAAATGCTGCATTGTCGGCTGCGAAAAACTCGACATCGACTACGATCGCAAGCACATGGCTGTGAACGGCCGTGTAATTCACCAAGGAGAGTGGATCACGATTGAGGGCGGCGACGGCTTGGTCTTCGAGGGCCAGATTCCATTGGTTGACCCGACGTTGCCCCCTGCCTATTTCACATTGATGAAGTGGGCCGACCAGGTTCGGCGCCTTCGGGTGCGTACCAACGCCGACACGCCGCAAGACTCGCGCAGGGCCCGCGAAATGGGTGCCGAGGGAATTGGCCTGTGCCGAACCGAACATATGTTTTTCAAGGATTTCGAACAACCGGAGCGCAGCCACGAACGGCAGCTTGCGATCCAGGAAATGATCATTGCGGATAACCCGGGGGCACGCGCCAAAGCACTTGCAAAGTTGCTACCGTTTCAGCGGCGTGATTTCATCGGAATTTTCAAAGCTATGGACGGCTGCCCAGTCACGATCCGTCTGGTCGACCCTCCGCTTCACGAATTTGTCCCTCACGACACCGTCAAGCAGGAAGAACTTGCAAAAGAAATTGGCGTCGATGTGGAAACAGTAGCGCGTCGCGTCGAACAATTGAAAGAAGCCAATCCCATGCTGGGTCATCGCGGCTGCCGACTTTCAATAACCTATCCTGAAATTCTTGAAATGCAGGTGCGCGCGATTATCGAGGCCGCCGTTGAATGTCAGAAAACAAAAGTTAAAGTATTGCCTGAGATTATGCACCCGCTCACTTTGGACCGCCGCGAACTTCATATCCTCGAGCAAGCCACCAGGCGTGTCGCCGACGAAATTATCAAAAAGAGCGGCATGAAGCTCGACTACCTGGTTGGCACGATGATCGAGCTTCCGCGGGCCGCGCTTCTCGCCGACCAGATCGCGGAAGTCGCAGAGTTTTTTTCCTTTGGCACAAACGACCTCACCCAGACCGTTATGGGACTTTCACGCGACGATGCCGGACGTTTTCTTTCCGACTATGTGGACGAAAACAAAGCCGGCATTTTCTCGGCGGACCCCTTTCAAACTCTCGACGTTGAGGGTGTCGGCATGCTGATGAAATGGGCTATTGAAAAAGGCCGCAGCACGCGCCCTAAATTGAAAATAGGAATCTGCGGTGAACATGGCGGCGACTCCGAGAGCGTAAAGTTCTGCCATCGAGCCGGTATGGACTACGTCAGCGCTTCGCCTTATCGTGTGCCCATTGCGCGCCTCGCTGCAGCGCAGGCCGTCCTGGAGGAAGGCCCCAGTAAAAAAGAACCGAAAAACAAACACCGCCGCCGGGCGAACCAGAGCAGTTAAGAATCGGCGACTGGGCTCTCAGTAATGCTTGAAGGTTTTAGGCCCCCAGCTTAAGCTTCATTCATTCGCAACGGTCATTCGGGACTGATGAATCGGACTCTACAATTTCCTTGGCCGAGGATTGCCATTCTCTCCGCGGCAGCATGCTTTGTGGTGTTCCTCGGTCCGTACGTTCCACACTCTATCGCCTCTTCCGACCCGCAAGCAGAGTTACGGGGCATCGTCCTAGATGAGAATGGCGTTCCGGTTGCCGGCGTCGAAGTTGTCATCCACGATACCAGTTCTCAACCCCATACCACGCACACAGATGAAGCCGGCCGATTCGCATTTTTCAGATTGACTCCGGGTGAAGTTCAGCTGACTCTAACCAAAGCAGGTTTCTTCGCGCTCTCCGCTTACACCGTAACGCTTCACGAAGGCTCGTCCGAAGTTTCGCTTACGCTCAACCACGAAACAGAAGTTCATGAAAAGGTTGAAGTCACTTCGTCCGCTGCTCGCGTGGATCCTCAAGACACCTCGCATCAAGCCACGCTGGTTGCCCGGGAAATCCGCGACATCCCCGTCCCCAGCTCCCACGTTCTTCAGAATAGCCTGGTCACGTTGCCGGGCTTGATTCGCGATCCCGTTGGCGAATTGCACGTTGCAGGTTCGCGCGTGGCAGACACGGTCTACTTTCTCGATGGTTTTGAAATAGGCGACCCAGCGACCGGCGCACTCAATGCGCGCTTTGACGTTGACAGCATTCGCGCTGTCGAAGTTCTGACCGGTCGTTTCAGCGCTGCATACGCCCATGCTGCGGCTGGTGTAGTGAACATCGATACCGCCGCAGGAGACGACCGCTGGCGCTTTGGCACCACCAATTTTATTCCCGGCCTGCACCTTCAAAACGGCGTACATCTCGGCAATTGGTATCCACGGTTCAATTTTTCCGGTCCCTTGCAAAAGGGGCGACTGTGGTTCAGCGAGACCCTCAGCGTTCAGCATACGTTTCACATTGTTCGCGAACAGCCGCGCGGCGCGAATTCCACAACGATATGGGGCGGCGACAGCCTTTCTCGCTTGCAATTCAATATCACTCCACGGCAAATTTTGCAGGGAAGTTTTCTCTTCAACCGTGAGGATGGCTCACACCTCGGCCTGAATGCTTTCAATCCAATTTCGACCACCACCGACTTGGCAGCCAAGCGTTTATTCGGCTCGGTGAAGGATCAGATTTATTGGGGCGGCGCGCTTCTCGAATTAGGCTTTGCGGCAGATCAGAGCACTCGCGAAGTTGTCCCTCGTGGCAACGACGTCTATGTGCAGACGCCATCTGGCACGTCGGGAAATTTTTTCCAGAGCAGCGACCGCAGTGTGCGACGTCTGCAGGGGCTCGGCACAGTGGCGATTCCGTCGAGGCATTGGCTGGGCACCCACGATTTCGTCGCCGGCGTGAATTTCGCGACCCTCATACTCGATCAATTTTCAACTCGCGGCGAGATTGAAGTTCGCCGCAAGGATGGCACGCGCCTGCGACGCACGATTTTCGCGGGCCCCTCTGATTTCGAGCTCTCGAATAAGCAAGCAGGCGCTTATGTGCAGGACACCTGGCGAATCACGAAACCATTGATTCTTCAGGTGGGGGTGCGCACGGACTGGGACGAAATCGTTCACGCAGCCATGATTGAGCCGCGCATTGCTCTGAACGTGCTCCCGTTTCCCTCGGAAAGTGCCAAACTCTCGCTTGCCTTGGGGATTTACAACCAACCCTTGAATCTCTCGCTTTTAGGGCAGGCGATGGATCAGCAGCAGATCGACACATTTTATTTTCCTGGCTTGGATGGACAAACCATCATCCGAGGTCCGTTCACGAGCCGCTTCGTTGTACCGCCATCGGGACTCGAGCAGCCTCGCGTGTACACCGCCAGCGCCGAGTGGCGACAGAAAATCGGTGGCCACACGGTAGCCGGGCTTCATACCATGGTGCGCGATGGCCGGGGCGGCTTTGCGTATGAAGATGAGGGACTGCCCGGCCGCCCTGGTGCAGTTTTCGTTTTGCACAATCATCGCCGTGACCGCTACCGCTCGGCAGAAATCTATCTCCGCCACTCCTTCAGCGAAAACGGGGAACTCTTTGGCAGTTACACACGTTCAACGGCGCGCACAAATGAAGCCCTTGATCCGGTTCTTGGCGGTTTGCTTTTTTCGCCGCAGAGATCCGGCCCGCTCTCTTGGGACGCACCCGATCGTTTGGTGATCTGGGGTTGGACTCCGCTGCCGGTCTGGAAGTTTCTTTTGAGTTACTTCTTCGAGTATCGCACCGGCTTCCCGTTCAACGTCATCAATCAGCAATTGCAGATCATCGGTTCCCCTGGCCGGCGCCGGTTTCCAGACTACGTGAATCTTAATCTCGGACTAGAGAAAACATTCCGTTTTCACGGCTACGTGTTTGCTGCCAGAGTCGCCGCCGTCAACATCCTGGGACGCCAGAACCCCGACTCCGTGGTCAACAATATTACCGCCCCGAACTTTCTTACTTATGGAGGCGGCCAGCGTCGCGCCTTCACTCTCCGCTTGAGATTTGTGGGACGAAAATAGATCCGTCGGGTACACAATACAAAGTATCCATTGAGTTGTCGGCAAGCCGACGAGGTCGCTTCCCTAGTCACTTGAAGCCCGTGCTTTAAACTTTAAAACTATTACTTTAAGGTTTGCACTGGGTCATAAGTCTCACCGGCACTAACGCTTGTGCGCCACCACCCTGTGGACCCAAGTAGCCCGCGCACCCGCGTGGCACATCCGATCACAAATACCGATCACGTAGGCATCTTCAGAAAAAAGTATGTCCCCAGAAAAGCATAAATAAAATCTGGCGACCATCCTGCCAGCATCGGCGGCAGCTGGCCCACACTGCCCATGGCTGCGAAAAGCTCCGACGTCGCCCAGTAAACAATTCCGATTCCCACGCCCAAAGCTACTCCGCCAATCGCGCCGCGGGTACCCACCAAAAACGCGAAGGGAATCGCCAATAGCATGATCACCGGTGCAATCAGCGGAAATGCGAGTTTCTTATGCCACTGGACCGTTAGGCTGGCAACATCGAACCCAGCCTGATGCAGATCGGAAATATAGCCACGCAGTTCACGCCAGTTCATCTTGTAGGCTTGGGGGAGCTCGCGAGTGAAATAACTTGGTGTCTCGGTCAGCTCGCTCAGAATAATCACCTTGAAGGGTTCATATCGCCTAATCTGGCGACCGTCGAAGTCGCGCACCCATCCAGATTCGAGAATCCAGGCTTTCTCGGTTTCCTCCCAATGGGCGCGCGTCGCAAAGACCCGCCGCTTCATCTGAAAAGTGCCCGGATCAAGCTCGAACACGTTGAGGTGGCCAAAAAGCTTGGAATCCGGGTCATACACGTCGTAATTAAACAATTTCGAATTTTCCCCAAAAATCCATTGGCGACGCGACTGGTAAGTGCGTGCTGGGCGGCCCTTGATCTGGTTACGCAAAGCATCCTGGCGCTGGAAAGCGTAGGGAAGGTAAACGTCGTCGAGGAACAACATCGTTCCTGCCAAGACCAGGCCGGCCGTCAGAAGTGGCAGCGACAGGCGATACAGGCTAACGCCGGTCGCTTTGAACGCAACAATTTCATTATTTTTGGTCATCACCCCGAGTGTTACTAACACAGCCACCAGCGCCGCCAGCGGTGCGATCTGATAGGCCAAATGCGGCGTCAGATACCAAAAGTATTTCGTTACGACGAGAAATGGCGACCTATGTTTTGCGATATCATCCAACAGCTCGAAGAATGTAAAAGCCTCGAAGAGAAACACGAATCCCACCAAGAATAGCAAAAGGTAATAAACGAAATTTCTCAGAACGTAGAGGTCCATCAATTGGGGAAATCCGCTGCTGTGCCGCCACCCAAATTGCGTTGTGGGGCCTCTGCGCCGCTCGCCATTCCCCTCTTCCAACGGAGAACCGTTTGCGTAACTTGCCGCGCGCTGCTGGGCTTGAGCTGTCTTTTTTCTACGACGCCTCTGCCAGATCCTCAGCTTGTCGATCAAGCGGGATATCCAGTTCTCTTCGTGCAGTTGCTCGATGCGCGGGAGCATTGCCAGCCCAAGCAAACCTACCAGCGCGTCAGCTCCCCATATTCCCACAGCAGGTGAGACTGTCCCTTCACGTGCCATCCCCGCGCCGATTATGAACAGTAGGTAGTAAGCCGAAATTAAAATCAGCGCCATTAGGAAGCCAATTGCTCGTCCTCCGCGCCGGGGGCGCGCTCCCAGTGGCACGCCGATCAAAGCAAACACCACACATGCCAGAGGAAATGCCAGTCGCCGGTGAAACTCGACGCGCGCCTCACGCCACGGAATGCCCTGCGCCGCTCGCAGTTCGTGCATGCTGCGTTCGGCAAGCGCGGGCTTCCGTGAATCCACTGGATTGAGGCCAGACACTTCGATGGGCCAATCGCTTTCCCCGAAAGTGGTTACCGAATAATGGCCCGGATCCTGCAACGAATATTCGTGCGTGCTGCCGCCTCGCAGGTGGAACTGGAGCTTGCCCTGTGTGGCATCGGGAATTACAATGGCTTCCTCCGCCAGCGTTAAACGGGAACCTGTCTTCAATCCCGATTCCGCTAGAAACACCCCGTGCCAGTGTGTTCCGGCGGCTTCGACATCGTGAACATACAGAACAAGTCTTGGGAAACGCTCATCAAATACTCGAGGCTGCAATTGGAAGGACGCCTGCGAAGCCAACAGCTGAACCTCGGTTTCGCGAAAGGTGTGTAGAGAGAGTGGTCCGAGCCACAGGGTGATGAGAAGACTAATGGCCGTGCCACCGACCGCGAGCACGCCGACCGGAACCAGAATGCGACGCATGCTGATGCCCACGGTGTTGAGCGCGATCAGTTCGCTATCAGCGGACATCCGTCCCAGGCCAATGAGTACACCGACCAGCACAGCCATCGGAATTGTGAACGCGAGTACGGCGGGCACTGTGGTAAGAAATAACAGGCCAACACTGCTGGCATTGCCAGTATGGCGAACAATTAGTTCCATCAGGCGGACAAGTTGAGGCACAAAAAAAACGAAGGTGAAAACGGCGAGACCCAGAAGTGCGTTGGAGAAAACTTGTCGGACGATATAGCGATCTATGATGCGCATGCGTGGGCGCCTTAGTCTAACATGATCGCAATCCTGCCATCGGAGACCTGCCGGGAATGAACCGCATCCATTTGGTTATGCTTTGGCATATGCACCAGCCGCTCTACCGTGAGCCGGAGGCGCGTCGCTATGTGCTCCCGTGGACGCGCCTGCATGCGCTCAAGGATTACTGGGGAATGGTTCGCGTGCTGGAGGAATTCCCGCGAGTGCATGCGACATTCAATGTGGTGCCTTCGCTTGGAACACAGCTCGAGGATTATGCCAGCGGCCAATTCGACGAGCCATGGTTTCAAGTGGCGTTTCGGCCTGTTGAGATGCTCACGTCGGAAGATAAGTTGGAAATACTGTCGCGATCCTTCCAGGTGAATCGCGAACATTTGGCGTCGCGTTGGAGGCGTTTTATCGAGCTATATGAACGCGTTGAGAGTTCCGGCAACCGTGCAGCCCTCACCACATTCGGGCTGCGCGACTGGCGCGACCTGCAGGTGCTCTCTCAATTGGCGTGGATGGATGAAGAATGGTTAGAGCACGATCCTGTGGTTAGCGAACTTGCCAGCAAAGGCCGCGATTTTTCCGAAAAGGACAAAGAGCGACTACGCAATAAGCAGCTCGAATTCCTCGGTATGGTTTTGCCTGTGTATCGCGAAGCTGCCGCGCGCGGGCAGATCGAGCTCTCCACAACACCGTTTTATCATCCGATTCTTCCGTTGGTTTGCGACACCAGCATCGCCCGAGTTGCGAATCATTTCTCACCGCTTCCGGCGCGGCCTTTCCGCCATCCCGAAGACGCCCGCGAGCAACTCATTCGTGCGCGCGCCTATCACCAGCGCGTATTTGGACAAGTCCCGTTAGGATTGTGGCCCTCGGAGGGCTCGGTTTCGAGTGAAGCCCTTGCACTCGCTGCGGAATTGGGCTTCCGTTGGTTCGGCACCGATGAAGGGGTTCTCGGGCGCACCCTGGAGATAGGTTTTGGGCGCGATTCCTCTGGCGTTCCCGCGAACGCCGATCGATTGTATTCGCCGCTGCGCGTGCAAGTGGGCTCGCGGGAAATCACCGGCTTGTTTCGCGATCATCACATCTCCGACCTTGTTGGGTTTGTGTACAGCCGAATGGATCAGCGTGCCGCTGCAGCGGATTTGCACGGGCGTTTGCGGCAACTGGGTGAACGCGTCGACAACGGCAAGCCTCTTACGGTGAGCATCTTTCTGGATGGCGAAAATGCCTGGGAATATTATCCCGGCAACGGCCGCGAGTTTTTGCGCGAGTTGTACCGCCGCGTACAATCCGATTCGGATATTCGCGCGCTTACCGTGTCGGAGGCTTTGGCCGAAGCCGGCGACATCCCTGTGAGCAAGGGGATCTTCCCGGGCTCGTGGATCAATGCAAATTTTGACGTGTGGATTGGCCACCAGGAAGACGTGGCTGCCTGGAACTTGTTAGCCGATGCGCGCGATGCGTACACTCATGCGGCAGAGAGCCGTGTTCGTGGCGATGCGGATGCCCCCAACGAAGAACGCTTAGCAGTGGCGTTTGAATCGATTCTGGCGGCCGAAGGCAGTGATTGGTGCTGGTGGTTCGGACCAGAACATAGCTCAGCGAATGACGCAGACTTTGATGAGCTTTTCCGGAAATACCTTACCAGTGTCTACCAGGCGCTCGGCCTGATTGCCCCGCTCGCGCTGGTCGAACCGATTAAACGGCAACCCGAAGAGGCTTTCTTGCTGCCACCCACGGCATTTCTTCAGGTTACCGTGGACGGACGCGACACATCGTACTTCGAATGGCTAGGCGCAGGACTTTATGCCGCAGAGCGCACCAGCGGCGCGATGCACGGGCGGCAATTTTATTTGCACGAATTGCGTTACGGTTTTGACGAAAATGTCTTCAACGTTCGCGTGGATCCGTTTCCGAGAGCGCTGGCCGAGCTCGATGAATTCGAGTTGCAACTCACGCTGGAAGCGGTAAACCAGGTCCGCGTGGTTGTACCGGTGAAGCACGGGAAGGTCGCCCGATTCCATCTGGAGAAAAACGAACTAGCTCCACTGACTCCGTTAAAACCGATCGCTGCGGCTTACGAGAAATTCTTCGAAATCTCCGTGAGCAGGGAACTGCTGCGTCTCGAAGGATGCAAGTCGCTGCGGGTGGGGATCGCGCTGTGGCGCGGGGGGTTGCCGATGGACGTTTTGCCGGCGGAAGGATCTCTCGAAGTGAAATTGGGAGAAGAACATTTCGGGTGGCCTGCGTTGTAGCGTTTCCCTAAAAAAGTTTTACGGCAATGTTGTTGGGATGATAGCCGACAGGAATCATGGTGATCAGGCTGCCGGTGCTGACGCGAATCACCGCTAGGTCGGAGGACCCTTCGTTCACAACGAGCAGGATTTTTTCATTGGGATCAAAACGCGCCATGCCTGGGTGTTGCCCCACAGAAATCGGAGTGCGTAGACGGCGAACGTTGATATCGACGGGCATCAGGCGCCCGGATGCTGCGTCGGATACGTAAAGTACGCTGGAATCGGCAGTTAAAATTCCGTGCGTCGGAGAGAACCCCAGCACCAAGGAATCCCCTACTTCATTTGATTGCGTATCAATCACTTCCATGCCGTGCGCTTCCGGAGACGTAACATACAACTCTCCACCATCAGGCTTCAAAATTAGATCTACGGGCTCGCCTTCCACCGGGAGGTTGGCAACGAGAACCCGGCGGCGCAGATTCACAACGGAAATCTGGTGGGTTCCCGTGGCAGATACAAATGCTGAGGAACTATCCGGCAGAATCGCAACTTGCTCGGGATTAGCCGCCACAGCAATGGTTGCCAGCGGCCTAAGCGCAGCCGCGTCAAAAACGCTGAGCGTAGAGGCATCGCGGTTGGGCACCAGCACATACTTTCCGTCCGGAGTGACGCGTGCAAGCCAAGGCCGCCAGCCAGTTCTCGCACTCGCGACGACGAGCCGCGACGCGCAGTCAATAGCGACGACAGTAGCCGAGCCGGATGATGCCACGTAAGCGCGTTTGCCATCCGGCGAAAAGTCGATCGCAAACGGCGAGGCCCCAACCGGAATTCGCGCGGCAACCTGGTCACGCGTCGCGTCGATAACCCACGCGTAATTTCCGGCTGTGCTGACTCCCCAGATTTCCTTGCGCGTAGGATGCTCGCGCAGTCCTGACGGCGCAGGACCAACCGGAATTTTCGCGATAACTGCCAGACGAACCAGGTCCACAACGGAGACGTTGCCATCGGCGCTCGAGACATAGGCGCAAAGGCGAAGGCCGCGGCGCAAAACCGACGGACGATGCTCGCGTGCGAGCTCAACGCCAGCGCCAGCGAGAAGGAGAATGGCGGCGATAAACACTCGATAATTGTTTGCCGGTTTCATGCGTTTCGGTGAGGCCAGCGAAACAGCTCCTGCTACGTGACCGTGCGATGGACTACGGCGGCGATTTGACGGATTTCTCCGATAAGCTGAAGGAACTCCTCGGGGAGAATGGATTGCGCTCCGTCGGAAAGCGCCATGTCCGGCTGGTGATGAACTTCAACAAGCAGCCCATCAGCACCTACGGCGACGGCGGCGCGCGAAAGCGGCAGCACTTTATGGCGGACCCCGGTGCCATGACTGGGATCAACAAGAATCGGAAGATGGCTGCGCTTTTTAACTGCCGGAATAATTGTAAGGTCCAGCGTGTTTCGGGAATGATCAGCGAAAGTGCGCACTCCACGTTCGCAGAGAATCACGTTGTAATTTCCCTCGGACAAAATGTATTCGGCGGCCATCAGGAATTCGTCGAGCGTGGCGGACATGCCGCGCTTCAACAAAATCGGCTTGTGAGAATGGCCGGCGCGCTTAAGGAGTGAGAAATTCTGCATATTGCGCGCGCCGATTTGGATCACGTCAGCATATTGCTCGACGAGTTCAAGACTGTCGTTGTCGACTGCCTCGGTGATGATGCCGAGACCGAAACGCTCGCGCACTTTGGCGAGTATTTTCAACCCCGGCTCGCCCATTCCTTGAAAGCTGTAGGGCGAGGTCCGCGGCTTGTACGCGCCGCCGCGAAATAGGTGAACTCCGGCTCTTGCGATGGGCTCGGCAATGGCCATCACTTGCGCTTCACTCTCCACGGCGCACGGACCGGCGACTAGGGCAATGGCTTTGCCGCCAATCAGCACGTCTCCAACGGGAGCGGCAACGCGGATGATGCTGTCCTCTTCTTTGGCGTCGCGGCTGACGAGCTTGTAGGGCTTGCTGACCGGGATACATTCGACTACCCCGGGTAGAGACTCGAGGGTACCAGTATCAATGGCACCGCTATTGCCGGTGATTCCGATGGCGGTACGAATCGCACCCGGAATTGGATGGGCTTTCAGACCGAAACTTTCAATGCGTCGGCAAACTTCGCGCACCTGCGCTTCGGTGGCATGCGCTTGCATGACAACCAACATGGGCTCTCCCGGTCCGAAGAAGATTTTGAGTGTACAGCATAGCTCCGTGGGGCTGCAAACCGCGGCAAGAGTTCGCGATGGAACTCTATTTTAGAACAGGGCAGAAGGTGGAGAGGCTGGAAGCGAGCCCATTGGTCAGGTGCGTCGGGAGTTGCAGTCGGAGGTATTGTCGAGCCACTGAACGGAGTCGCTCCGAAATTCCAGGCCAATGCGGAAGGAACCATTGGGCATGGGCCTGCAGTAGACAACGCGGACGGGAAGTTGCGGCGCACCTTCAGCCGAGGTAATCAGCGGCTCTTCGTTTGGCTGCCAAGGACGCTTGGTGACGACACGAGCACCATGCGGGCTGACGTTTTCGGTGCGGGTCTTTTCGGCAGGACGCGGCTCACGCAGGCTTGCCAGGTACACTGGTACTTCTGCGGGAACACGTTTCTCAACTCGGCGTCCAAAAAGCATATACGTGCCGGATCCGACGTTTCGTTCCTGGATTGATTCGAGCTGGGTTAATTTGCCTCAGCGCTTGCTGGAACTCACTTTGTGAGTGCGTTTTTGCTCGTACATCGCTTGGTCTGCCTGCCCCATAAGCCCGGCCAGAGAAGCCGGACGACTTGGATCGAATCTTGCCACGCCAATACTGATCGATAATGCATAGGGCAATTCATCGCCATTGGATTTGTTGAGATTGTGTTCGAGGCGCCGCCGAATGGCGTCTTCGTTTTCGATGGAAGCCTCAGGCGCTAAGGCGGCGAATTCGTCTCCGCTGAGACGAGCCAGAATATCGGAGTCCCGGAAGGTTTGTTCCAGCGCATCGGCGGTGCGAATCAATGCAAGGTCACCTTGGCGATGTCCGTAGGAATCGTTGATTCGTTTCAGATTGTTCACGTCGGCGAAGAACAAAAGCAGCGCTTCGTCGTTGCGCTTAGCCAGTCTAAGGTGATGCGTTGCTGAGGCCAAAAACCCTCGGCGATTATAGAGGCCCGTCAAGTCATCGGTTAAAGCCAGGGAACGAAGTTCGCGATCAACTAAGGCTTGCTTGACGGCGCACAAGACCGCGCGTTGCAGGGCCTCGGTTAGGGTCTGGGCATCAGAGCCCTTTGATTTTAAGGTGTTCGATATTTGATCGATTTCGTGAACGATTTCATCAAGCACAGGGTCGTCAGCGAGGATTGCTGAGGACAGCGTCTCTTCCAAGCTTTCCACCACGCGCACAGGGTGCGAGCGGTCCACAGAAAGAACATTAACAGTAGAAGGCAGTTGAGGGACCGATGATAAGCGTAACCGTGATTTTGCGGTGCGCTGCAACGGTACGCCTTTTACTCCGCGGGGACACGGCTCGGACATTTGACCTCCCGGAATGCTCGGCGTGATGGGGTCGATCTCCTATCACGATGGGTGCGCCCCTTGCAAAAGGAGCGTAGCGAAATCCCTAGAACCCCCATCTAGGCAATAGGAATAGCAGTTGACAGTTTTTCCGCATAGTGGGGGAACCCTCTAATCTTCCTTAAGGCATTCCCGTATAGGTCCTTAGCCCATTTCGACAAGAACTTGCATCGACTTGCGCACTAACCAGATACGCCTGTCGGCATGTTCTTTGAGTGCTCCAGGCGCATCAGGCGTTCCCCGTGCGCTGTGAAAGCCCGCTTCGGCTATGCCGCCTTAACCCTGCCTGGGTCCGCAATTCCGAACCATCGGAACCAGTAAAGATCGTTATGAGCGAGCTTGGCGAAAGGGCCACGCTCGGCTAAGATGGTTAATTCAAGCATTACATGGATGGTTGGCTTAGCTATGACGGACCCGCAGAATACGTTAGAAACCGCATATGACGTCGAAGACGAATACCGCCCGGAACCTGAGCCTATACCTCTGCCGCCTGCCTGGCTGGATGGGAGTCTCCGTATCGGCATCCATACGTCCATTGCCGGCGATATCGCAGAATCGCTAAACACCGCGCGAAAGCTAGGTTGCAACGCCCTGCAAATTTTCTCGGCAAGCCCTAGAACATGGGGCAGTGGTATCACCACGCGAATTGCCGACGTAAATTGGAGCCGTTTTCGCGCGCTGCGCAGCCAGTTGGGGTTTGGCCCGGTGGTGATCCATGACAACTATCTGATTAATTTGGCGTCGACCAACCCGGTGCTGAAGGTACGTTCCATTCAAACGTTGCACAACGAACTGGTTCGCGCGATACAGCTGGCCGCAGATTTTCTGGTTGTGCATCCCGGCTCGTGCGGTGAGATGCGTGCAGAACAGGCCATCGAGATCGTTGCGCAAAGCATCCGTCAGGCGGTGCGAGGGCTGAAACTCGGGAACTTGCGCATCTTGATTGAAAACACTTCCGGAATGGGCACGGCGATCGGCCGAAATGTTGAAGAGATTGCGGCGCTGCTCGATAAACTCGGGAATTTACCAATGGGCGTATGCCTGGACACCGCCCACCTGTTCCATGCAGGTTACGACATTTCGACCGAGCATGGGTTGGACCACACGCTCGAGCATATCGAGCGAATGATTGGGCTTGAACGCATTTACGTCTTGCATATCAATGACTCGAAGACACCGCTTGGTTCGCGCGTAGACCGGCACGAGCATGTTGGAAAAGGAAAGATCGGGCTTGAAGCATTCCGGCGGATCTTGAATCATCCGTTACTCTCTCCGAGCGGACCGCAAGGATTGCCGGGACGCGCGTTTATTCTCGAGACGCCGATTGATGCGCCCGGTGACGACCGCAGGAATATTAAACTGCTGTGGGAACTCGCCGGTGTAGCAGTGAACCAGGCGCCCAAGGCGGAGGATGGCTTTTCGATGGTGCGGAGCGCGCGAGCCATCAAAGCCGATGAGAGGCAAACCAGACCACGGGCAAAGGCGCGGACTGTTAAACCTAGAGCCAAGAAGGTCGGTCGCAAGGCCACGAGCAGGAAAGCAAAAAATCGCGGCGCGAAACGAAGAGGATAGGCGTGGTGGCGGAGTACGATCCACAGGCGATTGAACGGAGGTGGCAACAAATCTGGGAGGAGCAGCACGCGTTTTATGCGGATGCCGAGCCGCCTCGCCCGAAGTATTACGTACTGGAAATGCTGCCGTATCCGTCGGGGACCCTGCACATGGGTCACATGCGTAACTATACGATTGGCGACGTGGTGGCGCGCGTCAAACGAATGCGTGGATTCAATGTGATACACCCGATGGGGTGGGACGCGTTCGGTCTGCCTGCCGAAAATGCCGCGATTCAAAACAGAATAGACCCGCGCGAGTGGACCAAAAAAAATATTGCCGAATTTAAGCGCGCGCTGCGGCGCTTCGGGTTCAGCTATGACTGGCGGCGGGAAATTTCTTCTTGCGAACCGCAATACTACAAGTGGAATCAGTGGTTTTTTTTGCGCATGCTGGAACGTGGGCTGGCCTACCGCAAGAAGAGCCGCGTGAACTGGTGTCCGAAGTGCTGCACGGTGCTGGCCAATGAGCAAGTAGTGAATGGCTGCTGCTGGCGGCATGAGGACACGCGAGTCGAAGTGCGCGAGATAGAGCAGTGGTTTCTGAAGATTACGCAGTACGCCGACCAGCTGCTGGAGGATCTGAAGACGCTCGAAGGCCAATGGCCGGAGAGGGTCATCACCATGCAGCGCAACTGGATCGGTCAATCACAGGGCGCGCGTGTGCGATTTGGTGTTGCCGAGCTGGACAGGGAAGCAATCGAGGTTTTTACCACGCGCATCGATACGATCTATGGCGCGACGGCGATTATTCTGGCGCCTACGCATCCGTTGCTTCCGAAACTGCTTGAAGGAATGCCGGATCGAGCTGCCAAAGATGCCGAGCTTGGACGTATGCGGCAGATGTCGGCAAAGACCGAGGATTTGGACACGGCGGAAAAGCTCGGATTTTTCACCGGACGATTTGCGATCAATCCATTTAATTCAGAAAAAATCCCGGTGTGGGTTGGCAACTTCGTGTTGCTGGAGTATGGCACGGGCGCTGTGATGTGTGTGCCGGCACACGACCAGCGCGATTTTGAATTTGTCACAAAGTACAAACTGCCTGTGCGTGTGGTGGTGCAGCCCCTCGAAGGCAATCGGCTTGAGGCACAGACAATGGCGGAGGCGTTTGAGGCGAACGACCGAGGCAGGTTGGTGGAATCGGGTCCTTACAGCGGACTTTCTCCGCAAGAAGCGATCCCGCGAATGACTGCAGAGGCCGAAGCCCGTGGCTTTGGGCGCGCCGAGATCGTTTACCGCCTGAAGGATTGGGGTATCTCGCGCCAGCGATATTGGGGCACCCCCATTCCCGTGCTGTATTGCCAGAAGTGCGGGATCGTCGCAGTACCGGATAATCAGCTACCGGTCTTGCTACCGGATCGCGTTCAGTTAACGGGAATGGGGCAGTCCCCGCTCGAGAGCGCGGCTGAATTCGTCAATACCACTTGTCCGAAGTGCGGGGGGCCGGCTCGGCGCGAAACCGACACCATGGATACGTTCGTCGATTCATCGTGGTACTTCCTGCGATATCTGGATCCCCGCAATGACCGCGCGCCATTTGATCCCCAATTGGCGCGCTACTGGTTCCCCGTGGATCAATATATCGGGGGAATCGTGCATGCAATTCTGCATCTGCTGTATTCACGTTTTTTCTGCAAGGTACTACGCGATATGGGACTGGTTCAGGAATCGGAACCGTTCGCCCGGCTCTTTACGCAAGGCCTAGTGCTGAAAGATGGCGTAGCGATGTCGAAATCGCGCGGCAATGTGGTGGGCGCGGAAGATATGGCCGTGCGATACGGTTGCGACACGGGGCGGCTGTATACACTCTTTGCGGCTCCGCCCGAGAAAGACCTGGAATGGAGCGAAAAGGACATTGGTGGGTGTGAACGATTTTTGAACAAGGTGTACCGTCTTGTTGCCAGGCACGCTGACCGACCGAGCGGAGTTACGACCGACGCGAACGCGAAAGGCCCAGCAGGGAAAAGCTTGAGCCATGACGGCGCTACGCCCAAGGAAAAAGTGCTTCTGCGAAAAGCGCATCAGACTCTGCGGCGCGTGACCAACGATTTCGAAACACGCTGGCATTTTAATTCAGCCATCGCATTGATTATGGATTTGACCAACGAGCTGCAGGATCAAGAGCCCCTTACAGAAGGGGCCAGTCCAGAAGTGATCAAGCAAGTCTTCGATCTGTTAGTCCTGATGCTGGCCCCGATGACACCGCACCTGGCCGAGGAACTTTGGGAAATGTTAGGACACAAGGGTGGTTTAGTGCGCGCACGATGGCCGGAATGGGACGCGGCGCTGGCCAGGGAAGAACAATTCGAAATCGTGGTTCAAGTGAACGGGCGCATGCGCGGGAAGATCGTAGTCGACGATGGACTCACCGAGGAGGAGGTATCGGCAAGAGCGGAGGCTGAACCCAACGTTGCCGCGCATATTGACGGTAAGCGTGTGGTACGAAAAGTAGTTGTGACGAACAAGCTTGTGAATATTGTGGTAGCGTGACTGCAATCGAAAGAGAGCCGCATGAGCGACAACAAGAGTGAGTGGGATGGCTGAACAGGGCGGCGTAGTAGTGCTCGATTTCGGCGGGCAATACACGCAATTGATTGCGCGCCGTATCCGCGAACAACAGGTGTTTTCTGCCGTGCTGCCTTGCACGGCGTCGCTCGAGGAAATTCGCAAATTCGAGCCCGTCGGCGTCGTGCTGTCGGGCGGACCAAACTCGGTATACGACGACAAATCGCCAAAATGCGGCGCCGGAGTATTGGAACTGGGTATTCCGGTGCTGGGGATTTGCTATGGCATGCAGTGGATTGCGCACACTCTTGGCGGGACCGTCGAGAGAGCCGAGCGAAGAGAGTATGGGCGCGCGCGGCTGGAGTTAAAGAATGGGCGTGCCGGCACCGAGTCAGCCCTTTTTGCCGGCCTGCCGAAGACATTGGAAATCTGGAATAGTCACGGAGATCACGTCCGCGCTCTGCCTGCGGGGTTCCGCGTTACCGGCACAACTGAAAATGCGGTAGCCGCGGCCGAGGACTCCGAGCGGCGAATTTATGCGGTTGAATTTCATCCCGAAGTACGGCACACCGACGGCGGCACCGCAATTCTCCGGAACTTCGTGTTTGGCATCTGCGGCGCGTGCGCGAACTGGAGTGGAGCAGCCTTTATTCAAGAAACGGTCGCGGCGATCCGGCAGAAAATAGGCAACAGCCAGGCGATCTGCGCGCTGAGTGGCGGGGTTGATTCGGCCGTTGCCGCGACGCTGGTACATCGCGCTATCGGCGATCGGCTCACCAATATCTTTGTGGATACCGGGCTTCTCCGGAAAAATGAATTTGTCGATACCCTGGAGCTGCTGCGAGAGCGTTTGGGACTGAAAGTCATCGGAGCAAATGCCGCGGAACGTTTTCTCGCGCGTCTAAAGGGAGTGTCAGATCCAGAAGAAAAACGGAAGCGGATCGGGAATGAGTTCATCGCGGTGTTTGCCGAGAAAGCTCTGGAGCTTAAAAAGGCTAGCGAGCAGGATATTCGTTTTCTGGTCCAGGGCACGCTCTATCCCGACGTCATTGAATCGGTTTCCGTCCAGGGACCGTCGATGACCATCAAGACCCATCACAACGTCGGCGGCCTGCCGGCCAACATGCCGTTTGCGTTAATTGAACCACTGCGGGATTTATTCAAGGACGAGGTGCGCCGAATCGGAGCCGAGCTGGGGCTGCCAAAAGAGATGCTGCAGAAACATCCGTTTCCGGGCCCGGGACTAGCGGTGCGCATGTTAGGGGAAGTTACCGAAGACGGATTGCGCACGCTTCGTGAAGCAGACGCCATTGTTGTTGGTGAAATTCGACGTGCCGGACTATATGAAAAGGTCTGGCAAGCGTTCGCGGTGCTCCTGCCGGTACGCAGCGTGGGCGTGATGGGCGACGAGAGAAGTTATGGTTTTACCATTGCGGTTCGGGTTGTGGAATCGGAAGACGCGATGACCGCGGACTGGTCACGGTTGCCACAGGAGATTCTGGAGCGGATTTCCACGCGCATCGTAAATGAGATACGCGGAGTCACCCGGGTGGTGTACGACATAAGCTCAAAGCCGCCGAGCACAATTGAGTGGGAATAGGGTATCGTACAGATAGGCCGGTACCCGGCCTGGAGCAGAAGAGAAGAAGTAAGCGGTTTCTTGGACCAGCGCAGATCGCCAACGCTCAGCCAAAAAACCGGAGAACAACGCTGCAAACCGCGAAATCTAACAACGCCAGGCTTAGCGGTTTGCCATTTTCTGGGCCATGTACAAAAGCAGCTTGCGATCGCCTTCATCAACGCGGCCGAGCAGCCTTCGAAACTTGGCTAGGAAACGAGCTTCCTTGCCTTTAGTCCCAAAGGCAATTTCATCAGATGTTTTGCGTTTGGGTAGGTTGGGAAGTTCGGGGGGTTCTTCGCCGTCGTAGAATAGTTGATAGAGAGGGACTTCAAGAGCGCGAGCCATTTTCTCGAGAGTTTCAATGGCTGGAACAGTGTGGCCATTTTCAACCCGCGAGATATAACAACGAAGCAGCCCGGTTCGCTTTTCGACGTCCCCTTGTGAGAATTTCTTTTCTTCGCGCAAAGCGCGCAGACGGTCACCAATAATCATGTCGGCATTATTCCATGTGCCCATAGTCGCTGCAAGCAGAATTTAGGATTCTAACGAAGAAATAATTGAAACCGGCAACAAATGGCCCACGTCCCAAAAACGAAAGAGTACGAGCTCCCCGCTAAGAAGCGCTTGGTAGCAGGCGGAGAGCGAACTCCTCCGAGCACAGGGACGACCCGCTTCGAGGAATCGCAGCTCGTGGTTCGCGCGCAGAAAGGCGATTCCGCGGCGTTCGAGATTCTGGTTCGCGCGCATCAACAGCGCGTGTTCGCGGTGGTTGGCGGGATTCTGCGGGTCCGTGCGGATGTGGAGGATATCGCGCAGCAGGTGTTCATGAAAGCGTATTTTTCGCTTCCACGATTTGACCAACGCGCGGCATTCAGCACCTGGTTGTATAAAATTGCGGTCAACGAGTGCTGGGACTATTTAAGGAAGAAAAAAGTTCGACCGCTTGTCTATGAATCAGATTTGAGTGAAGAACAGGTCCGGCAATTCACAGCTTCCAGCGAACATTCGGCAACCACGGAACGTTACGATCAGACAAGCAGGCGGGTCGAGTTAAGGCAACTGGTTGACAGACTGCTGAATGAGCTTGATGAAAGAGACCGCCTCATGCTGTTGCTCAAGGAAGTGGAGGGTTTCTCGGTGGAGGAGATTAGCGGAATCCTTGAACTGAACGTGAATACGGTCAAGGTGCGTTTATTTCGGGCTAGGGGCCGCCTAACTGCGCTCTATCGAAAGAGGTGGCAGGGCACAATGGGCCGTCCGAAGGTCGTGGGATCGAAATCAATCAAGGCCAGGAGTTAGTCCTTTAAAGACCGATCGAAAGCCGGAAGGAGACACCAGAGATGTTCCTAAAGCTTGCAAAAAAGGACCCTTGCCGGATGTATCGTGCGCGTCTAGAGGAGACGATTCGCCTATCCAAAAGCAAGCATGCTGGCACCAGCGCATCAGCGCCAGCAGACCCAGAGCTCGCAACACATTTGCGCGAATGCCTAGGTTGCCAGAAAGCTTTCGAAGATGCCATGCTAGCAGGGGAGTTGTTACGTGAGGGACGCGCCCCTCAATCGGATCCCGACCAGTTGTTTGCTTCCCGGGTAATCGCGCGGATTCGCGCGCGGGAGACGAAGTTGCATTCAGAATTTGAATTCTGGAACCCCATCGAGGTTCTTGCGCGACGCGTTGTCTGGGCGTCCTCGGTTCTGCTTCTGATCTTATCGTCGGCGCTCTATCAAACTCGGGGATTTCACTGGGCAGTTCCGGCGCAGGAGGGGATCGCGGATCGCTTTCCAGATCTGGCGCCCGATCATCCCAGCGATAAGGATGAAGTGTTGGTAAGCTTGGCGGAAAAAGCGCATGAATAAGCTCCCCATGAATGAGCACATCCATGAGTGAAAATACCAATCATCGCCGGGCCACACTACTGGTCATTGCCGTGTTCCTGATCGGTGTTGGGCTCGGGGCCGTGGGCAGTTATGGCATCATGAAGAAGACGTTTGCCGCTCCCAATCGGCAACGTCTTGAAGCAGAAAAGCGCGCCCGTTGGGTGGAGCACTTGACAAGCGAAGCCTCTCTAACGGCAGATCAGCAGAAGGACTTGGATAAAATTCTGATCGATTTACAAGCGCGCTACAAAGTAATCCACGATCGAGAGGTTCCGCAGTTCGAACAGGCGCGCCAGCAAGCTCGCGAGCAGATTCGCGCCATTCTCACACCAGCTCAGAAACCCAAGTTTGATGATTTTTTGAGGCGTTTGGACGAAGAGCGCGGAAAAAACTCGCGATTTTAAATGACGCCGCAGAAGATCACCATTCCCCAGCAGCTCAGTTACGCTACCGGCCTAGAACGGAATATCTTCGTCGGAAATTTCGGGCCCGGTAGCAGGGTGTTCGTCCACTGCGGGAATTTGTGAATCTAGTTCGGCGGATGCAACCACGCCCGCGCCCGCGCTCGCGCTCGCACTCATAGCGGATTCGGTTCGCGATCCCAGCATTCGGAAATTGTTGGCCACGATTTCGAAGCTCGTACGTTTGGTGCCTTCTTTATCCTGCCACTCGCGCGACTGGATGCGTCCCTCGAGGTAGAGAAGCGATCCTTTTTTGAGGTATTGCTGCGCAATTTCCGCCTGCTTTCCCCAAACAACAATTTTGTGCCATTCGGTTCGCTTTTGGCGCTCGCCGTTGCGATCCTTGTAGGACTCATCGGTGGCGACTGAAAAGTTGGCGACAGCCTGTCCTCCTGCGGTGTAACGCGTCTCCGGATCGCGCCCCAGGCGGCCGACGAGAATTACTTTGTTTACGGACATGGTCGTTCTCCTAAGGCCAGGAAGATAGCATGCTGGGGCACAAAAGGGAACTGACAGCTCGCAGCGGTCGCAGGGGGAGCGGTTCGAATCCGTCTGTCAGTTTAATCATTACCCAAAGAATTCGACGGTTATCTCGATACAGGCGCCACGTTGCTCAGCGGGACGAGGTAGCGGTCGCCCCTAATTCTCGCAGCTTTGCGCGAGCGCGTTTTTCTTCGTCGGTTCCCGGAAAGCGCCGGATAACTTCGCGGAAATCGCGAATACCAGCTGCTTTTTGGTTAAGCTCGATTAGCGCCATGCCCCGATGCAGCCGTGCGGGTGCGGTCTTGTAGCTCTTGGGGTAGTTGGTGAGTACTTTATCGTACGCGCTTGCCGCCTGGTCGTACTTTTTCTGCTGAAAGTCAATTTCACCTATATAGAATTGGGCATTGGAGGCGAGGTCTGTCTCGGGATAGTATTTCAGATAGTCCTGGAATTCCTGGCGGGCGAGGTCGTATTTCCCACCGTTAATGTCGCGCAAGCCGTTGGAATAAAGCGTGTCCGCCGAAGGACTGGAAGCGGACGAAGAGGGCGGCGCCCCGGAGGTACCCGGTCCACTCCCGGTCCCGGTTGCACCCGGATTAACCGGTGAGGGGTTTGCGCCGGCAAGTTTTGCGTCGATGCCCTGCAGAGTATTTTGCAGATCTGCAAGCTGCTGATTTACTTTTCCAACGCGCACTTTTAGCTCTTCGAGGTTATCGGAAAGTCCCTGCACCTGTGTCGCCATGGTGTCCAGACGCGCGCCAGAGTTGGCTTGGACATCCTGAACCGCTTTTTGCAGAGTGCCGATGGTGCCGGCGAAACCGCTGATGGCGGCATTATTTTGGTCGAGAAGAGTTTTTAATGTGGCGTGTTTTTGATCAATGGAACTGGTGATGTCGCGTTGCCCTTGCAGCAAAGTCGTTACGTCACGCTGCAGCTCGATGATTTCCCGAGCGACCGCCGCGACGGGAGCTGGAGAAAATAATGCACTGCCCGCTGCCCCGGCCAAGAAGGCTGTGGCGATAAATAAAATCGGTTTCTTTTCCAAAAGTCATCCTCCTTCAGGACGCAGCGGAACCCCGAATGGGGGTTCCGCTTCCCTGGTTCGTTCATCCCATCGGCCAGCCATCAGACTATCGCTTTCCCGCCTAATGGGCCATGACGATATGGGCACGACGATTTTTCTGCCAGCACTCCTCGGTGCTTTCCGAGCAGAAGGGGTGCTCTTTGCCGTAGCTAGTCACATTCATGCGCGCGGCTGGGATGCCCAACGAAATCAGGTACTGCCGGGCGGCTTGCGCGCGACGGTCACCGAGAACAATGTTGTATTCCGTCGAACCCCGCTCGTCGCAATGACCTTCGATGGTTACGGTAATGGGGGGATACTTCTTGAGGAAATCGGCGGTCTTCGTCAAAGCCGCGCGTGCATCATCGCGAATGTCTGCTTTATTGAAATCGAAGTAAGCATCCTGCACCTCTCTCACGAACAATTCCTCCATCGTTGGCTCGGTCGGTTTTGGAGTCTCCGGTTGGGGCGCTGGGGGGGCCGTTACGTTGATTCGCGCAATGGCTTCGACATTGCCGCCGGGACCGGTGGCAGTGAGTGAATACGTGGTCGATTCGGTTGGCAAAACTTTGGTCGAGCCTTCGGGCGCTACTGCGCCTACGCCAGGCTGCAGATTCAACTGCGTCGCATCTGTTGAGGACCACGTCAGCGTAACGGATTCACCTTTTTGAATATTGGTGGACGAAGCCTGGAGCGTTACCGTTGGGCGGGCGGCAGGCGGCGGCAGTGTCGCAGTCGGCCTAGCCCGAGGCTTTTTCTGGCAGCCCATGCACACGGCAATGAGAGCCATCAACGTTATCATCCAGATTTTTCCATTCAATCGTAAAGCGGTATTCATTACTTCCTCCTCGGGATTACGTGCCCGCCTCTGTTTAATCGCCGGCACAATCGTATCATCATGGAATCTTTGCTTGAAGCATCACGATATTCTTTTTGGTGTAACATCTTCGACACCAGTCGCCCTAACGCGGTGACCAGTTTGGCGATTCATTGTGGCCTGCTTTGGTGAGCTGGTGAACCTGGCTGCCGTCGGCGAGCATGGTCCAGATCTGCCGCGAACCGGAGCGCGTGGATTCGAAAACGATGTGCCTGCCGTCCGGGGCCCAACTGGGCCGCTCGTTACGTCCGGAGTCGCGGGTAAGTTCGACGATTTTGCGTGTGGCCACGTCCATCAAATAAAGATCGTAGTTGCCGGCGGGACGCCTCCAGCTGAATGCCAGCAATTGGCCATTTGGAGACCATGCGGGATCGATAACATACCCCATATCAGGCAAGTCGACTTTGGTAATGTTCGAGCCGTCGGCGTCCATCATATAAAGTTGTGGGATGCCGCCGCGATCGCTAACAAAAGCGACGCTCGCCCCAGTTTTAGGATTCCAAGCTGCGGATGTGTTGGCTCCAGTTGCGTAAGTGAGTCGTTTGGCACGCCCGCCATTGCTGTCCACAAGAAACAGTTCGGGATTGCCCTGCATCGAGGATGAAAAGATAATTTTGGTGCCGTCAGGAGAAAAGGCCGGGGAGCTGTTGGTGCCTGCGAAGCGAGGAAACGTCACCGGCTTGCCGGTCACCATGGAGAAAAGGCAGATCTGCGGCGTCGGCGCGCCGCGATAGGCCGCAAAGCAAGTGAAGGCGATCGTCGAAGCGTCCGGAGACCAGCGCGGCGTCAGCGAAATCGAGCGGAGGCTCGTCAGGGCGTGCTGATTCGCGCCATCATAATCCATGAGCCAAATTTCTTTGGTGCCGGTGCGCGAGCTCACAAACGCAATTTGCGTGCTGGCTACTCCGGGGACTCCACCGGAAAGCTTGGAGATAATCTCGTCGGCAAATTGGTGCGCGAAGCGGCGCACCTGAGCATCGGTTGCGTCGCCGCGATAAACTTTGCCGATCACCGCGGGCGCCGTAGTGTTGCGAACATCATAAAGCCACGCCTCGATGCTTACGTCGTTGCCGGTTTCGTTCAGATTGCCGAACGCGAGAAGATGCGCTGAGGCAGGCGGATCGCTCCAGGTCTTGTGACTAAGCTCGGCAGGAGCGCTCGGAACCTGCACGGGGTAGAAACTCTTACTGACTACATCGATGATGCCACTGTAATCGAGGTCGGCGCGAACCACGTCTCCGAATAGCGCGGCATGACTCTGGGCCGTGTCTTTACGCGGTGCGAAATCGGCTACCGCGACGCGCACCTTTTCAATTCCTAAACCCGTACCAGTCTTGATCCAATCCTGGGCCAGTGCCGTCGGCAGCCACGGTCCGGCGCAGATTACGATCACAGCCGCAAATTGCCTTACCCTGTTCATAAGCCCCGGGGTTCCCATAGGTTCATTCTTTGAATGCCTTCCGATTCTCAAACCGTTGCCGGTCAATGACCGGTCAGCTGATCTTATCGTTGAAAATCAAACCAAAACTCCACGTTGACGTTCGAGCCCCGATAGCCATTGGGCAAAGGTGGCAGGGGATTCGAACTCAAAATGGCGCGGCGTGCCGAGTTATCCACCGAAGCATTTCCGCTGGATTGCGTAATTTGAATGGTTGAGACGCTGCCATCGCGCAAAATCTGAAATGTAACTACAGCACGGGGCGCCGAGCGAACGGTCGCATCAACGGTGGATTGCAGCCAGTTGCTGCTGATGCGGTTGCGCACCGCCTCGACGTACCATGAGTAACGCGAGCCGAAATCGCCCCCGCCGGTTTCTCCGCGGATACCCAGCCCGCCGGGGACACCGCCACTCATCGTGAACTGGGTGTAAGGCATGGCCGGCGTACCGCCGGCGCCGTACGGAATTTGGTTGGAGGCCGGGGGTGTCTTGTCTTCGAAAACTTTTGAAGGATGAGACGGGACACGTGGCGGCTTCTTCTCAAACTCAGGAAGCTTCTTTACATCGGAATCAGGCTCTCGCGGTATGGGCTTAGGCTCTTCTTTCGCGAGGCCTTTCGAGGGATCGACCACCGCGCTTGGCGTCACTACTTCCGGCTTGGGCAACGCAATCCCTGGAAGACTGCCGACAAGACCAACTTTCAACGCGCCCTCGCCGCCTCCAGGCCCGCCCCAAACGTCTCCGCGATTTGAAAAAATGGTAGAAACCAGGAGCGCCACACACAGACAAGCGTGAAATAGGAACGACAGCGCCAGCGGTGTGCGGAGGTTCACTGGCGGATTATTCACGTGCACGGTGTGCATTCCAGATCCAGCCTAAATCCAGTAGCTCATTGCGTTTGTGGCCCTGAGCTGATCGGCTCAGTGACCACGCTGACGTTGGGAATTCCCGACTGGCGCAATTCATCGACTACGGTGGCGAAGGCACCGAAAGGAACGGTCTTATCGCATCGCAAGAATACCGCGTCGTGCTGCGGATTCTGCATTTGGGAGTGGAGCTTGGCCCCAAGGTCGTGAATGTTTACCGGGGCGCTGCCAAGATAGATGCGCTGCGCACGGTCGATGGTAACCACCAGTCGATTTTCCGAGATAGCCTTGACCGTCTTTGTTTTTGGAAGATCCACTTCAATCCCGGATTGCAGAATAGGCGCGGTAATCATGAAAATGATGAGGAGCACGAGCACTACGTCCACAAAGGGAACGATATTGATTTCCGAAAGAGACGTGTCGGTTTGTCTGGCAAGCTGCGGCATCGGGCCTGTCTAAGATTGCGTCGCGTCCTTGGGGGCGCGATCTAACCAAACATTTTTTCTACTTGGGCAGATACTTCCATGGCAAAATTATCCATGCGCTGGGCCAGATCCTTGATGTTCCTCACAAAATAATTATACGCAATGACCGCTGGAATCGCAGCGAATAGTCCGGCGGCAGTTGTGATCAGGGCTTCGGCAATACCCGGAGCCACCGCGCGAAGGCTGGCTGCACCAGCACTACCCAAGCCAGCGAAAGAGTCCATCACCCCCCAGACGGTTCCAAAAAGGCCAATGAACGGCGTCACTGAGCCGGTGGTTGCCATCCAGGACATATATCTCTCGGAACGTCGAACTTCCTCTGCGGCTCCTAATTGCATGCTCACCGTAACCGCATTCAAACTCTTCAATCGGCCCGGGGGATTGCCGCCGACCTGGCTCTGCAACTCGCGATGTCCCGCTGCATACATTGCAGCGAGCGGAGATTGCGTCGTGGCCAGAACATGGGGATCGGGAAGTCCGCGACTGGCGCGAAAAATACGCAGAAATTCGTTGGTACGACGGTTCACTGTGCCGAAGAAGCTGAGTTTTTGAAAGATGAGCGCCCAGGAAACGACAGAAAAAACAAGCAGAATCAAGAGCACGACGCGAGCGACCCAACCGGTTTGTTCGAGTAAATTCCCCAGTTGGCCGATACAAAGAAACGAGGCAAAACCTAAAATTGGTTCCTCCTGAGGAGACGCAACCGATCAGCCTCCAGAAAATCTACCGTAGCACACGCTCCCAGAGCGGTCAAACAAATAGGATGGAATATTGGTATTCTTGGCTGCCTCCTTGGCTACATCTCGCTGTGGTGCGCGAAATGAATTAAGTGAATACCTTGAGGCCTCCTAACTCTATGATAGACTGGGCGCAATCACGATGGGTGATTCGTTCGATGTGCGTCTCGAAGTTCTCACGGTCGATCCTCAGCTCGCACCGCGGACCAAAGAACCTTCTTCTGCGGTTACAAACTCAGCGTTGCTAAGTTCAAGATTCGCGAGCGCAACCGGCCAGGGGCCTTCCTTTTTCCTGGAAACCTTTGGCTGTCAGATGAACGATCACGACTCCGAAAAAGTTGCGGGCGTGCTCCTCGGTCGTGGATATCGCCAGGTGGACTCTCCACAAGCGGCCTCGGTCATTTTGTATAACACGTGCAGCATTCGAGAAAAAGCCGCGCAGAAAGTTTTCTCCCGGCTTGGCGAATTCAAGGAAGGCCAGGATGGTGGAAAAATAATCGGCGTTCTCGGCTGCCTTGCGCAACAGGAGGGCGAACGCATTTTCTCACGCGCTCCTTGGGTCAGCCTGGTATGTGGCTCGGCCAGCTACCGCAAGCTGCCGGAGCTGCTGGCCGAACTTGAGGCTGGCAATCGCCGCGTCGCTGGACTCGACAAAGACACCGACGAGACATTTGAAACCGAAGTCACCCGGCGCGATCACCGGTTTCGCGCCTATTTGACGATCATCGAAGGCTGCGACAAGGCTTGTGCGTATTGCGTGGTCCCTTACACCCGCGGCCCCGAGCGAAGCCGTACCAGCGACTCCATCCTGCGCGAAACTCGCCAATTGGCAGATCTTGGCTACACCGAAGTTCAGCTCCTCGGCCAAACCGTGAACTCTTATCAAGACCCTTCCGAGCGCAAGATGAGCTTTGCCGAGCTGCTCGTGCGTGTTGCTGATGTTCACGGAATACGCCGCGTGCGTTTCACTACCTCGCACCCGCGTGATTTCGGCGCGGACATCGTCCAAGCCATCGACTCAACTTCGGTTCTTTGCGACCATGTTCATCTTCCGGTGCAGTCGGGTTCGAATCGAATTCTTCGCGCGATGCAACGGACGTACACGCGCGAACAGTATCTCGAGAAAATTGCATTGATCCGCGGCGCGCGCCGTCCGATCGATATCACGACCGATATTATTGTCGGCTTTCCGGGCGAGACCGATGCGGATTTCGAGGACACCCTGAGGTTAATGGACCAGGTGCAGTACGCCGGTGCCTTTTCCTTCAAGTATTCGCCGCGGCCGAACACCCCGGCGTTGCATATGGCCGACCCCATCCCCGAAGACGAAAAGGGCCTCCGTCTCGCCGTTTTGCAGGAAAAGCAGCGGCAGATTCAGATGCGGCGAAACCAATCGCTTGCGGGCAAAACGTTCGAAGTGCTCGTGGAATTGAAGTCGCGCCGCGAAAATCAGTGGTCGGGTCACGCATCGAACAACCGCGTCGTGAATTTCACTTCTTCGGCTGAAAATCTTCTGGGAAGCTACGTGCAGGTTGCTGTAACCGCTGGCGGACCGCAGAGTCTAACTGGAGAGCATGTGATTTAGCAGTGGCGAGGAGGGCTCATGGAAGTGGAAATGAAGATTCGCGGTTTGATGATGGACCCCGTCACCAACATGCCGATCGTTGTTCTGAAAGACGTCCAAGGCAACGCGATTCTTCCTATCTGGGTGGGGATTTACGAAGCCAACGCCATCGCTCTCGAAATCGAGAAAGTTCAGACTCCGCGCCCGATGACCCATGATCTGCTCAGAAATGTTTTTCTGGGTCTCAGTGTTCGTGTTCAAAAAGTCGTGGTCAATGAATTGCGCGATGACACCTTCTTTGCACTCATCTGGGTCGAGCGCGAAGGCAAGATGATGTCTATTGATTCGCGTCCGAGCGACGCCCTGGCCCTGGCCCTCCGCGTGGACTGCCCGATTTTTGTCGAAGACGAAGTGCTCAAGAATTCTAAAATTTCGAGCGCCATTGCCGAGAAAAGTACCAGCGAGCAACTTCGCACCTGGCTTGAAAATCTTTCCGACGAAGACCTGGGCCGCTACAAAATGTAAGTTAGCGCCGCGGGCGCCGGCGCGGCGATGTGCCTCCCTCGATTTCACTCTCGAAAAGCTGCTGCAGTTCAGGTTTGATTTGCAAGCTGTGAATCTCGCGCTTCCAAACGACTAGCAGAACAACTCCGATCAGGATTAGCGCCAGGCTCAGCCCGCTCCACAGGCCCGGTATGCCCCAATGCATGCGGAAACAGAGGAATGCGCCAATCGGCAGCCCAATCACCCAGTATCCCAGCAAGTGGCAGAGCATCGGCATGCGCGTCTCTCCAGCGCCGCGCAGCGCGCCAGTTGCCACAGTTTGCACACCATCGCAAAGCTGGAAGGCCGCTCCAAAAGCCAATAGAGTCACTGCCGCGCGAATCACGCTTTCCTCCGGAGTGTACACGCGCGCAATCTGGCGAGGGACAAGCAACAGCATCACCGCGGCTGCGCTCATAAACGCGGCACCCATAAATATCGCGGTCCATCCGGAGAGCTCCGCCGCAGCGATATCCTTGCGACCGAGCGCCTGTCCCACGCGCACTGCTGCCGCAGACGAAACGCCCAGCGGCACCATATATGTTAAGGAGACGGTGTTGAGTGCAATCTGGTGGCTCGCAAGAGCAATCGGCCCGAACCTCAGGTGGGTACGCAATCGAATCAGCCCGGTCCTTGGGGTGGCAGCAGAATAGTCAATACCGGCCTGGCGCTCTCAGTCGGACACTACCGGCGAGCGTCGGAGGTTCCCACCGCGTAAGCGTCGGAACCGCTGGAGGTTATGGTTTTTAGTTTAGACACTCGAGGAACTCCTCGATTGACCGGACAAGCGCGGGAGCTTAGCATCGGGCACAGTGAGCTCTGCCAATTATGGTCATTGACATATCATTTGCTTGGCCCTCCGCCAGAGCGACTTGACCAGGAGGCATTATGCCGCGTCGGGATTCTTCCCAGAAGACCAAGTGGCTTCAGATGCGTTCCTGCAAGCGCATGAGCTCGCGCACACCTGTGCTCATCGAATGGCCTGACGAGGGCCATATGCGCACCCTGCAAGGCTTCACAGCCGACGTTGGCCGTCAAGGTTGCTTAGTCGTAGCGCCTCAGGATCCGCCACTGAATTTGCGCACGCGTCTCACCAATCAAGCTACTAACCAAACCGCTGACGCAACCATCGTGTGGAAAGAGCGCAGCAGCAACAGCGACGACTGGGAGCTGGGTCTCGAACTCTTTAATCCTCCCGAAAACTTCTGGAGCTTGGAAAAGTAAGCGTGACTGCAAAGCTTCTTAAGTGAACGTTCCTGACAATTAGGCGGTCCCGAAGTCTGCTCGGACTTAAAAAATAAACTAAAGTTTCGTAAAGTATTTATTGGCGCCACATCCACCCACCATAGAAGGGTCGCTGTCGACCTAAACGGCACCTGAATCAGCACAATTTATATAAAGCACTTGACACGGAAGGGCCTCAGAGCATAAGTTGACGGTCATAAGTCTTGTGGGGAGGGCGTGTGTTCTTGTTGGGGAAGGGCGTGTGCTGCGCCCGAAGTGTTAGTCCTCGTTCAAAGTGTGCCCGTGTTTCACGGGCGCGTGACCTTCCACACTGGAATCACGAGTTGTTTGTCAACAGCTGCGTGGAGTTCTGGCTGAATACTGGGTGCTAACTTCGAAGGGAGTGGTCGAATGAAAAATTTCTCAACAGGTAGGATTTGGGGAGCTGTTTTGTGTGCTCTCTTGTTTGCGCTTTGTTGTTCAGTTCCAACCGTGACAGCACAAGAAACAACCGCAGGCATCCAGGGAACCGTAAAAGACGCTCAAGGCGCCTCAGTAGCCGGCGCGACTGTCGAGGTCACGGGCCCGGCACTAACTGGCATAAAATCGATAACCACCGATTCCTCCGGCGCATACCGATTCACCGGTCTGCCCCCTGGCGTATACACGCTGACCGTGTCCGCGACGAATTTCCGCAGTTATAAGAATAACCGAATCGAACTGAGCGCTGGCCGCCTCCCCATCATCGACGTGCAACTGGAGATCGGTACCAAGGCCGAAACGGTCGAAGTTACCTCGGAGGCTCCGATCGTAGACATCACCCAGAGCAAGACGGAAACGACGGTGACGCAGGAAATGCTTGACACCATGCCCAAGGGCCGCTCCTTCCAGTCCGTGATTCCATTTGCTCCCGGTGCGCGTCAGGAGCCCCTCCAGAGCGCCGCCCGGTCTGTTCTTTCCCAAGGAGGAGCCGGCCGCACCGGCGGTTTTCAGATTGACGGTGCCAGCGACTCGGAAAACACCTACATGGTGGAAGGGATGGACACCACCGATATCCAGAATGGCGGCGTAGGCGCAAACGTGCCCATGGAGTTCGTGCAGGAAGTCCAGATCAAATCCAGTGGCTTTGAGGCCGAATACGGTGGCGGCAGCGGCGTCGTCAATGTGATCCAGAAGCGCGGTTCCAACGCGTGGCATGGTTCGGCGGTCACCTATTACCGATCGGATGCTCTCAACGCCAACGACCAGTGCCTCTGGTTTACCTTGTGCGGTTTGCGCACCAATCCGACGATTGGGTCGAGTTCAGCGAGACGTTTCGACTCGCCTTTGGATCAGGACATCACGAAAAAGGACCACTACCGGGCGGTGGATCCCGGTTTCGAGATCGGCGGTCCCATTTTCACGGACAAGCTGTTCCTCTTTGCCAGCTACATTCCCAACTTCACGCGACTGACGCGTACTGTAAATTTTTCGGGCAGTGATGCCAACGGCACGCCGTTTGGTACGCGTTCTTTCCCCGAGTCGCAGGACGTGCATAATGCGCTGACGAGGCTCGATTGGGCGGCCACTAACAAGATCCGGCTCCATGCTTCTTGGCAGTATGGGTACGCGCGTCAATCCGGTATCAACCTTCCCGATCCGGATCCCATCAACCGCGCACAGGTGAACGGCACTGCGGGTAACAATCCGGCTCAATACAATCCGGACCGCGGTACTGTAAACCCGAATTCGGTATACAACTTCGGCGGGGACATCAACGTTACTTCGAAGCTTGTGGTGACCGCCCGCTACGGCTATTGGTACACCAACAGCGAAGACCGTGGGGTCACTCTGGGCACCCCTAGATTTTTGTGGATTACCGCTTCAACATCGGGGCTCCCTGCAGGTGTGCCGCCGGAGTTCCAAAAAAACGCCGGCTTCCAAAACGTCCCACCGAACACCCTCAAAAACTATGACGTCAACACGCGCCAAGGCTTTAACGCGGACGCGGCTTACTTCTTCAAGGGGTTGGGTACCCACAACATCAAGGGGGGCTGGGGTTTCAACCGTTTGGCAAATAATGTCAATACGGGTTTCTCCGGTTCTTATGTTCGCTTAGAATGGGGCCAGTCCTACGGGCCTCTGGATCCGAATGCTTGCGACGTGGCGGGGAAGCCGGCCTGTACAGGGAAATATGGCGACTTCCTAGTTCGCGACGGTGTGGACACGATTGGTAAAGTAAGTAGCATGAACCATACCCTGTACCTTCAGGATGCATGGACCGTGGGACGTGGCTTGACGCTGAATTTGGGCGTGCGCGTTGATAAGGAACACATTCCGGCTTTCGTGCCGGACGCCCCTGTAGTGGACTTCGCCTTTGGGGACAAGTTGGCTCCTCGTCTCGGTTTTGCATGGGATGTCATGCACAATGGCAAAATGAAAGTGTATGGCAGCTATGGCAAGTTCTTCGACATTATGAAGTACTCGCTGCCGCAGGGTTCCTTCGGTGGGCAGTATTGGCATGACTGCGCATACCAACTCAACGACGCGAACATTCTCAATATTAAGCCTGTGAGCTCCGGTCTCGGCGTGCACTTCTGCCCGCCGTCGGGCGCGGCAGCGGGATCGTTTGGGACCAATACCTTTATCGAGAACGTAAACTATCGCTCGGTCATTTTGTTCCCCACCGACCCAGGTGTGGATCCCAACCTAAAACCGTTGCAGCAGCACGAATTCACGGTTGGCGCAGAATACGCGCTGAAGAAGAATACGGGGCTGGAAGTGCGCTACACGCGCAAGCGCCTCGACTATGCTATCGAGGATGTTGGCGTGGCGGTTCCGGGCAATGAATTGTATTACATCGGGAATCCGGGCTACGGTATCGTCAAAAACCTGCTGCAGCGTGATACCTACGACTCCAGCGGTCTACCCGTTGTGCCGGCGGAGAAGTTCCCAGCGCAGTGCGTAGATTGCCCGCTTAGCCCCAAGGCTGTTCGCAACTACGATGGTGTTGAGTTCCGCCTTGTTAAGCGACCCTCTACCAGCTGGTTCGGTATGGCATCTTACACCTACAGCCGGCTGTGGGGTAACTACGGTGGTTTAACCAGCACGGAAATCTCGGATGGTAGCGGCGGTCGTCACTCCCCTAATAACAGTCGCTACTTCGATCTACCAAATATGGCCTGGGATGCGCATGGCCATCCGGCGATGGGCTATCTTCCCACTGACCGGCCGCATACACTCAAGCTGGCTGGCTCCTATACGCTGAAATGGCTGCACCAGGAGACTATCTTCGGGTTCTTCCAATCGGTTTTCTCCGGAACCCCACTCACCACCTGCTGGCCGTCGGTCAGCTCGACCTCGGCGTGTGAGTATGTTGAGGGTCACGGTGGCTGGGTGAACCTTTCGCAGGATCCGGCTGCAACTATACCCGCTGCGGCAGCAGGCTCCAACCCCATCAAATTGGTCAGCATTGAGCAGGGGAAGCGTACAGGCATGTACACCCAGACCGACTTCAGCCTCCATCAGCTGTTCCACGTCAACAAATCCAAGGAAGCAATGACACTGGGATTTGAAGTCAATGCTTATAACCTCTTCAATCAGCATGCCGTGACCGCCTTGCGGGACACCCCGTTCTCAGGCTCACAAATCAGTACTCCGCGCGTCGGTGGTGGCAATAGGGGTACAACCGATTGGCATGCCCTGACCGATAAAGGTTGGAACTATGTCGCGACAGCGAATCTGATTCCGCCAGCATGCGCGGCCACACCAACGGCGGCCAATTGCAGTTCGGGTGGCGCAGGGTACAAGGCGTTAAGCTCGATTTATGGGCAGCCGGCGCTGTGGCAGGGAGGGCGCACTCTGCGTCTTGCGATCAGGTTCACGTTCTAACTGTAGAGAGGTTCTTTTCTGGGGGCCGGGCAAACCGGCCCCTTTTTTTTGTCCGGGTCTCGTTTGTCGTAACGTGGGTAAGTCCCAACTCCTGCCGGGGGCCCGTAATTTGTTTCGAGCCCCAAGGTACATGCCGCGCTATAATCCAATCCTAACGGGCCATACCGCCTCGAGTTCCGCGTGCAGGGAGGCCACATAATGCTTCGGACCATATCGCTTGTGATGCTTGTTGTGACCGCTAGACCTGTCCTGGCACAATTTAGGCTACAGGTCACTCCGTGCAAAGTTAGAATCGTCGCGGTTGACCGGAACACTCACCGCGGGATCGAGAACGTCACGGTGGTATTGATGGATGCGGTGGGTTCCTCCTCCGCGCTGAGCGAGCGGAATACCGACAGCGCCGGGCAAGCCGAATTTCAGAGTTTTACGGGCACCCACCGAGTTCGGATTTATGGCCCGCAGATTCAGGAGTACAACGGCGAATTTGAGATCTCGCAGAGTGAATCATTTCATCTGGAACGGATCGATGTCGTCAGAAAGGAAGAGAACACAACCGTCCGTTCTGCTTCCATGACCACCGTGCCCGCGATGCGTCTGAAAATTCCTGATAACGCGCGTAAGGAGTTCGAAAATGGGAGCAAGGCGATGGAAGGAAAAAGATGGGGGGACGGCCGAAAGCATTTTCAGGCTGCCGTGGACCTGTACCCCCAGTACGACCTGGCTTACAACGGTTTGGGTGTGGCTTGTTCGAAGCTGAACGACGCACCGGCTGCACGACAGGCTTTTCTCAAAGCCACCCAGTTGAACGACAAGTTTGCCGAGGCGCAGCGCAACGTGGCGCGGATTCTGTTGGGGGAGCGCAACTATTCAGAAGCCGCCTCACTCCTAAACCGTTCCCTGAGCGTCGAACCGACGAATGCTTGGGCGCTTATGAACGCCGCCTATGCCGAGCTGCAACTGCGCCAATTTAAGGAGGCCGCCGGGCATGCGCAGCGCGTGCACGAATTGCTGCATGAGGGATTAGCCAATGCACACGTTATCGCTGGCTATGCTCTGGAAGCCTTGGGGCAGCCGCAGGAAGCGGCCGAGCAGTGGAAGCTGTATCTAAAAGAAGATTCAAAGGGACCGAACGCTCAGCGTGCCCGCGAGGCGGTCTTGCGACTTGTTTCATCCTCGCCGAATTAAGAGCATCACTTTTCGCTTGCGCTCCACAGCCTGCCGCGAGTAGATTTATCCTACTGCTGGGGGCAAACGATAGCGACGCACCTATATATGGGACTTCGGTTGCTGTGGGCCGCCGGCGTGTTTCGAGCGCCTAGATTTGGAACAGGCGGGACACAATGACTGCGATCCTCGCAATAGCCAATCAAAAGGGCGGAGTCGGCAAGACCACCACGTCCATCAATCTCGCTGCCGCTATCGCCCAGCGCGGCAAAAAGACCCTGCTCATTGATCTTGACCCGCAGGCTAATTCCTCGATTGCATTCTTTGATTCGGGCGATATGCAACTTTCCATGTTCGACGTTCTCGGCGATCATCGCGCCGAAATGTCCGCGATCATCAAGCAAACCAAAGATCCGCTACTGTTTCTTGCGCCCGGCCGTCTCGCGCTCGCCAAGCTCGAGCAGCAATTGGCCGGCCAGTTTGACGCGCCATTCAAATTGAAAGATGCGCTCGCGTCGGTCTTAAAAGAGTACGAGTACATCGTGATCGATACTCCGCCATCGCTCGGCATTCTGACGGTAAATGCTCTTGTCGCATCCACTCATCTGCTGGTGCCCATTCAAGCTGCCTACTTCGCCATTGAAGGCACCGATGATCTCCTCGAGACCTACGAACGTATTCGCGCGCGCCCCAATCCTGCGTTAAAAGTGCTCGGCGTTCTCATCACGCTTTTTGACAAACGCACCAACATCTCCCGCGACACTCACGGGCAGATCCGCACTGTGTTTGGTTCTGTTTTGTTCAAGACCCGTATCAGCAAGAATGTTCGCCTCGAAGAAAGCCCGGCCTATAAGGAAACCATCTTGACGTTTGCCCCGAAATCCCCGGGCGCGCAGGAATATCGCAAGCTTGCCTTGGAGGTCATCCAACGTGTCGAAGAGGATCGGATTGCCCGTCACACTGAAGATGCGGCATGACGCGCATTACGTCGAACAATTAACGACCTTTAGCGGTGCTGCCATCGGCCGTATGATTCCGGTCGATAAAATTCGGCCGAACCCGGACCAGCCGCGCAAAGCCCTTGGAGATCTGCGCGAGCTCACCGACTCAGTGAAAGAAAAAGGCGTTCTCGAACCTCTGCTCATTCGCTACGTGCCGCGCGACGAATGCTACTACATCATTTCTGGCGAGCGCCGCTATCATGCAGCGCGAGCTGCAGGAATTCGCGAGCTTCCTTGCATTGAGAAGATTGCCGATGATGCCGAAACCCTTGAGCTCGCTCTCATTGAAAATATCCAGCGCAAGGACCTCACGCCTTTCGAAGAAGCTGACGGCCTATATCGTTTGGCTGAGCAATTCGAGTACACCCACGATGATGTCGCCCGTAAAATCGGGCGGGCACGCTCTTCGGTAACCGAGACACTTTCGCTGCGCAACATTCCCGACGCCATCCGAAAAAAGTGCGTTGAAAACGGCATCATCTCAAAATCTTTACTGCTTCAGGTGGCGCGCCAACCCACCGAGAAGAAGATGCTGGAGATGGTTCATCGCATCATCCAGGGCGGGCTGACTCGCGATGAAGTGCGTCGCGAACGTCGCGAGGAGCAAACCGGCGGCCCTCGCCCGCAGCCTTTCGTCTTCAATTATCAGCCTGAAAACGAGGCCTTTCGGCTGCGCATTCAGTTCCGCAAAGGGCATGTAGCGCGCGAGGAGTTGATTGCTACCTTGCGGGAGATTCTCGCTTCGCTTGAGCGAACCTCCGAGCGATCAGCCGATCCGGCTGCTTGAGATAAGTTAGCCGGCCCAGGCTTTCTCGCTGTTCTAAGTTATCGTTATCGTTCCCTTGCTCTTGGTCATGTTCGATCTGACTCCCGCGCAAATAGCCACCCTTGAGCGCTTACTCACCGCAGGATTTCACCCCGTCAAATTTCCTCTCTATGAAAATGCCATCGGTATTGCGGCAGGGAATTGCGCCGCGCTCTTGAAGCCAACAGCTGAAGGTGCTTTGGGTCTTCTCGCTGCGCCATCTTTTATCATTGATAACAATCTTACCGTCCGCATCAGGCGTAACGGCAAACATTGGTTCGTGTGGAAGAAAAAAGAACTCGAGGTCACCGCCGAGCGCCAAGCCGAGCTTGAGAATTTCACTGCTCGCCTCGAAAGCCTGCTGCGGCCACCTTCATAGCTATCGAAACTTATTCTTACTTATCGTTGTTCTTTTTGTTGTATTCCGCGACTACGCAGGCAAGGTCGGCCATCATGATCGGATGAATTTCTATCGCCATTCGGCCGCTCTTCACCATTGGATCGCCGCCTACGATTTCCCGCACTTCGTCAGCCGACGCTGCGTTAACCATCAGCATGCCTCGAATGCGATCATTGTCGAGGAAGGGGCCCGCCAGTGCATATTTCCCCGCCGCCGCTTGTGACCGGATATAGGCCAGATGTTTCTGCATCAGTTCATGAAGCTCTTCCTTCGGCGGAGTTTGATCGAACTTTTCACCCTTCACCAAAAAAGCGATGAAGTACTGCTTCATCCCGTTCGGCAACTGCTGGTTCTGCTGCGACCGCGCTGGCACTCCCGTTGCGATCGCCCCCACAAGTAATAAGGCAACCGTGACAATAGCCGCGGTTGCCGCTCGAGCTCCGTGCCGGTTCTCCATTTTGATTCTCCTCATTGTATTCCCCGAATTGGCGGGCAAAGAAATCGCCTGCGCAAGGATATCAGTCCATGATCGCCGATCGAAACGTTTTGTGCCCGATCGAATCCCAAGGTAGGCATCGCGTGCGATATACTGCGCCGGAGGACAACCATGATGGTAACGATTACACGCTTCCGGCTGAGTGTCTGGAGAGTGTTGCCTGTCGCTGTTGTTATCTCGATTGCTTCAACCGGCTGGGCCAATGGGACAACAAAAGCCGCTACCAACCGGATTGACAACGTCCTGCGACACGCTGCCGAGCAAAACAAGGTTCCCGGCCTTGTCGCGATGGTCGCGAGCTCCGACGGAATCGTGTACCAGGGTGCCGCCGGGAAGCGCGATGTTCATGCGAATATTCCGATGACCAACGACTCGATTTTCCGACTCGCTTCTATGACCAAGCCGGTCACCTCAGTGGCCGTGATGCAGCTTGTCGAGCGCGGGCTGGTGAAACTGGATGAGCCCGCCCGTACATACTTGCCGGAACTATCTCGCGTGCAGGTTCTCGATGGATACGACGCAAAAACTGGCAAGGCGAACCTGCGAGCGCCGAAAACTCCTGTGACCGTTCGCCATTTACTCACGCACACCTCGGGATTCGCTTATGAGCTTTTCGATCGTCGACTCCGTGATTACATGGCGACTGGCGCGGTTCCCAGTCTTTTCGAGGGTGGCGATGGTTTTCTGCAGGCCCCGCTCATGTTTGATCCGGGCGAGCGATGGGAATATGGAATCAGTGCGGACTGGTCTGGAAAGCTAGTTGAGGCGGTCAGCAAGCAATCGCTCGAGGATTATTGCCGGCAGCACATCTTTGAGCCCCTCGGTATGGCCGACACTTTTTTCAAGGTCCCAGCTGACAAACAATCCCGTTTGGTGACCCTTCACCAGCGCAGGGAAGATGGCACGCTGGCGGAAACCCCATCCCTCCCAGCCAAGCCAGTGAAAGTTTTCAGTGGCGGCGGGGGACTTCACTCCACGGCCGGCGACTATTTGAAGTTCGCACGGATGCTGCTTGGCGGAGGGAAACTTGGCCAACCTCGGATACTCCGCTCGGAAACCGTCAGTTTGATGGGACAGAACCAAATTGGCAGCTTGACTGTGGGGGGCCTCCACAGCCTCATGCCGCAACTAGCCACAGATGGAGTGAGGGCCATGGGCTCTCTCGATAAGTTCGGTCTGGGCTTAGCGATTAACACCAAACCCTTTGATGGTGGTCGCGCTGCCGGAAGCCTGGCATGGTCGGGAATCTATAACACCTTCTTCTGGATCGATCCGACGCACAAGACCTGCGCCGTACTCATGATGCAAATCCTGCCATATATGGACGAAACGCCCAAAGCCGTACTCGAGGAATTCGAGCGCGCCATTTACGCACCGCTCACAGAAGCAACTCATCGTTAACGCAGCTACAACCCAGCAATAGCTGCGCCTACCAGCACCAGTCCAATGGTTTGTTGCTGAGAAACTCCTTTCCTAACCCAAAGCAACCTCTGCGCTACTGCCAGCTATACTTAGTATTGTTATTCTCGAATAAGAGAAAGCCGCTGGGAATCCCGCAGGGAATTAAGATGCGCGACTGGCTTCCAAAATCAATTTCGAGTTTGCAAGAGTATAGCTGGCGCACATTTGCTGCTGATGTGCTGGCCGGGGTCACCGTTGGTCTGGTAGCTCTCCCTCTGGCGATGGCATTCGCGATTGCGTCAGGCGTGGCACCGCAGGCGGGAATCTACTGCGCCATCATCGCGGGATTCATTATTTCTGCTTTAGGGGGATCGCGCACACAAATCGGCGGTCCAACAGGGGCCTTCGTCGTTGTCGTCTACAGCATCGTCGCCAAGCACGGCTTGGACGGCCTCTTCATGTGTACGCTGATGGCCGGCGTCATCCTCGTGGTACTGGGAGCCACGGGGTTGGGCACAGCCGTGAAGTTCATTCCCAGGCCGGTCGTCGTCGGATTCACAAACGGCATCGCGGTACTTATCGCCAGCACCCAGATTAAGGACTTTTTCGGCATCCAGGTCGGTAAAGTGCCGGGAGAATTTCTCGCGCGCATCGAGGTTCTCGTCCGGAACTTTCGCTCCTTTTCACCACTGGAGACAAGTCTCGGCGTTCTCGCTCTTCTGCTGATCTTCGTTTTTATGCGTTTCGTGAAGCGCGTACCCGGATACATTGTCGCTTTGCTGGCGGGCACAGTCTTGGTCATTATCTTCAAGCTGCCGGTAGAGACCATCGGCACGCGTTTCGGCGGAATCCCCTCCGGCCTTCCAGCGTTCAAGGTCCCGCAGTTTCATCTCGACCTGCTTCGCCCACTGATCTCACCGGCGATTACTGTGGCTATGTTGGGGGCCATCGAATCGCTGATGAGTGCTGTCGTTTCCGACCGCATGAGCGGGGACAAGCATAATCCCAACGTGGAGTTGGTGGGGCAGGGGATCGCCAACATAGTCTCGCCGCTGTTCGGTGGATTGCCCGCAACCGGGGCGATCGCCCGCACGGCAACGAACATCCGCTCCGGCGCGAAGAGCCCTATTGCCGGAATGGTTCATGCGATCACTTTGCTAGCTGTGGTTTTGTTCGCAGCTCCGCTCGCACGATTCATTCCGCTGTCAGTCTTGGCGGCGATCCTGCTCGTTGTCGCTTACAACATGGGTGAATGGCGCGAAATTCCCGAGCTTTTTAAGCTTTCGCGTCTCGAAATCGGCACATGGCTCGTCACCTTCTCACTTACTGTTTTCGCGGATTTGACAGTGGCTGTTGAAGCGGGAATGATTCTTGCTGCTCTGGTGTACATACGCAAGGTGACGTCCACAACTACAGTATCCGAGGTCACCAAAGAATATGTCCGAGAAGGACACGTCCATATCCTCCAGCACAAGGAGATTCCCCCCTACATCTCCATTTTTCGCATTCACGGGCCGTTTCTTTTCGGAGCCACAGATAAAATCGACCAAATCACCAATCGCCTTTCTGATCTGCCTCCGATCATTATTCTCCGGCTCCGCAATATGACCGCGCTTGATTCTACTGGCCTGCGGGCTCTAGAGGATTTGTCTGACGCGGTCCATCACTCCGGCCGCGGCTTCATTCTGTGCGGCGCGCGCGAGCAGCCCGCGCACATCATGCAGCAGGCAGCGTTTGAGCTGCACGTTGGCGCCGGCAACATCTGCCCGAGCATCGCCGGCGCACTCGAGCGCGCCAGAATACTGGTCTCGCAATTGGACCGGTCGGCCGTAGTTGTAGGCGCGGACCGATGCTCGACGATGTAAGTATCTCGATAAGCGGAGATGGTTATTGTTGGTTCTCTCTTGCTCGATATAAATAAATCTTGCCCGAGCAAGCCCTTCTGAGTTGCATTCGCTTTATTCTGAGGGCAAACTAATTTCGTGGTTACTGTCTATGATCTCATCTGCATTGGCGCCGGACCCACCGGGCTGGCGACGGCAATCGAAGCCAAACGAGCAGGTTTGCGGCCACTGCTGATCGATAAAGGTTGCCTTTGTAACTCTCTGTACCACTATCCAACAAACATGGTTTTCTTCACCACGCCGGAGCTGTTGGAGATTGGCGATCTTCCTTTCACTAGCTCCGGCGAAAAACCAACTCGCGCTGAAGCGCTCAAGTATTACCGCAAGACTGCGGAGCATTTTACACTCGAGTTGCGGCTTTATGAGCGTGTCGTGTCGGTGGAAGGCGACGACGGCAACTTCACTGTGACCACGCGCACCGATAGCGGCCAAACGCCACGTTACACTGCGAAGAAGATTGCCGTCGCCACCGGCTATTACGATCTCCCCAATCGCATGGACATTCCCGGAGAAGATCTCCCGCACGTTTCGCACTATTACACCGAGGCGCATCGCTTCTGGAAAGAGGACGTGGTGGTCATCGGAGGTAAGAACTCGGCGGCTGAAGCGGCTCTTGACTTGTATCGCTCTGGGGCCCGCGTCACTTTGGTCCATCGCCGCGAACAACTTGGCAGCACGATTAAATATTGGGTGCGTCCGGATATCGAAAACCGCATCAGAGCCGGTGAAATCCAGGCCCTGTTCAATACCGGCGTCACGCGCATCGAGCAGGGACAGGTGTGGGTCCGAAACGGTGGCGCCGAGCGAGCCCTGCCTGCCAAGCAGGTTTTTGCGCTGACCGGCTATCACCCCGATTTCAATTTCCTTCGCCAACTGGGCATTGCTCTCGATCCGCAAACGAATAAACCTGCGATCCATCCACAGACACTCGAAAGTAATGTACCGGGAATTTCTCTCGCTGGCGTCGTCATCGGCGGCAATTTTACGAGCGAAATATTCATCGAAAACGGGCGATTCCATGGCCGTCAAATCGCCGCCGCGCTCGCCGCAAAATAATCCGCAAATTTGGCCCCGTGCTTAGGCTCTGTTAGACTGGTTGGCGATGCCATCCATTCTCAAGGAGGCCGGTGAGACCTTCTTAACGCTCGCCAAAGGTTTCGGCGTCACCTTCCGCAACATGCTTCGCAAGACCACGACGGAGAATTATCCGTTCGAGCCAGTTCATTTTCAGCCGCGCTATCGTGGAATTCATGTTCTGCAACGCGATGAAAATGGCCTGGAGAAATGTGTGGGCTGTTTTCTGTGCGCTGCCGCCTGTCCCGCAAACTGTATTTATATCGAAGCTGCCGAAAACACCGACGCCAAGCGCATCTCCGCCGGGGAGCGCTACGCTAGTGTCTATAATATTGACTATTCTCGCTGCATCTTTTGCGGATACTGCGTGGAAGCCTGCCCTACAGACGCTATCACTCACGGTCATGGCTTCGAATTAGCCACGTACGACATCAGCTCGCTGATATATCGAAAAGAGCAGCTCCTCGAACGTGGCGCAGCGCCGCACCCTTCGTCTCGCTCCTAGTCTCCTGTCCTGGCTAATTCTTGACAATCGCTTCTTTGCAGCGGCGCACCTTGTCCAGAATGACATCCGGCGTGGCTTTCCACACAAACGGCTTGGGTTCCTGATTCCAGTTGGCCAGCCACTGATAGATCGCTCG
>DATNLZ010000099.1:0-40669 GCA_035602605.1 Candidatus Dormiibacterota bacterium
TGGCCGCGAGCCTCTCCCTGGTGCTGGGCGCTTTCATTGGATCGATTGCCGGCTTTTACGGGAAAGCATGGGACCAGGTGCTGATGCGCGGCAGCGAGCTGTTTCTCGCGCTGCCCTGGCTTTATCTTTTGTTTGCGGTGCGAGCATTCCTGCCACTGCAAATCACTCCGGCGAAGGCCTTTCTATTGGTCGTCGCAGTCATCGGGTTCGTCGGATGGGCGCGCCCGGCGCGGCTGGTTCGCGGTGTGGTGCTAAGTGCGAAGGAACGAAACTACGTCCTAGCCGCGCGAGGATTCGGTGCCTCAGAGTTTTATCTGTTGCGACGGCACATCCTGCCGCAAGTTTTCGGTCTGCTGTTGACGCAGGCGGCGCTACTGGTGCCGCAATTCGTCTTGGCGGAGGTCACCCTTTCGTTCTTAGGGCTTGGCGTAGGCGAGCCTGCGCCCAGCTGGGGCAATCTCCTTGCCAGCCTCCAGCAGTACCACGTTCTAGCGTCGTATTGGTGGATGTATTTGCCGGCCCTCGCTTTGATTCCCCTTTTCATGGGCTATCAGCTTCTTGCGGATGCTCTGCAGGAGCGGACAAAAGTTGTTGTGGTTTAGACGTGCTTAGAGAACCGAGGAACTTGTTGTTGACGAGACTTGCTCTTATGAGACGTGGATCACTTGCCGGAAACTATTTGCGACTGCTTGGTATCGCGCTTGCCGCCGCAATGTTTTTGCCCGGTCTAGGTCAGGCAGGGCATGATGAATTTTTGAGAACCACCGCAGAAGCTGGCGTTCCGGGTGGCCGACTCGTTATTTCCCTGCGCGCAGAACCAAAAACGCTAAACCCGGTCTTGGCCATGGACGAATTCTCTCGCGATGTCATTCGTTGTTTGAACGCGGACCTCATTCATATCAATCGCGGCTCACAGGGTGTCGAGCCAGCGCTCGCAAAATCTTGGAAAATTTCCGCGGACGGGCGTCATTACACTCTGCAGCTTCGTCGCGGGTTGCGTTTTTCCGACGGCCACCCGGTGAGCGCCGATGATGTTTTGTTCAGCTTCCAGGTGTACTTGGACGAAAAAATCAATTCATCTCAGCGCGATCTGCTAATCATTGGCGGCCAGCCAATCCACCTAGAAAAGCTGGATGCAAATTCCGTCCGTTTTGACCTCGCTCAGCCATATGCAGCCGCCGAGCGAATCTTTGACAGCGTCATGATCGTTCCGCGGCACCTGCTGCAAAGCGCCTACGGCGAAGGCAAGTTCTCGCAAGCATGGGGCCTCAATGCAGCGCCAAATGAGCTAGCCGGCCTGGGTCCGTTCCGCTTGAAGGAATATGTGCCTGGTCAGCGGATGATTCTCGAACGCAATCCTTATTTCTGGAAGGAAGATCGCAAAGGAACGCGCCTCCCCTATCTCCACGAGTTGCAGTTCCTGTTCGTGCCCAATCAGGATGCCCAGGTGATTCGGTTTCAAGCCGGTGATACCGACGTGCTCGACCGTATCAGTGCAGATAACTATGAGGTGCTCGAGCGAGATCAGAAACAACGCGGTCTTCGGCTTCAGGACCTGGGACCGGGACTGGAATACAACTTCCTTTTTTTCAATTTAAACAATCTGAGCGCCAAATCACTCCCCTCCGTGAGCCGCAAACAGGCTTGGTTTGGCGATGTGCGCTTCCGCCAAGCCGTCTCGTCTGCCATCGATCGCGAGGGAATCGCTCGTCTGGTGTATAAGGGCCGCGCCAGGCCTCTCTGGGGGCCAGTCACCCCGGGAAATCGGTTGTGGTTGAACCCGGCCATCCCACAATTACCGCGCTCACTCTCGCGCGCGCGGGAGTTGCTGAAATCCGCAGGCTTTTCGTGGAATAGCAACGGTTCGTTGATGGATGCGCGAGGTCAAGCTGTGGAATTTACGATGATCGCGAGCTCTTCGAATGCCGAGCGCCTGAAAATGGCGGCCATCATCCAGGATGATTTGAAGGGGCTGGGAATCAGCGTCCAGGTGGTGCCGCTCGAGTATCGCGCCCTGGTAGACCGCGTGTTCAAGACGTTTGACTATGATGCGTGCATTTTACGAATCGCCAGCGGCGATGCGGATCCGAATTCGGACATGAATGTCTGGGTCTCCAATGGGAGTACGCACCTTTGGAACCTTGGACAAAGCCACCCGTCAACTCCCTGGGAGGCTCGTATTGACGCACTGATGGCGCAGCAGGCTACCACCCTCAAGTACCAAGTGCGCAAGCGGATCTACGATGAAGTACAGAAAATTGTGGCGGAGAATCTGCCGATCATTTTCCTTGCCAGTGGCAACATTCTGGTTGGCGCAAAGGAAGCAATTGGCAATTTTCAACCGGCAATCCTCGATCCCTACACGATCTGGAACATCGACGAGCTCTATATCAGACCATCCGTCCAAGCTCGCAAGGCGAACGGATGGACTCCATGACTGCGACGTTGACAAAAACCGCCGAAGAGCGTCCTGCTGCTTCCGATGAGCGGTTGGTCCGAGGATGCTTGAAAGGGAGCGACGAATCCTGGTCGGCGCTGATTGATAAGTATAAGAATCTGATCTTCTCAATCCCCATTAAGTACGGCCTCTCGCGAGATGATGCTGCTGATATTTTTCAGGCGGTTTGCCTCGAGTTACTTTCGCAGCTGCCTACATTGCGCGATCCTCGCGCCCTGCCGAAGTGGCTCATGCAGGTCACCGCTCATAAGTGCTTTCATTGGAAGCACCGGCAGCAACGCATGGTATCCTCCGACTCCCACGAAGGCGACATTCCTGAAGGGCAGATTCCTCCCATTGCCGAGCAGTTGGTCCGTGAAGCCGAACATGAACAAATCATTCGCGAAGCACTAGCGAAGCTTGCGCCGCGCTGCCGCCAACTTGTGGAGATGCTGTTTTACGAAGAGCCGGTCCGTCCGTACCGTGACATTGCTGCCGAACTTGGCCTGGCCGTTGGCTCGATTGGATTCATCCGCCAGCGCTGCCTTGACCGTTTGCGGCGAAGCCTCGACGAGTTGGGATTCAGTGAAAGCGCCGACTGAAATACCCTCATTCTCTGCTGGGCTATTAAGTTCTGCCGCTGAGCTACAAAGCGAAGCGAGCCGCAAAGAGTTTCTCGTCCAAAACCAGCAGTTCCTGCGTTCCGAAGCGGTCGTCGAGCTTACGCAAGCCGTCTACGACAATTTGCGCGCGGACACCAGCCTTGCTCTGCGCTGTGCGGAGCTCGCTCTTCTCATTTCACGCAGGCTCGAAAGCAAACAAGACTTAGCGCGCAGCTTGCGCGCCAGAGCCAACGTCTTCACCGTCATGGGCGAAAACAAGCAAGCGATCAATCTTCACGAAGAAGCCCTCGCGATTTTTGAGGCTATAGGAAACGACCCCGAAATCGCCCGCACCCTCAGCGCTTCGCTACAACCTCTGATTCTCATCGGCCAATACGATAGGGCCTTCGCCCTTTCCGAGAGAGCCCGCGAAATCCTTATGCGCATGGGTGAAGAGCGGCGCCTAGCCAGCCTCGACAACAACGTCGGCAACATTTTTCATCGACAGGACCGTTTCGACGAAGCCCTGGCCTACTACGAGCGTGCTCATGACCAACTGAAGCAAGTCCAAGATTGGGAGCGCCTTGCGGTCACGCTCAGCAATATGGCCATGTGCCTGATCAGCTTGAATGATTTTACCAAGGCTCTCGATTGCTACGAACAGGCTCGGGAATTGTGCGTACGGTACCAAATGCCTTTGCTTCGTGATCAAGCTGACTACAACATCGCCTACCTTTACTATTTCCGTGGTGAATACAGCCGCAGCATTCAAATGTTGCAAACTACGCGCGCGGCCTGCCAGAAAAGTGGTGACGCGTACCATTACGCGCTGTGCCATCTCGACCTTTCGGAAATATATCTCGAGCTAAATCTGAGCGAAGAAGCGCGGCAGATGGCTCATGACGGAAATCAGCAATTTCAAAAACTTGGCTTGGGTTATGAAGCAGCTAAGACGCTAGCAAATGAGGCTATCGCTCTCGGTCAGCAAGGCATGTCGGTACGCTCGCTCGAGCTCTTCAATACCGCGCGCGCTCAATTCGTCCGCGAAACAAATCTTGTGTGGCCATCGCTTATCGACCTTTACGCGGCATTGGTGCTCTTTAATGAAGGACGATTCTTCGAGTCGCGGCGCCTTTGCACGAAGTCAGTAAAATTCTTCGATGCTTCGATTCTTCCAGGCAAAGCTGTCCTCGGTCACCTCTTGCTGGGGCGCCTGGCCTTGCGCACCGGAGACTTAGAAACCGCTGAGCGAGAGAGTAAAGAGGCATTGCATCGGCTGGGCACCTTGCAATCACCTGCGCTGCGTTATCAGGCGCATTTCCTCCTGGGGAAAATTCAGGAAGCCGCAGGCAATCGGCAGGAAGCTTACGCCGCGTATCAAAACGCACGTGAGGCCCTGGAAACATTGCGCAGCAGCCTGTGCGCTGAAGAGTTGAAGATCAACTTCATGAAAAATAGGCTGGAGGTTTACGAACGCCTTGCCGAACTCTGCCTCAGCGCTTCGGCTCAGCCAAAAGACCTAGAGGAGGCTCTCGGCTACATCGAGTTGGCAAAATCGCGTAGCCTCACAGAATTAATTTCTCAAAGTGGTTTTCCGCTTCCTGCCGAACCGGGGGGACACAGCGAGCTGGTGCGGCGCATTCAGGAATTGCGCCAAGAATTGAATTGGTATTACCACCGGATTGAGTCGGAGCAATTGCGTCCGGAAGAGCGTTCGCCGGAGCGTATTGAGCGCCTTCAAACGAGCCTCAAAGAGCGCGAAAATGAATTTCTCCGCGCGTTGCGCGAAATTCCTCAAAACGGTCCGGAGACAACCGGCTTGCAGGCGCCTTCGTGCGTGTCCTTGAAAGAAATCCAGTCGAGTTTGGCGCCGGACCAAGTCCTGGTCGAATACTTTTCCATTGGCGACCGCTTGGTCGCAGCCGTGGTCTCTCCTGACGGACTCGAGATCGTGCCGGTAACCCTTCTTTCACGAGTGAGCAGCGCCCTTCGTCTGCTCAGGTTGCAATTTTCCAAGTTCACGCTTGGGCGTGAGTACCTAACCACGTTCCAAGACGCATTGTTGCAGTCAAGCCTCGCCCATTTACAAGAATTGTATGCCGAGCTGTTCGCTCCTTTGCGCCACAATCTTCAAGCCCGCCACATCGTAGTCGTTCCTCACTCGGTTCTCCATTACCTGCCTTTCCACGCTCTGCACGATGGCGAGCGGTATCTCATTGACTCCTTTTCGATCTCCTATGCGCCGAGCGCTAGTGTGTTTGCCCTTTGCCAGCGGAAAGCATCCCAAACCTCAAATTCGTCGTTGATTTTTGGAGTGCCGGACGAGCGCGCCCCCTTCATTACTGATGAGGTCGCCATGGTGGCCTCCATTCTCCCCAATGCAGAATTGTTCGTGGGTCAGCAGGCGACGGAGCAAGTTCTGCGCGAAAAAGGGGCGCACAGCCGCTTACTGCACATTGCCACGCATGGCAGTTTCCGCCAGGACAATCCCATGTTCTCGGGCATCCGGCTCGGCAGCTCGTATTTGAGTCTCTACGATCTCTACCACCTTCGGTTGCGCGCAGACTTAGTTACGCTGAGCGGATGCGCCACCGGTCTCAATGTGGTTGCCGCAGGAGATGAGTTGCTCGGCCTCATCCGCGGGCTTCTTTTTGCTGGCGCTCAATCGTTACTGTTGAGCTTGTGGGACGTCCATGATCGCACGACAGCCGAGCTGATGGAACGTTTCTACCAGCGATTCTGCGGAGGCGAAACCATGGCGAAAGCATTGCAGGGAGCAATGGTTCAATTGCGCGAGTCCTATCCTCATCCCTACTACTGGGCGCCATTTATACTGGTGGGAAAAGTTTTTCCCGCTGAATTGTCTCGTCCATGAATACTGAATTATTTTTTCCTGCCTATATTTTTTGGCACAGCCGCTACCCTTTGTATTCAGTAGCGCAAAATTCGAGATTCCGTCGATCTAATGGGTTGGAAAAGAGCAGGTAAGCCAATGAGGCATTTCTCCTTCACAGATTGGGCTGATTTCGCCAATGGATTAGTCGCGCCAGAGGGGAACGCAATCATGCAATTGCACCTTGATGAGGGTTGCAAGAAATGCCAAAAGCTCCTGGGGACTTGCCGCAGCATCCGCTCGTTAGCAATGCGCGCAGCGGAGTATGAACCGCCAGCTGCAGCGGTACAGGCGGTGAAGTCAGCATTCGTTCTTCACGGGCCACAGAAGCGCCGATCGCGTGTCACCGAGATGGCGGATTTGGTGTTCGATAGCTTGCGCCAGGCTTTGCCCGCTGGCGTGCGCTCGATCGACATGGAGTCGGTGGGCCGCAAGCTGTTGTACCGGCGCGGCACGATCCAGGTTGATTTGAGCGTGAATCCCGGGCCCGGGACTCCCAACTTGCAAATTGACGGGCAGGTGCTGGATTCCGCTACGGCCGGCCATGTAGTCCCAGGGGTCGTAGTTTTCCTGATGAGCGCCAAGAAGAAGTTGGTGCAAGGACAGACCAATTCAATGGGTGAGTTTCATCTGGAGTGCCCACCGCGAGATAACCTGCGCCTGTGCGTATGGATCAGCGCCAATCGCGAGGTCATTCTTCCCCTGGATCATCATGTGCGGGAGGTTTCTCGCGGAGATTCTCGCGGAAGTTCATAGCCAGCGAAGCGCCGGCATTGGCGCCTCCGGCTGTGCACTTGTTTTTTCTGTACCTGTCTTCTGCAAGTTTGTGGGATTGGGCGGCCCTAACTAATGGGCCAAAAGTACTAGGAAAGACGATGGAGGGGGGGCTAAACAGAATCGGTTGCTCGTACTATTGCCGCTTGAGAATGGTCCAGCCAAACTAACCGACCAAGCGCCATAGGGCACGGGAACCGAACAGACCAGGCACCGAAAAAGGAGTATTCCACTATGAAGCGTTATATCTGCCTCTTGGTAATGCTCTTCATCTTTACAGGTGCCAAGCCTGCCGCCGCCCAGCAACGCTACATTGTTCGCTCCACAGGAGGTTTGTCGTCCGTTCTGAATTTATGTAAGGTGCTTGGTTGCCAGGTTCGGGGCCAATTAGACGGTCAGATCGGCCAAAGCTTCCTGGTAACGTCCACCACCAACTTGGTCGGAAACTTGGTAGGCGGCTTGGTGAATTTCTTAGAAGCCCTGCTGGGAATCACGAGCGTCGAACTCGATCAGTTGATGACCATTGGTCCGCATTCGCTTCTCCCGTCATCTCCATCTAATCAATTGTGGCAACGGACGCCGATAAATTATTACGGCACGACCGTGTGGTATGGCTATGCCTATCAGCCTGCGGCGCACATCGTTCGGCTCCCAGATGTGCAGAACGGCTTTCACGTGACTGGCTCCGGTGTAGTTGCCGACATTAATACCGGCGTTGACCCCACCCACCCCGCCCTTCAGGGCGTTTTGATGCAGGGATACGATTTTACGCGAAATCAACCAGGGGCCTCTGAGATGTTGGACTTCATGAGTCCCTATCCGGCCGCGTGCAGTGGCTGCGCTCCAGCGAAGGTCAATCAATCGAGCGCGGCGATTCTTGACCAATCCTCCGCGGCTATTCTTGACGATTCGCACTATGCCGCTTTTGGCCACGGCACTATGGTCGCGGGCGTCATCCACCTGGTGGCTCCAACCGCGAGGATTCTTCCCGTGAAAGCGTTCCATCCCGACGGCACCGGCTACCTCTCAGATGTCATTCGCGCGACGTATTACGCCGTCGAGAATCATGCCAACGTGATCAACATGAGCTTTAACTTCACCAGTCCTTCCCCTGAACTCACTCGAGCCATGGCCTATGCGAACAGCCATTCCGCCATCTGCGTCGCTTCCGCGGGAAATGCTGGCCGGCAGGAATATGCGTACCCTGCATCGCTCCGCAATGTTATGGGAGTTGCATCGACTTCGGACTTTGACGCGCGCTCATCGTTTTCAAACTATGGCCCGCAGGTCGTTTGGGTGGCCGCGCCTGGAGAACAGATTGTGTCCACCTATCCCTTCGGCACCTACGCCTCGAGTTCGGGTACATCCTTCAGCGCACCTATGGTTTCCGGCGGAGTAGCATTGTTGCTGGGCGCCAACCCGAACCTGACCTCGTCTGCCGCAGCTGCTGCTATCGCACAAGCACAAGTGCTTACTCCGGACTTGGTGAATGGGCGTTTGGACTTGTACCGCGCCATGTGGAGCGTGAGCCGCCCCAATCCAACCCCCGCACCTAGCTCAGACGATCAGGAGTAACCCGCTACCGCGAGGAGAGGGCCATGCTGGCGATCAGCGAATCGATGACCGCAACGGTTGAACCGGCACTCGAACCGAAACACTCTCGATCGAGGCCAGGCACGCTGGTCGCCGCAAGCAGACGCGTCTCCCCCGCGACCCCTGGGTATCATTGGGATAACGAAAGGTTGCGAGTCAAGGAGCTCGAAGAACAAGTTCACGAGCTGCACAGCTCGGTGATCTGTGCCATGAATCAGATGCTCGACCTCAAAGATCTTGGCACCGGCGTCCACAGCACACGCCTCGCCGAGTGGGGCATGAGGGTCGCGCAAGAATTGGGAATCGAAGATAGCGGCTTACATGACATCGAAGTTGCCGCCCTGCTTCACGACATTGGCAAGGTGGGGATTCCCGATGCGATTCTAAATAAGCCTGCCCGGTTGGATGAGGCCGAGTATGCGCTCATGAAGAAGCATCCGGAATACGGATGGGCTATCTTGAGGACGATTCCTGGCATGGAAAGAGCCAGCCTTTACGTCTTGCATCACCATGAGAATGTCAATGGCGAAGGTTATCCTGGAAGCCTCGCGAGCAAGGACATTCCTGTCGGCTCGCGCATTGTGTCGGTCATCGACGCGTTTGACGCTATGGTATCTTCACGCCCGTACCGCAAGGGATTGCCCTTCGAAGAAGCCATTCGTCGCCTGTTACAATCCAGCGGAACACAATTCGACTCGGAAGTGGTTCAAGCCTTTATTCCTATCGCTGAAGCGGAAATGCCCTCGGTGTTCGCCGCATCGGGCACATCACCCGCGACCCAGTTATAAACTCGATCGAATCGGTAGTCCTAAACATCGTCCATCCAATGAAATAGAGCATGTTGGTAGGGACATGCGCTTACGACGTTGCCGAGGAGGAGGGAGATTCGGGATTAAGAGGAAGGTCTGCGGCGGTAATAGCCGCCGAAGGCTCTGCGGTCAGTGCTGCGAGCCTCGCGGTCAGTGCCTCGGTTAGGATATCCACTACAATCTGAGCACCGCGAGCGTCCAAATCTTTTTCCGGATTGTACTCGGTCACCTCTAAGGCGACAACGTTCTTGTGCTTCGCAAACACCTGCAGGGCCTCGCGCACTTCTCCAAGCCGCAGTCCCCCTGGGCCCGGCAAATCCACCGCCGCAAAGTCTTCCTGGGCTACAACGTCCAAATCGAAGTGCAATATGATTTCATGCCCATCGGCATGCATGCGCTCAAGCACCTGCTCAGCCGCGGCCTTCGCGCCCATTCGTTGAACATCAACCGCTAACAGGTGGCGCATCGGCGAGCTTTTCAAAAACTCTTGCTCGGGTGGGTCGATGCGTTCAATTCCGAATAAAGTTATGTCCGGCTCGCGAACCAAGGGGGGTTCACCCCAGAATCGCACCAATTCCGGCGCGCCTCGCCCAACAATGTGCGCCATCGCCATTCCATCAACCCGTCCTGACGGCGTCGTTCCAGGGGTATTCAAATCTGCGTCGCGGTCCATCCACAGCAGGCTCACATGTTTGTAATATCGCCGAGCACCCGCGATTACCCCCAGAGCCTGTATGCATTCTCCTCCCAGTACCAGCGGCAACGCACCCGATTTAATGGCCATCTCCACTCGTGGACGCAAGTCGTTTAACCCGGCGACAATTGCGGAAAGATTTCGAGCCCGTGGATGGTCGTCATCGTCAGCAAACACTTGCGGCGCGCAGTCCCCAAGGTCGCTGACCTCGTATCCTGCCGCTGCGAGGCGTTCCGCCAAACCGGCTGCCCGCAGCGCAGCAGGCGCACGTTCGTGCCCAGGCGCAAATGCGGCCGCGCTTGATGGCGCGCCAATCAAAGCAATCTTGTTCGGCTGACGGACAATCTTGACGGCCAAAGTTTCGCCCCTTCGTTCCTAGAACCTTAAGCCCGCCTACGACGGATCGCTGCCGGTACCGCGTCCGGTACTATCTCGGCCGCGCCGGTGCAATCGTCGCCAACTCGGGAGGCAGCGTAAAGCGCACGTCTTCCCGGATTAAGTCCAGATCACGCTGGTCGGTGAATCCCAATCCCGCTAACGTTTCGCTTACCTGCTCCACCAACACCTCGGGAGCCGACGCCCCCGCTGTCAAGCCTACCCTGCGCACGCCTTCCAACCACGAGGGGTCAATGTCCCGCGCTTCGTCTATTAGTCGCGCCTCCACTCCCGAACGTTTCGCGACCTCCACGAGCCGGTTCGAATTCGAGCTATTCGGCGAACCTACTACGAGAATCAAATCCACGTCACGGGCCAATTGCTCCACGGCTTCCTGCCGATTCTGCGTTGCGTAACAAATGTCATCCGACGCCGGACCAATAATATTCGGAAATTTCTGCCGCAGCCGCGTCACAATTTCCTGTGTGTCATACAGGCTTAAGGTCGTTTGCGTCAAAAAAGCCAGCTTGTTCGCGTCCGGTACCTGGAGTTCGTTTACGGCCTTAACGGAATCAACCACCATCGTACGTTCCGGGGCCTCTCCTGAGGTTCCCACAATTTCTTGATGGTCGCGGTGACCGATCAGAATAATGGTTCGTTCCTCGCGCGCAAATTTCAGGGCTTCCAAATGGACCTTGGTCACGAGCGGGCAGGTTGCGTCAATCACTCGCAACTCGCGCGTCTTGGCGACATCCCGTACCGTTGGGGGAACTCCGTGCGCGCTGAACACCAACACCGCGCCGACCGGGACCTGTTCGAGTGACTCGACGAAAATGGCGCCCCGCTTCCGCAACTGGTCCACTACGTAACGATTGTGGACAATCTCGTGGTGCACGTACACTGGCGACCCATAAGCCTCAAGCGCCAGTTCAACGATATCGACGGCGCGTACAACCCCAGCGCAGAATCCCCGCGGCCGCACCCGCAATAGGATCTTCCCGCTTCCGGCGCCGTTTTTCGCCTTCAAACCGTTACCATTCTGTTTTTGCAATGTGTCTCCAGGGTCTCGCTAGATTCACAGGGAATAAACTATCATACCCTATTCGCCACTTTTCCTGCCATTTGACTTTCGTTTCCACCGGTCCCAGTCGCAGAAACCGTGGTCGACAACGGGACGAAGAGCCCGTGTGGGTGCAAAGATGGGTGGGATCAGCAAACTGTATTTCCGCGGTGTCGACGATAACTTGCTCGATGCGTCCGGTGGCGAGCAACTCAACCAATACCGTTTCTCACTCGGCAGCAACCTCGCCGATCTTCAGAGCAATGGAGCCGCGAGCATCACCGTTGAAGAGAACGGTCCGCTAGTCGCCACGCTCGTGTCGAGTCCAACGCGCCCGGGTGCAATAAGCTGGTCCGCGAAATTCGCCTTGTTGCGGGAGCCGATTACGTCAAGCTCACCAACATTGTGGACAAAAAGCGAGCGACCTTCCAGTGCTCGATGCGTTTGTATAACCCCGAAAATTGTCCAGGCTGGTCTCTGCGTCCCGTTCTTTGCCGGTGAATTTGTCGCCGCCAGACGGACAAATTCATGGTCAAGAAGAGGTACGGGGAAGTTGCGTCGTACTTATAATGCTGCAGGCCGCTCTTAAAACCGTTCTCTGACCGGCATCTTGCTCGAGCTCCGCCAACGCCACGAGGCTGTGACGCTGCCAAAGGCCAGCGGCCTCACTGCGTCGTAAAGTTGGCGCTGGTCGCATTGGTAATCGTGTTTCCTGCGCGATCAGTGATGCTGAAGGTGACCGCAATTGTGTACTGCGCGGCGGCGGTCAGTGGCGCCGTCGGCGTCAGAGTCACCGTCTGGAAGTCGGCCGAAAAGCTAATCGTCGTTGCGACCGTGACCCCGGTACTCGTCCGGCGAAGCACCGCGTTGCCGTTGAACGCCGACAGCGTGTTGATCGGTTTACTGAACGTGATCTGTGCGGTGGTCGTGACCGGTACGTTGACGGATCCGTTCGCCGGCGAGAACCCGGTCAGCGATGGACCCGTCAGCTCGACACCCGGTCCTGTCGTGAATATCGCGTTCGTGGTACCCACTATCAGGTTGCCGCTGGTGTCGCGGACGCCCGTGATGGAGAGCGTGTGCGAGGTGTTCGCCGCTAGCGGTGTGCTCGGCGTGAGGGTTAACGTGCGGTTCCCGTTCGACAGCGTTCGCGTCACCGCGAGCGGCGAGCTGCCGACGTTCAGTTGTACCTGGTTCACGCTGGTCGCATCGATCGGCTTGTCGAACAGCACCTGCACGACGACGTTTCGCGGCGCCCCGACCGTCCCATCGGGCGGGTTGGTCACGACGACTTGCGGCGGAGTCGTGTCGCTGACAGTCGACGTCGTGAAACTAATAGTGAAGTTGGTGAGCAGATTCCCTTCGAGATCCCGCGGCGTGAGACTCCAGGCGGTGTAGAGATAATAGACACGGTTGACGGCCAGCGCGACCGAAGGCGCAAACATCGCCGTCCGTCCGTCCACGCTCAACGACACCGGGCCCGGAACCAGGGTCCCGGTCGTCGTGTCATACAGCGCTATGCTCGACCGGTTGATGCTCTGCGGGTCCATCGGCTCGTTGAAGGTGATCGTGAACACCGTGTTCACCGGCACGTTGGTCTGACCGCTGAAGACATTGGTCGCCGTCACAAACGGTGCGTCAGTGTCCGCTCCCGTCCCGGTCGTAAACTGAGTCGTCAGTGGCGTCACGGCATTCCCGGCCGGGTCCTCCACCCCATTGACCGCAATCGTCATCAGCGTCGCGTCCGGCAGCGGTTGGAGCGGTGTGAAGGTGACCTGCATGTTCGTCGTGTCGAAGCTGATGCTGGCGGGCATCAACGTCACCGCGCCTCCGCTCACCTGTATGGTCGTCCCGCTCACACTCAGCGGATTGATCGGTTTGCTGAAGGCCACACGGATGATCGCGTTATTCCCGATGTTCATAACCCCGTTGGGCGGTGTCACGGCGGTCACCGTCGGCACCACCGCGGGAAACACTCCGAGCGCGAACAGGACGACAGAGAACAAGCGAGTGAACTTCGAGCAGGGAAGTCATGAGCAACTTTCTTTGTGCTTTGTGCCAACAAACATCGTGAAGATCATCGGGATCGCGTCGGCGTAGCACACAAATATCGAGGCTCAGCAGTCAGGGCAATTGACGCGCCATGTTCCACCTAGAACCTGGATTTTACCTATCTTTGCAAAAAATTCACTTTCAGTGAGTTACGAGACGGCGAGTAAACTGAGCTGGAAGCTTGTGAGAGACTTAGTCCAACGGTTTGCGTATTTTTGCCTGACGCCGCGCGCACATCTGCAACAAAATGCCCTCGGCGGTCACCCCAGACCACGTTCTACGGCAACACCCCAAATACCGCCACTCCATTTGTCGTGCCCACGTAGACCTTCCCGTTTGCAATCACCGGGGTGATGAACTTATTCCCATCGCCAAAACGGTCACGTCCGCTCGCGGCCATCTCTGAGTTATAAAGCTCGCTCGCCAAGTTAGCTGCATCATAAGCGTGCAGTACAGCCGAGCCTCCATTTTCCACTGCCCAAACAATCCCATTCGTCGAACCGCTGGCCGATATGCTGGGTGTCGCGCCCGGATACCCAAAGGTGTTTGCTGACCGGGACGCTGGACTCAATGCGAGCTTCCCATTCAGAATAGGGAAGGCTTTAAGCGTGTCGCCCACTGCTCCGAAGTATACGGTGCCATTAAAATAGGCCGGCATCGAGAATACCTGGCCGCTGAGCTGCCCCGTAATTTCCTGATAGATATGATCCTGAGCGGGGTCGAATTTTCCCATCGCCTCCCGATCCAACACATAAATGAGCGCGTCCTTGCCGGCGCCAGCCATCAAGTGTCGCGTTCGGCCCGCCTCGTCAACCACATCCGGAAATAAGATTGCTCCGCCCGACCCGAGATCCTGATCGATTCTTGACTCTTCCGTCGTATTTTTCGGAGTAAAATAATCTGCTAACAGCAGTCGTCCTGCTGTTGAAAGTTTCACAAAGCAATTGCCGCAGTTTCCGTTGCTTGGAAATTGAGTCGAATTCAGGGTGGTGTCAAAATCGCCGTTGCCCAGCATTACGAAGATGTTGCCTGCATCGTCTGCCGCAGGTGCCGTGTCCGACAACCAAATTCCGCCCCCGCTGCCATTCGGAACTAGGTTCAACACGCTTTTCTGCATCAGGGTATTCGCATCGTAAGCTATTACCCAGGATGTATAAGGCCGGAAATCGCAATGCGAGGCCCACATGGTGTAGATCGTTCCATTGACGAGAAGCAGTGCCGCGCGTTCTTTGTATTGCTTCGGATCAAAGGACAGCACACCTCCCGAGCTGCCGTCTCCCGACCCTGGGTAGGTAGCCTGTATGGTCGCGGGTCCTCCGAACAATTCTTGCCCCGTAGCGACATCCAGCGCGTGCAGCCGCTGATGAACATTTCCAGCAGCATCCTTTGAAGTAGCCACGACGTAAATGGCCCCGTTCGGACCTCGCGTTCGGTCAATCACCGGCGTCGACGTCACCCCTATTTCGGGCGTCACCTGAGCGCATCCCCGGTTATCACTCGGTGATTCGCCGGCGCCGAGGACGCTCGTAACCCAGTAGATACTCGGTGCTGCTGTATTGTCCGCATCATATGCGTAAACGCTCCCATGTTCAGTGGCCACATAAACCACATGGTGAGTTCCCGCACCGGGAATAACCACACTAGAAAGCAGCAAGGGTTGCGCGTCTACCTTGCCGTCCGCTGGAAAGAATCCAAGTTTGGCGAATCGCATGGGCCTAACGTTTGCCGGCGTGAGCGTGCTTTCATTCAGGTTTTGCCCACGCCGCGCATTGTCGTAATGGTAGGACGTAATGTCTATCCCAGGCGGCGGCTGACCGGTGACGGTCAGAATTGCGGCATTACTGGTGACGCTCCCCGCGGAGTTGCTCACAACCGCCCGGAACTGCGCACCACTGTCTGCACCCACCGTTATTGGCGTGGAATATCTGTCAGCGGTCGCGCCATTGATCGTCGAGCCATTTCTCTGCCATTGGTAATTGAGCGGACCTGTTCCGCTTGCCGCCACCGTGAATGTCGCAGTCAGCCCCGCGGTTACGGTCCGATTCGCAGGTTGCGTCGTGATGGCGGGGGCCATGGGGTTGGGAGGGCTACCGCCGGAAGGCGGCTGCCCACCGCAACCTGCAAAATTCAGCAGGAAACATAGGACTGTCAGGGATTGTAAAACTCTGCTCATTAAGTGCAATTCCTCATTTAAGCGCCCTCACCAAATGCCCCCCCCGAGTATTCCCTTCAGCATATCCTAGCTTCCTTGAGATGCACAGATTGGGCTCGGCGCGCGATGCTAATCGGTGGCAAACCTTGATCTTGCCTCTTCGTCTCTCTGTCACTATTCTTTCTTGCCTATGCTCCTGGAAAACAAGACTGCCATCATCACCGGCTCAGGTCGCGGCATCGGGCGGGCTATCGCTCGACTCTTCGCCGCGGAAGGCGCTGCTGTTCTCCTTACGGCTCGTACCGAATCAGAACTCAGCGCGACCGCCAATGAGATCATCGCCGCCGGCGGACGCGCAGCCATCGCCATTGCTGACGTGTCCGATGAATCTGGTTGCAATCACGTTGTCTCCGCCGCGCGAAAAAGTTTTGGCGCCATACACATCCTTATTCATAATGCTGGCCACTACGGCCCAGTCGTACCTGTCGAAGAGTATCCGGTTGCCGATTTCGATTCGGTTATTGCCGTCCATCTTCGCGCGGCCTTCATTCTCTCGCGTCTTGTGCTTCCGGAGATGTACGCGCGCCAATCGGGGGTCATACTGAACATCTCCAGCGTTTCCGCCAAAGCGGCTTTCCCATGGGGCTCGGCCTATGCGGCTGCCAAGGCCGGGCTGCTTGGTCTCACTCGCGTCACCGCCGCCGAAGCTGCCCGCAAAGGCGTTCGTGTAAACGCCCTATGTCCAGGGCCCGTCTCTGAAACTAAAATGTCAAAGGAATTGGGGCGGATTCTCGCTGAAAAGATGGGCATCAGCCGCGAAGAGCAGCTGGCCCAGTTTCTGGATGGGTTGTTGCAGGGCAGAACGCAAACCGCGGATGAAATCGCTCGCGCTGCCTTGTTTCTTTGTTCTGATCAGTCTAGCGCGATCGTCGGACAGTCCATCAACGTTGATGGGGGAATCGCTTTTTACTGAGGGGCATTGTTACGCGACACCGGCGAGGCCCCGTGCTCGCCGACGCGGAACAAGAGCTTTGGCCCTGTCGCAACAAACCGACGATGGTCCCCGATTCCAGACGTGTTTCGCTATCGCTGCGCTCTTACTGCACGTGCTGGGAACGTATACGCAATGCTTTTCGGCTTAGCTCTTCCGCCAACGCTAATCCGCGACGCGAAACGCTCGCCAGTGGTCCCAGTGTCTTTTCCATGCCGGCTAAGCCGGCTACCCACGCTCGCTGAACCACGTAGCCCGCCGCCACCAGCGCAACCACCGCCGCGAATACCATGGTAAAGACCACCAGCGCTCCAAGTAGCTCGCGCACATAGTAAAATTGGGCCGCCACAACAGCGACCAAAAACCACCACACCCACTTTCGAGCGCCGTCTTTGGATACCTTCCCTGCTGTTCGTATACCGGGCTTGGGCCGGTTAATGGATCCCGTGTTCAAGTTTTCCCCTCCCTTGGCCTGTTTAGATGCACGACACCGGCCATATGCTTCACGCCCTGGCCGCATCACTATTGGAACGCTAACTGCTCTTGCCGGCCATGGTACGGTCGGGGCGTTTCAGGCAAACAAGTCTCCTAGTACTTGCTTGCTCCCCCCAGCACAAACGGTACAACCTAACTAACCGATTGATTACAAACAGCTTATATCGAACCACCGGGGCGAGCAGTAACCTTCTCAACATTGGCCACAAACCGGCCACAAACTGGTCTGACCGGGCGCCCGCGGGGACCCGTCACAATCGGTGTTCAGGACCTATCAGGATCCAATAGATCCTCAGGCAGGTAATACGCTGAGTAAAGGTAAGGTAAGGTAAGGTAGGGTTGTATCCGCTGATTTTCTTTAAACTTCCAATCCAGTTCCTTCACCGCTCTTCAACTTCTTGACCAGGCCGCTCCTCACAAGCCATGCCAAAGTCTCAATAAAGAAGTTCCTCGAGTAGTGTGCACGCTTCGCTTCCGGCCAATCGAGCATCGTCCGATGCCGAACCAGCGTGATGAACTGGTCTGTGTACAAGGCGAAGCGTGGCGCTCGATGCGTCAACCAGCCAATGTAGATATGGGTTTTTCTTAGCAGGCTCCCGGGCGCCTCCACGAGCCGAGCGTGCTCGGCACCGCCGGGCTCGGCAAACCAAGCAAATACTGAACACTCCGGAACCTCCAGTTTCAAATGGCCGTATTTCCCCGCACTCCGTATGTACCCCACAAAGAATCCATACGGTGCTTGCAGTCTTTTATTCCGATGGTTCTTGAGTCTTTGCTTGACAGCCGTTTCCGGCGCAACAAACCAGTAACCCTGCAGTTCTTCCTCCCGAACCTTCCTCGGCGGGTATCCCCGTAAATATGGCTCCGACAGCGCAGCGATCCAACGGAGATCCCCTCGCGGCTCGGTCTTGTGAGTTGGCTCGGGCTGTGCGGGCAACGCCGCAGGAAACGTTTTAATTTTTCGGTTGCGCATTTTTTCCTTGACCTTCGCTGTTTTCCCGGCGTTTCGTGTTTGTCGATTGTTCTCGTATACTATCCCGGCACGACAAGCTGTTCCCAGGTACCGGTCATGGCGTACACCTCGGAGTCCGCGCGGCCCCGCGACTTCGGTCTGGCCTGGCTCCTGCTCTGCTTGGCCTTCCTAGCCCACGTCATCGATGAAGCTTGGTCAAACTTTCTCTCCGTTTATAACCCTGCCGTTCTGGCTTTACGCCTCCGTAACCCATGGTTTCCGATGCCGGTTTTCGAATTCCGCGAATGGCTTATCGGCCTGATCGCCGTAAATCTATTTTTTCTGGCACTCACACCCTTTGCGTTGCGCAATTCCCGTTGGTTGCGCCCGCTTGCGTATTTTTTTGCCGCGATTCATTTTCTCAATGGCATAGGGCACACCCTTGGGACAATGTTCGGCAGCCCGTTCCCGGAGGTCCACTTCCCTCACCCCGTGCCCGGCTTCTACTCCTCCCCTCTGCTCATCGCTGCCTCAATGTATCTCTTTATAAGCCTTCGTCGTTCAACTCTCTCTCGTAAGACGACGTGAAGGGGCTCGGTAACCGCACGGTAGGCCCCCCCCCGAAACCGAGCGTACAAATGGAACTAAGTGTTTGCGGGCTCTACGTAAATTGGGTTTAGGGTAGGAGTAGAAGCGTCCAACCGAAGATGATATGGATCCGCGCTTTGCGATCGCGTCAGTCAGGGTTTTTCTTGTTTGTCTTTTCGTGTTGCCTTTTCCGTTGCCCGTTTTCGTGCTCCAGCGCCCGCCGCGCCGCTTCAAGTTCCTTCCGTTCTTTCTGCCCCACCTTAGGATATTCCAGCTGCAAAGCTTCGAGCGTTTCTACAATAGCCTTGGCAACAATCAGCCTGGTTACCCATTTGTGATCCGCCGGCACCACATACCACGGCGCACACTCGGTAGCCGTATTCTGAATCATCTGCTCGTACGCATCCATATAATCATCCCAGCACTGACGTTCCGCGACGTCCGCCGCCGAAAACTTCCAGTTTTTCTCCGGTTCCTCGAGCCGCTTCAAAAACCTTTTTTTCTGCTCCTTCTTTGAGAGGTTCAGATAAAATTTCAGGGTAATGATTCCGTTTCGCCTTAGGTACCTTTCGAATGCGTTGATATCTTTGTAGCGTTGTTCCCAGATATTTTTGGTCACGAGTCCCGGTGGCAGCTTCTGTTTCTCGAGCAGCTCCGGGTGCACCTTCACCACCAGCACTTCCTCGTAATACGAGCGGTTAAAAATACCGATTCGCCCGCGCGGCGGCAAATTACGCACCGCTCGCCAAAGAAAATCGTGATCGAGTTCTTCCGCCGATGGAACTTTAAATGCCGTTACCTGGCAAGCCTGGGGATTCACGCCGGACATCACGTGCTTGATCGTACTGTCTTTCCCTGCCCCATCCATCGCTTGCAGGATCACCAGGAGAGCCCAGCAATCCCGCGCAAAAAGCCTGTCTTGAAGAGTACTGAGTTGGAGGGTGCCTTCTTCGAGGGCGTATAGCGCCTGTTTTTTGGACTTGACCCCCAGCGTCACCGCCGGGTCATAGTCCTTCAGCCGGAAGTCGCTTCCCTTCTCGACTCGGAATTTCTTCGTGATGCTCATTTAAGCTGGCGAGATTCTGTGGCCTGGCAGCTTGCTTGCCCTTATCGGCCTTCAAACGGATAACGGTCACCTGTCTGCACCGCCGCCGCTACTCTTCGTCGCAGCGCGATCGTATCCACTGCGGCGCGCTTCGCAAATCGCTTGAGTACCGCAAGCTGCGTTGTGAGCATGTCGCCCTCATGCACCGCGGCTAAGGCCCGCCGCGCATCTTTCTCAATGCGATCGCCGGCGTCATAAATAAATACCCGCACCGCGTCCACCATCGCCGGCGATGCCGCTTCCCCGCCTCTGGTGACGGCCTTCTGCGCTCGCAGCAGCAATGATTCCATCGCGTAAATTTCCATCACCACATTCGCCAGCGCCCCCACCAGCTCTTGTTCCTCCGCCAGTTTCTCGCGATACTTCAGCACCGCTCCCCCGGCCGCCTGCAAAAATATTTTCTTGGCGTTGGCCACCGCCCGCGCTTCCTCCGCCAATGGCCCCGGCGCCGCTTCCTCAAACGACGGCCCTGCCAAAATCTCTTCTTGCAGCTTTTGACCCGCCGCCATCAAAGGCAGCGTGCCGCTCATGGCCCGCTTCATCAGCATCTGAACGATCAGCAGTCGATTAATTTCGTTGGTGCCTTCGAAAATCCGGTTGATCCTGCTGTCGCGGTATGCCCGCGACACCGGATACTCCTCGTGATACCCGTAGCCGCCGAAGATTTGTACCGCCTCATCTACCACGTAATCCAGCGCCTCGCTCCCATACACTTTCAAAATCGAGCTCTCGATCGCGTATTCTTCGAGCACCTTCATCATCTGCTGGGTCTTGTCTGCCGTGGAAGCAGCCGGGCTGCCATTCCCCGCAACGGCCGCGACCGCCGCCTCAATGACTCCTGCACCTCGGTACACCATTGACTCCACCGCAAGAATTCGAATCGCCATCTCACCGAGCTTTTCGCGGATCAATCCAAATTCGCCAATCGATTTACCGAAAGCCTTTCGCTCCGTCGCGTATTTTGCCGAGACGCCCAGCACGTTCTTCGCGCCGCCCATGCACGCCACGCCCAGCGTGAATCTGCCGGAGTTGAGTGTGTTGAACGCCACCACATGACCGCGCCCGATCTCATGAAGTAAATTCTCCTTGGGCACCTTGCAGTTCTCGAGAAAAATTGGTGTCGTCGAGCTCCCGTGAATCCCCATTTTGTGTTCTTCAGCGCCCACGGAAAATCCCGGCGCCCCGCGGTCTACCAGGAACGCAGTAAACTTCTCGCCGTTTACCTTCGCAAACACCGTGTATACGTCGGCGAATCCCCCGTTGGTTATCCACATCTTCTGTCCATTCAAAATCCAATACTTACCGTCCGGCGAAAGCTCCGCGCGTGTACGTGAATTTTGGGCATCCGATCCCGCCTGCGGCTCCGACAGGCAGTACGCAGCCAGAAACTCACCGCTGACCATTTTGGGAAGATATTTCTTCTTCTGTTCTTCTGTGCCGAAATAGAGAATGGGCACTGTCCCAATCCCGGAATGCGCCCCATAGGCCCCTGAAAAAGACGCATAAATGGAAATTTTCTCGATCAAGCGGGTCGCTGAAATCTTGTCGAGCCCGCTTCCCCCGTACGCTTCCGGCACTTCGGTGCAGAGCAGGCCCAGGTCGCCGGCCTTTTTCACCAGTGAAGGCAGCAGGCCCGGCTTTTTTTCCTCGAGCTCTTTCACCTGCGGCAGCACTTCCTTGGTTACGAATTCTTCCGCCGTCTGCCCGATCAGCTTTTGATCGTCGGTCAGATCCGCCGGCGAAAAAATCTCCTCTGGTCGAGCAGTCTCAAGCAAAAAACTCCCGCCTTTAGCCACTGTTCCCGTAATCGCCGTTGTCGCCATGTCGTCCTCCTAGCACATTCCCTCGAGTTCTTGAATTCTCCTGTAGCCGCGACCTTTAACCCCGCGCTGCTTCTTCGATCTGCTCAATATAGTTCTCGGGTAAACCGTGCTCCTTAGCTCCGTCAATAATCTTCTGCAGATAATGAGGCGCTGGTCTCAGCCCCTTCTCAATTTTCGTCGCGATATACACTTGCGCATTCACTTTTCTTCCAGCGCCTTCGGTAACCGCAACCTCGATCCGCCGGTAATGCACGGGCGCGCCTTCGAACCTATCCATCGAGCGGAACGCCACCTCCGGAATTTTGTAGAGAACGCCGTGCACGGTTCTCCCGGACGCCGGGTGAACGTTGGCCTCTCCGGTTCCCCCCCGCGCTTTTTTGTTGAATAACATCTCGTAATTTTCCAGGTGCGCTTCGTGCTCTTCGAATATTTGTCCCGCGCGGGTGAGCATTTGTGCGCGGTTCATGTTGCTTCCATAGGCGAAATACCATGCTGTCGTTTGTCCCATTGGTACGTTCTTCTTTTTTAGCGGTGGCTTCCCTTTGCTAGCTTTTTCATGTTTATCAAGCGATCTGAGCGCAACACCGCGCACCACAGTGAGGTGTACTGATTCTACTCGTCCACGCCCAACCTGTGCAATTCGACTCGTGCATACTCATTACTGCCTGAGCTGTCGGACGTTTGGTCACTGGAATGTTCATTTATGCAGCTCTACTGGCCAGGGCTCTTGCGAACCTTCCCGCCCCACGTCAACCGGAGCGTGGCCGCAGCTGCCGCGTAGCGAACCTCTTCTTTGGCATCGTCCATCGCTTCGGCGGCAGCTTTAATTAAAGTGGGATCTCCCCTTTTTGCGATGGCCTTCATTACTGCGACGCGCACAATGATGTTCTTGTCGGTCGCACCGACCAGCAGCGCCTTGCTGCTGAGCGGATCTGGATCGTCAGCCAGCGCCCTGGCGGCCGCCGCGCGTACCGGTGACGGATCCTTTTTTGTCAGCATTTGAATTGCTTCATAACCTGGCGCTGCAAAGGGAATGAATCCGATGCCTTGCTCCAATGCGAACTCCGCAGCCTTCATCGGATCTTTTAGCTCATCGAGTTGCTGTCCAATCATGCCGCCGCCCTTTCGTTCGCCAGTCAGCACCTCGTAGTACACCTCATAACCTAAATTGTTCTTGAGCAGTAAGAGTGACCTGGCTGCCGCTAGCGCAACGGAAATCTTTTCATCCTCGGCGGCCTTTACTAATTTGGGCACAGATTTTGTCGATCGCATTTCGCCCAAGGCCAAAGCGGCCGCCGCGCGAACCTGCGCTTCACCGTCCACAAGTGCGCTCTCCGCCAGCTCCACCACCTCGGACCTTGGCGGCAGCAATCCCAACGCATCAACGGCTCTGGAACGCTTTCCTCGATCCTTCTCTTTCGCGCCGTTCCTCAGAATCTCCCAAGCCTTCTTCTCGCGTTCTTCTCGCGAAAGTTCTTTCAGAGTCGCTCCGATTTTCGTTTCTTTCTCCGGCTCTTGTAGGGGTGCTTTTTGAGCTGCCTTGGTTTCCGCCGGGTTCTTCGCCGGCCACGCCTGCGCCGGCTGATTTTCTTTCTTCTTCTCCTGAGCGCTCGGCGCCGTTTCTTTTTTAGCTTCCTGGGCAAGCACCGGATTCTGTATCGCGAATAACGCGAGCAGAACGCAAACATTTCGCGGAACCCGAACGGTCTTCATGCGCGTCCTCCGCTGAACATTGCCCTGCGCAAATTCATCTTCGTATTCCAAGCCCCGTCACTCCAGCCCTTCCGCGCTCCCAGGATGCGGTATGAGGTTATCGCATTATCCGTCCGGCCCATTCATTTTATATTTACCTTCTCCAGATAACTGCGTACTCCCTTGCAACGTAACGTTGCGCGCGATTTTCCGTGTTGTCTTTTGGCCACGGCTGCGCGCTCGCTGTATAATGGCGGGATGCGAATCAGTCGGGATGGCGACTTGAAGCAACACAAAACGATGCATGGCACAACGGTGCTATGCGTTCGACGCGAAAATAAAGTAGTGATGGTTGCCGATGGACAGGTGACCATGGGCGACCATGTGATGAAGCACACCGCAAAAAAACTTCGTCGCTTGTATAATGACAAGGTGCTTGCAGGTTTTGCAGGCTCCACCGCCGATGCCATGTCCCTTTTCGAACGTTTTGAAAATAAGTTGCAGGAGCATCATGGAAATCTGCAACGGGCTGCTGTGGAGTTGGCCAAAGACTGGCGCAAGGACCGCGCGCTGCGCCATCTCGAGGCGTTGCTGGTCGTGGCCGACGCCAAAGGCACTTTCCTGATTTCTGGCAATGGCGATGTAATCGAGCCCGACGATGGCGTCTGTGCGATCGGCTCCGGTGGAGCTTTTGCGCTTTCCGCGGCCCGCGCTCTTGCCAAACACACCAAGCTGGGGGCGAAAGAGCTGGCTCAGGAAGCAATGAGTGTTGCCAGCGAAATTTGTATCTATACCAATGAAAATTTCACGGTTGAAGAATTGTAGCCACTAGGAACTTTTGAGTTTCACAGCATTTTTTGTCGCGCAATCGAGTGCTCAACAACTCGAATGCCAGAGACAACGAATGGCCGAAAAGAGAAGCAATGACCACCAAATCTGAAAAAGATCTTGTGTACGTTCCCGGAGGCAACGGTACGCCACAGCAAGCCGAGCCCGAGGCCCTGCCGTCGTTCGATGAGCTCACGCCGCGCGAAATCGTGGTCGAGCTCGACAAATACATCGTCGGACAGGCTGCCGCGAAAAGGGCGGTAGCGGTCGCACTCCGCAACCGCGTCCGTCGCCAGAAGCTCGCTCCGGAAATCGCCGAAGAAGTCCTGCCGAAAAACATCTTGATGATCGGCCCCACCGGTGTAGGCAAGACCGAAATCGCCCGCCGCCTTGCGCGCTTGGCTGGCTGCCCCTTCGTAAAAGTGGAAGCCTCGAAGTACACCGAGGTAGGTTACGTAGGCCGCGATGTCGAATCGATGGTCCGCGATCTTGTCGAAACCTCCATTGACATGGTGCGCGAAGAAAAACTCGACGAAGTGGCCGAGCGTGCCGAGCAATCCGCCGAGGAGCGTGTCCTCGATCTTCTGCTTCCCCCCGCTTCGCCTCAAGCGACGCAAATCAGCTCTTCTGCTGCCTCCGACGCGGCGCATCGCGAGCACGAAGGACGGACCCGAGACAAATTGCGCGCGCAACTTCGCGAAGGCAAGCTCGACCAGCGTATTGTCGAAGTCGAGGTTCGCGAACGCTCCATGCCATCGTTCGAAATCATCTCCAATCAGGGCGTCGAGGAGATGGACGTTAACATCAAAGACATGCTTTCAGGCTTCTTTGGGCAACAGAAAAAAAAGCGCAAGATGACCGTCGCGGAAGCTTTTGACTACTTGATCCAGGAAGAAGAAAACAAACTCATCGACATGGATCAGGTGACCCGCATCGCTGTCGAGCGTGCCGAGCAGATGGGAATTATTTTCATCGACGAGATCGACAAAATTGCCGGACGCGAATCCGGCCATGGCCCAGACGTTTCTCGCGAAGGCGTACAACGCGATATTCTTCCAATCGTCGAAGGCACTACCGTCAACACACGTTACGGGATGATCCGCACCGACCACATTCTGTTCATCGCCGCTGGCGCGTTTCACGTCACGAAGCCATCCGACCTCATCCCCGAGCTGCAGGGCCGCTTGCCGATTCGCGTCGAGCTTCAATCGCTCGGCGAAGCTGACTTTATCCGCATTCTAACTGAGCCCAAGAACGCGCTGATCAAGCAGTACACTGCTCTGCTCGAGACCGAAGCCGTCAAGCTGAGCTTCACCGACGATGCCATCGCTGCCCTCGCGCGCTTTGCCACCTCGGTCAACGAGCAAACCGAAAACATCGGCGCGCGCCGCCTGCACACCATTCTAGAAAAAGTGCTCGACGAAATTTCTTTCGAAGCGCCTGAGTTAAAAAAGAAGACCGTGAAAATCGACGCAGCCTACGTCACCAAACAGCTCGCCGACATTGTCAAAAATCAAGACTTGAGCCGCTACATCCTCTGATACCATCCAACACTCGTAATGGACGCGCATCCCCTAGTAAGCTTGATGGAGTCCTGTGCCATCCGACGGGGTTTCGCTTCCCAGGCATTCGTATTTTTCTTGGTGCTCACGGGTTGCGGCGTGCCGGGCGAGCCCATGCCGCCTAGGCCGCCTGTGCCCGTCGCCATCACCGACCTTGCGGCGCGCCAATTGGGTGAAAGCGTGACCCTAACGTTTTCTTTGCCGCGCAAGACCGTTGAAGGCGAAACTCTCGTCGAACTGCCCGCGCTCGAAATTCATCGAGGCTTTCTACCCGCTGGCGCCCCGCCCGAAAAAGTTGCTGCGCGCCTGGTCTACACCATTCCTCCCCCGTTCGTGAATTCATATCTCACCGGTGGCGTCGTCGAATTCCCCGATCCGATCGGCCCCGCCGAGCTCACCGCGCACGCTGGCGAGCAAATTTTTTACACCGTACGCACGCGAGTTTCCGAGAGACGAGCCTCAGCCGATTCGAATGTGGTCACCGTGCAGATGTATCCCGTCGCCGAACCAATTGGCGACCTGCGCGCCGTCGTCACCGAAACAGCCATCGAGCTCTCCTGGAACGTACCAGCGCGCACGAGTTTCGGTGAGAAGGTACCGGCAATTGCTGGCTACCGTGTTTACCGCGCTGAGGTTGATCCTGCTTCCCGCACTTCAGAGGATCTCGCCAAAATAAAATTGAAAGCGCCTCGGGCTCTTCTTGCTTCCACCACAACCACCAGCTATCGTGACACGCAAATTGAGTTCGGCCGCACGTATCTTTATTCCGTCCGCAGCATCTTCTCACCTGATTCCACAACGGTGGAATCCGCGGATTCGACGCCGGTAGTCATCGCGCCCCTGGACACCTTCCCACCCGCCGCGCCGCGTAATTTGGTTGCGGTCTTTGTGCCCGCTATTGCTGAGATACCCGCGCACGTAGAGCTCTCCTGGGGAATAAGTCCTGAAACCGATTTGGCGGGATATCACGTCTATCGTAGCGAACGCGACGGTGAGCGGGGCGATCGTCTGACTTCCGAATTGTTGCCTGCCCCCACGTTCCGTGATATGTCCGTGGCTCCCGGCCACCGCTACAGGTATCAAGTGACGGCTGTAGACCGAGCTGGCAACGAGAGCATTCCCAGCTCGCCCATATCAATTGAGCTGCCGCAAGGTGCGCCGTAGTTCACAGTTATGATATGGGCTATTCGAACTGCCTTGTTTAAACTTGGTGCAAAACGATGATTTCCTCGCCCCTTTCCCGACGCAGCCGCCACAGCTGGGCGCGCACTCCCTCGCTGCGCACCGGTTTGCTTATTGGCGCCGGACTCTCATTGGTTTTTGTAGCCTGGTTATTTATCGCCAATCGCATTCCCGCACTCGAGGATTTTGCCCTGATCCGCAACGCCGTCGCTGGTTCGCTGATGATGATCCTGATGATACTTCCGGTGATCACGTATGTGCGCTTCCCGGGACGCTTGCTCACTTCCGGTTTAAGTGCCTGGACCCTATTCGCTCTTTGCTATCGCTTGATGGAACAGTTTTTCGAGCTTTTGGAATCGCGCGTCGGCGCCTTTCACCTTTTCATGTTGGGCGCGGTCCTGTATCTGGGCGCTGCGGTTTTGAGTTGGATTACATTAGTATGCCTTTCGACACGCCACTCCGGCACACGAGTCCACCACGGAAAGATTCACTGACGGCAAAACATGGTGAAAAGCTGAAACACCAAGCAAACTAACATGAAACTCTGCCGCTTCCAGTCCCTCCATTTTCCTGCTGACCAAATTCGGCGCCCGCAACAAGAACCAACGGCCGATCGTCCTGATTTGCGCTGGGGCGTCATCTCCCATACGCACGTACAGGAAATTTCCGGCGAGCTCGCCAGTGAATGGAAGCTTTCCGGCCGTAGCTATCCGCTCTCGGAAATCGAGCTTGCTGTTCCCATCGAGCCCAGCAAGATCGTTTGTGTTGGACGCAATTACCGAGAGCACGCTGCTGAGCTCGGTAACGCTCTTCCGCAAGAGCCGCTGATTTTCCTCAAGCCGCCCTCCTCGATCATCGGCCCCGGTGAACCAATCGTACTGCCCGCCCTGTCCCAGCGCGTGGACCATGAAGGTGAGCTCGCCGTTGTCATTGGCCGCACCTGCGCGCACCTCACCGACGCTGATGATTTCCGCCCGTACATCTTCGGCTACACATGCGTGAACGACGTCACCGCCCGCGACATTCAAAAGAAAGAGCAGCAGTTCACCCGCGCTAAGAGTTTTGATACCTTCTGTCCCCTGGGTCCGGTCATCGAAACCGAACTCGATCCGTCCGATGTCCTTGTCGAGACGTTCGTCAACGGGAACCCCCGTCAGTCCGGCCGAACATCGCTCATGAATTTTCCGGTGGATTATCTGATTCGCTGGATCTCGCACATGATGACGCTTTTCCCCGGCGATGTGATTGCCACCGGTACCCCTGCCGGTGTGGGGCCGCTTACTCCTGGTGATGTCGTCGAAGTCGTAGTCAATGGAGTAGGCACCCTGAGCAATCCCGTCATTGCACAGCAAGGCGAGTTTTCCCTCCGACCGCTCCTTCCGGTACAATAAGCTCGGTACCAAATGGAGACGAGCGATGAAAATTTTTCTGGATACTGCCAATCTTGATGAAATCCGCCAGGGCGCCGCACTCGGTGTACTGGACGGCGTGACCACCAATCCCACGCTAGTGGCTAAAGAGAAAAAGCCCTTTCACGAGCACATCCTTGACATCTGCGAAATTTTTTCCAAAGCCGGAGTAAAAGACGCAGTCGTAAACGCAGAGGTCGTTTCGACTGACACCGAAGGTATGTTGCGCGAGGCCCGTCAGGTAAGAGAGTGGCACAAATTCATCGTGGTCAAGGCGCCGACGACCCCCGATGGCATCCGCGCTTGCAGCATCCTTTCCCGCGAAGGCACGCGGGTCAACATGACTCTCGTATTTTCAGCGTCTCAGGCCCTGCTCGTGGCCAAAGCCGGCGGTTATTTCGTCAGTCCCTTCCTCGGACGCCTCGATGACGTTTCCTCCGATGGCCTCATCCTCTTGCGCGAGATTCTCGAAATCTATCGCGCATACAATTTCAAGACGCAGGTGCTTGCCGCTAGCCTTCGCGGGCCGATGCACGTCGTCGAGGCCGCTCGAATGGGCGCGCACATTGGTACCATGCCCTACAAAGTCTTCGAGCAGCTTTTCAAGCACCCGCTGACTGACAAGGGGCTCGAGCAATTTCTAAAAGACTGGGAGACAGCGCGCGCATCGCTCGGCGAAATCGTTGAAGCCGCGGTCGCCGCGCCTAAGGCTGGGCGTTGAAGGATACAGGCGCTTGAAGGACACAAACCTCGATTGGCACGTGCTTCTCCCCGTGGCCGGCGCAGTTGGCGCAGCGGCTGGGTTTCTCGTCTATTGGGTGCGCCGCCGCCCGTACAATCCCGACGACATCGAGCGACAGCGCCGCGCGTTTCTAAATAAGATCGGACGCATCTGCGAAGGTCAAGTAGTTGAAATGGTCGAGCCCACCGGACCACTTGAGTCACCCTCATCCCCCAGGCTCGCCACTCGAAAGGGCATCTCACCCAACAGCGCCGTTGGCCACAAGCTCGTCTGCTACACCTACTCCATATCAGGCGTAACCTACGAGACCGCGCAAGACATCACCGGCCTTGAGCAGCGTGTCCATCTGGAGCGGCTTGCCGCTGGTCAACCCGCGAGTGTCAAGTACGATCCGTCGAATCCAAGCAATTCGATCCTCATCGCCGACGATTGGTCCGGTTTAAGCTGAGGCGATTGGGTACCACCAAAGCCAGACATCTCTGCGTGGCCCTTCACTATTGTTGATTTAGGCGCAGTGCTGTGGGACCTGGGCGCCGATCGTGCTTCATACGCTGCGCTTGCTAACTTCGCAGAGGAATGAGCACGCGCAGCCGGTCATCGCGCAAGAAAAGTGCGACCCAAACCAGCACGCCAAAAATGACAGGAAGGTAGAATGGTTCGCCGACGCGCACGTAGGTAGCGGTTGCGCCGCCAAGATAGGCTGTCAGCAAGATCGCACCAAGGACGGAAGTACGCGGAATCGCGTAGACGACAGTACAAGCCAATAGCAGGACTCCGATGCCGAGAGCGAGGCTCTCAGGATATCCAGCCGAGCAAATGACTGAAGGACAGGGGCGATCTTCATTACTTTAACGATGCCGTCGAAGGGCAGGAACAGTACTACGAGGGCACTGATGATGCGTCCGGCCCAGAGTCTCTTTTTCGAGACGGGAACAGGTGGAGTGTCTGATTGCACGAATAATTCCTCCAGATTTCTCTCGATGAAAATCAACGGATGTGTGAAGTCGGTTCCAGCGATTTAGGAAAGTCGCAGTGCTGGTCCCTAGCCGCCGGCGATGGCCCCTATGATGAGAAGGGGCTCGGTTCCTGATGCGACCGCGTCAGGCAGAGGGGCATCAGGCGATTTAAGGGAATAGTCTTCTTCGCAAGCGAAGAAGCGCAAGAACGGACGGCGCTCTTGCGTGACGTGATCGCGGATTGTGCCGCGCAGCATGGGATACTGTGCCTCGAGGGCGTCGAGCACAGAGCGCTGCGTGACCTGACCCTCGACGTCGAGCTGCACCTCGGCACTGACGCGCGCCAGCGTTCGCAGATGCCCCGGAAGCACGACGCGGATCATGGTAGCGTCTGGACCTCCACAGAAAGCACGCCCGGCAGATCTCGGACGATGGGGGTCCAGCTGTCTCCGGCGTCGGCCGACGCGTACACCTGCCCGCCAGTGGTGCCGAAATACACGCCACAATTATCGAGCGCGTCGACAGCCATCGCGTCGCGCAACACGTTCACGTAGCAGTCGCTTTGTGGCAGACCTTTGGTGAGTGGCTCCCACTCGTTTCCTCCCGTGCGGCTGCGGTATACGCGCAGTTTGCCATCAGGCGGATAGTGCTCCGAGTCGCTCTTGATGGGAACGACGTAGATGGTCTCCGGCTCGTGCGCGTGAATGTCGATCGCGAACCCAAAATCGGTCGGCAAGTTGCCGCTGACCTCTTGCCACGACTCGCCGGCGTTGTCGCTGCGCATGACGTCCCAGTGCTTCTGCATGAAGAGCACGTTCGGGCGCGAGCGGTGCATCGCGACGTGGTGAACGCAGTGGCCGACCTCGGCAGTGGGTTCGGGAATGTATTGGGAATGCAGTCCGCGGTTGATCGGACGCCATGTCTTGCCGCCGTCGTCGGTACGGAAGGCGCCCGCGGCCGAGATAGCGATAAAGATCCGGCGGGGATCGCTCGGATCCAAAATTATGGTGTGGAGGCACATCCCACCGGCGCCTGGCTGCCAGCGCGGCCCTGAGCCATGGCCGCGCAGTCCGGCGAGTTCTTGCCAGTTCTGTGCGCCATCGGTCGAGCGGAACAAGGCGGCGTCCTCTACTCCGGCATAGACGGTGTCCGGATCGGTCAGCGACGGTTCGAGATGCCAGACCCGCTTGAAGTCCCAAGGGTGCGCCGTGCCGTCGTACCACTGATGAGTGCCGGGGACGCCGTCGTACACGAATTTGTTGCCGACGGGCCCCCACGTCTTTCCTCCATCGTTAGACCGTTGGATCAATTGGCCGAACCAGCCGCTGCATTGCGACGCATATAGCCGATTCGGGTCAGCGGGCGATCCCTTGAGGTGGTAGATCTCCCAACCCGCAAAGTGGGGACCACTGATGTCCCACCGTTCGCGCTTTGCGTCGGAAGTCAGAATGAATGCGCCTTTGCGTGTCCCCACCAGTACTCGTACTCCGCTCATGACTTACTCCTTGCAACTCGACTAAGGAACGCTGACACAGCCAGTGCCCATCTTACTTGTGAAATGCGCATCGAAGACGCCACCGACGATCCTTTCTCGCTTCACGATTTGATTGGTATCCAAACCTCCACGCCGCCGTTCCGATCCGGGGTCGAGACCCTCAGAGTAACGCCCGAAGAAGTCCGGCGCACCAGCCGTTCCGCGAGCGACCTCATGGCCGGACCCGGGAGCCGCTTGTGCCAGATGGCATCGAGCGTCTCACCGAGCTTCGAAACATGTTCACGGTGGGGGGAAAACGGCGTATTTCCTTGCCGGCCGATTCGCAATTCGTAACCGAAGATGGCTTGCATGGGAGAGCCAGTGTGCACAACTTACTTGTGGAATGCAAGTTAAAATATGCTACTGTGGAAATATGCCAAAGACGAAGCCGGGTCCGAAGCGGCGGTCGGAGTGTCCCTTGAATGCTTCCGTGGAAATATTGGGCGATCGCTGGTCGCTGCTGATAATCCGCGACATGATGCTGCGAGGATTCCGGACCTACAAGGGATTCATGGAGTCCCATGAAGGAATCGCGACGAACATATTGGCAGATCGCCTGCGGAAGCTGGAAGCTCATGGAATCATCACCACCGAACGAGACCCGGCGGACGGACGAAAGCTGATTTACTTGCTCACAGCCAAAGGAATCGATCTTGCACCGGTCCTCGCTGAAATGGTTCTCTGGGCAGCCGCGCACGAGGATACCGGCAACCAAGCGCTCGTCCAGCTAATACAAAAGGACAAGCAGCAATTTCTGGCTGTAGTGCGACAACGCTGGGCCGAAAAGACAACCCGTTCAACGGCTAACTAGGTTCTGGCGGAACCTCTCGGAAGTCGTTCCGCGTGCTGGATAGGATGACCTTTCCCCCGAACGAAAGGTCTCGGTCGGTTTTCCGTACGCTGTGGAACTCTTTCGATTGCGCAAATGACAAATGGGAGAAATACAAAATTCGGATGGCTGCAGGGTGTCGGAAAGCGAAGAGAATTATCCCGCTATGAAGCCAGGATTGTTTCCGATGTTACGCTGACGACGATCGCTGCATGCCCCTCGATTATTGAGGCTTGCCGGATTGGTCCAAACATACCACTTCACCGTCAAGAATTGCGTTCGACCATGCACAGCAGATCTTCCGAGGTAAGCAATTAGTGGAGCGTGGTGGAAGCTTCGTTTGAGTAATCGCTCTCGATACCACTGAAATCTACAGCGGTAACCACGTAGTAGTAGGTCGCGCCTGACTGCAAAACGTTATCGGAGTAAGTGGTTCCGTCAACGGGTATGACATTGAGTTTGTTATAAGGCCCTCCCGAATTGGTACCTCGGTACACGTTATTGCCGACCACCGTTGACGTGCTGGGAGTCCAACTTAGGGTCACAGAATGGTCCACCGGTTGTATACCCGAACCTCCGACCGAAATGGCGATTGTAGTTGAAGATGTGCTTTGAATTTCAATACTACCTAGACGGTCTCCCGACACGATCGGAGCAAAGATCACGCTCAAATCAGCTGCCTGTCCGGGCGACAATGTTATCGGAAGCGCCAGTTCGCTGGTGCTGAACTCTGTGCCCCTGACAATGAGCGAATCAATGCGCACGTCGAAGTTTCCCGTATTTATGAGCGCCGCTATTCGAGTGCCACTACTACCCAAAGCGACGTTTCCAAAGCTTAACGAAGTCGGAACGGCCGATAATTGCAAGAACGGAGCTATCCCTGTGCCGCTCAGTTCAATCGTGAGAGGCTGCGTCTGTGTGTTGGTTGTAAGCGAGAGACTACCCGTCGCGCTCCCGATTGTAGTGGGCGTGAAACTCACAGTAAATGGTACGGACCGTCCTATGGCTATGGTCAATGGTAAATTGAGCCCACTCCAAGCAAAGGTAGCGCCGTCTACACCGATTTTAGTAATCAGTACGTCGGAAATGCCGGAATTGCTCAGAGTCATCGTCTGGGTATTAAAAAATCCTACGGGCACGCTGTCGAATCGTACGTTACCCGGCACAACCGTGATCGTCTGAGGCGCATATACCGGTGTCTTCATGTCGATTCTAATTTCGTGCCGCCTTAAGGCCCGATTATAAATGCGAACGCCCGCGATAATCCCGCTGGTTCTGTTAACGTCCGAAGCAAACTGCCCGATATACAGTGGCGCAGAGTTGCGGGCAGGGGCCAAGTTCTGGGGAATTGAAGAGTCCCAAACGCCGTCTATGTAAATCGAGATGGTCGTTTTGTTCCAGGTGCAAGCTACATGGTAAAACACGCCGTCGGTGAGTGTGCTGGCCGAGTCGATAATCGTGGCAGCGGAACCATTCCCTACGATGCACTCAACGGTGTTATCAGTGGTAATTGCAATCGAATAGTTCATCGCTTCCGCGGAACTACGGCTGCCCTTAGCTAGAATCCCGTTCCACCGGTTTATGGTGCTCAAATTCACCCAGGCTTCCATGGTTCCGGCAGCACCAATAGAAAGCGAAGGCGAGTCGGGGATGGAAATATATCCGCTACTGCCGTCGAAGCTGATAGCCTTCCCATATTTTTCGGCGTCCGTCCAACGGGCACCGCCCATGAGGGTCCCGGTATTCTGATGGCCAGAAGCATCCGCTACCAAAGTTCCTGTGCCCTCACTGAAGGCGTAGGCAGCTATCGGCTCGGTCGTCTGGGCCATGACAGGTTTCAGAGCTGCTAGCAGGAGATTAAGAATAATCAATACATATAGAACAGTGACCTTTTTCATTACGACCCTTTCGAGTTAGCAAGAACTGAATTCAGAAACTCAAACGGCGGAACACAACGGGGCTAGGTGCTGGGCTATCGAGATTCACACAGGAACTCAATTACCCTAGCGGGTGGGCTATCAGAAGAGAAGGGGTTCTGACGTTGGTAGAGGTAGACTAGATGGAAGACAACTTTATGACTAGTGGTCTGAAGTTCAGTCTTGGTACAAGCGACGAATGTTCCATTGGCCACCGTCCCTGTGCAAGAAGGAACACACGAGCCAGCACAAATAGGTTCGCCGGCTACGTCACTTCAAGAGATGGTTGGTGTACTTGGCCGGGATCGAGCCGATCAAATTCCATTCTTGACCGTTTGGTACGAAACTGGCAACGCCCAAAGTTTTTTCAAATCTGCACGCAGGGGCTACTCGTCTTTAGCGCCGATTCAGCGATGTTTGATGAAGGCGCCGGTTTGCAGTTCGGCTATTGCCTGGCGTAGCTGTTCTTGCGTGTTCATCACAATCGGGCCGTACCACGCAACCGGCTCCTCGATCGGCTCGCCCGATACCAGCAGGAAACGGATGCCCTCGTCGCCCGCTTGCACCACGATCTCGTCTCCGCGGTCAAAGAGCACCAGCGAGTGATTGCCGACATCGTAGACAGGCGGCGCGTCCGGTTTCGCGACCTGCTCTGTCAGAACCGCGCGGGGATGCGAGGCATCCCGAAACGTGCCAGAGCCCGCGAACACATAGGCAAAGGCGTTGCGCGTAGTCTCGATTTTGAGCCGCTTCCGCTGTCCCCGTGGAACAGAGATATCGAAGTAGTTCGGATTAGCTGCCACGCCTTTCACCGGGCCTCGCGTGCCGAAGAACTCGCCGCAAACGACGCGCACGCGCGTGCCGTCATCGTCGGTGACCTCGGGGATCGCACTTGCCGGAATGTCCTGATAGCGTGGATCAGTCATCTTCAGCGACGAGGGCAGGTTGGCCCAGAGCTGGAAACCGTGCATACGGCCCTGCGTATCACCCTTGGGCATCTCCTGGTGCAGGATGCCGCTGCCGGCGGTCATCCATTGCACATCACCAGCGGTCATCTTGCCCTTGTTGCCAAGGCTATCGCCGTGCTCGACCGAACCGGCGAGTACGTAGGTGATCGTCTCGATCCCCCGGTGCGGATGCCAGGGAAATCCTGCAATGTAATCTTCTGGATTCTCATTGCGGAAATCGTCCAGCAACAGGAAAGGATCGAAATCCTTGGTTTTGCCGAAGCCGAAGGCGCGCTGCAGCTTCACGCCAGCACCCTCTATTGTGGGCTTCGTTTGAATGATCTGTTTAATTGGGCGGAGTGACATAACATTCCCTTTCTACCGCAGCAAGCACGTGCCTTGGACGTGTGCCTGGCGGTCCGGATAATTCAAGCCTTCACGAACTGCACGTCCAGGGTGATGATTACCTCGTCGCCGACGAGAATGCCACCGGCCTCGAGCGCCGTGTTCCAGGTTAGGCCGAAGTCTTTGCGGTTGATCTTTGTGGTCGCTGATACCGCAATTCGGGCATTGCCCCAGGGATCCTTCGCAGGTGGGGTTGGGCCTTCAAGGGAAAAGAGCACCTTGCGCGCGATGCCCCGAATGGTCAGGTCGCCCTCTACGACAAGTTCTCGGTCCCGGACAAGGCTGATGCGCGTCGACTTGAAGGACAGCGTGGGGAACTTTTCCACGTGGAAGAAGTCGGCGCTCCTCAGGTGCGCATCGCGCTGGGCGTCGCGCGTTTCGATCGAGGCCGCTTCGATCAAGGCCTCGACACGAGAGTTTGTCAGGTCGGACTCGTCCAGAGTCAACACTCCCGTGACCTTGGGGAATTGCCCCTTCACGTTAGAGATCATCATGTGCTTGACCTTGAACTCGGCAACGGAGTGAGTCGCGTCAATGTTCCAGGTTGTAGTGGTGGTTTGTGGTGTAGCCAGTGTGGCCATGGTGGTTATCCTCTCTCCTTGCGTTAGATGCGTTCCGACGATAATCGTTGCAACAAATATTAAGGCTCAAAAAAATCAAGCCACCTGGCTGCGGGAAACGGATAGTAGTTCAGTCAACGCCCGCAGGCGCTCCCGCCCCAGGTGACCTAGCTGTTTGCGATGGGCGGCCCGCACTGGTTCGTCGAGCCGCGCTAGCAGTTTTAGACCCTCCGGTGTGATGCGGGCCATCACCGTCCGCCGGTCCTTGGCTTCGCGGCATCGCGAGATCAGGTCGCGCTTCTCCAGACGGTCGAGCAGGCGAGTGACGTCCGGGTCTCGCGTAATCATGCGGCTGGCGATTTCGCCGCACGGGAGCCCCTCGAGTGAGCCGCGCAGGATTCGGAGCACGTTGTACTGCGTCGTCGAGAGATCCTCAATCTTGAGAACCTTCACCAAGCCACGGGACAGCATGTCGGTGGTGCGCAGCAGCTGCAGGAACGCTGCCTCCTCAGGACAGGCCGCGTGCCGTCGCTGGTTCCCCGACTGAATCGCTTCCTTCATGCAACACGAATAATATGCGTTACAACGACTATTGTCAAGACGGATTTCGAAGCGAGCAATTCAGCATTCTATCTATGGCAAGTCTAGGGACATCATAACTTCATGGGTTGCCTCGTGTAGCCGTCTCAGGAAGTCAGGAGTTGACAGGACGATCAATACAAACTACTTTACAATGCAAAGACATGACAACGCAACAACGCCCCCTGCGGGTCAAGCTCGTGCTGCCGGCCCTGACCGAAGCCACCAGCCCCTTCTGGCGCCCGATCAAATACTCCCTGTTCCCGCCGCTCGGCCTGGCCACGCTCGCCGCGTACCTGACGCCGGAGGATCACGCCGTCATTGTCGACGAGCATGTCGAGCCGCTGCGGATCGACGACACACCAGACATTGTCGTGATCCAGGTGTACATCACGAACGCATACCGTGCGTACCGCATCGCCGACCGGTACCGGGCTCGAGGCGTGTTCGTCGCACTCGGCGGGCTGCACGTGACGTCGCTTCCGGGCGAGGCGGCTGCGCACGCGGATGCGATTTTTCTCGGGCCGGGTGAGCAGACCTTTCCGCAGTTCCTTGCGGACTTCCGCGCCGGCCGCCCGGCCCCGGTGTACCAGTCGACGAGTGGACGTTCGCTGGGCCGCGTGCCGCCGATTCGCCGCGATTTGATCAGCCGCCGCAACTACCTCGTTCCCAACTCCATCGTCGTCACGCGCGGGTGCCCGCAGCATTGCGACTTCTGTTACAAGGATGCGTTCTTCACGGGCGGCCGATCGTTCTACACGCAGCGCGTGGACGATGCGCTCGCGGAGATCGCGCGGCTGCCTGGGCGGCACCTGTACTTTCTCGACGACCACCTGCTTGGCGATCCGCGGTTCGCCGGCGATCTGTTCAGCGGCATGAAAGGCATGAACAGGCTTTTCCAGGGTGCCGCGACGGTCGACTCAATTCTGCGCGGCGATCTGATCGAGCGTGCCGCCGAAGCCGGCCTTCGCAGCCTGTTCGTCGGTTTCGAGACTCTGACGCCAGGTAATCTCAGGCGCAGCGGCAAGCGGCAGAATCTCGGCCGCGACTATTCGGCGGTGACCGCGCGCCTCGACAGCCTCGGCATCATGATCAACGGCAGCTTCGTCTTCGGCATGGACGATGACGACGGCGACGTGTTTCAACGCACGGTGGACTGGGCCATCGCCAACGGCATCACAACTGCCACGTTTCACATCCAGACGCCGTATCCCGGCACGGGACTTCACGCGCGCCTCGAGCAGCAGGGACGGATTACGATGCGCAACTGGGAGGTGTACGACACACGCCATGTGGTGTATCAGCCCGCACGACTCCGTCCCGAGGCGCTGAAGCAGGGCTACGACTGGGCGTACCGGGAGTTTTACCGCTGGTCCTCAATCGCCCGCGCGTCCTTTGCACACGGGTCGCCGAAGCATCAGGCGAAACATTTCTTTTATGCGACCGGCTGGAAAAAATTTGAGGCGGCCTGGAACGTGGTGATTCGCGCGCGGCAACTCGGATTGATGACGCCGCTGCTCGAGGCCGTGCTGTCAAAGGTCACGAGCAGCGACACGCAGAGTCCTGATCGGTCGATTTATTGCCCTTCCGTAAGTAACCAGCTCGAGACAAGTGTGCAGTCCGAAGATCACCGATGAGGGTTTCAGCTATTCGGCCCGTGGCGAAATCTCTGACGTTTACCAGTCCACACCGAATTCTGGTGGCTACTATCGCCTAAGTCAAACCTACTGGGAAAATGGAGCGGCAAAACAGCTGAGCGGATCCATCGGTCTGCCAACCACCACCTACGGAGTTGATGGAGAAGGTCGCACAGCTACAACTTCAGCCAGCTTTGGCCAAAATCCTGTGACCAGCACTAACCATAACCTTTACACTTCGCCTCCTCAGACAAGGGTTAACTTCGGATCGGGTGATTCGGATGTATTTAATCGCGACAAACACGACCCGGATGACGCAGTACCAATTCAACATGGGAACTCAGGCCGTTACCGGTGCGCTTACATGGAACGCTAATAGCACATTGAAGCAGCTCACCATTACGGACCCCATCAACACTGCCAACGCACAAGACTGTAATTACCTTTACGATGACATCACACGGCTAATAAGTGCAAACTGCGGCTTCGCTTGGTCGCAGACGTTTGGCTTCGACCCGTTCGGCAACCTTACCGTAAGCGTCAAGCGAGGTGCATCTGGCGAGTGCCGGCTGTCTTGCCTGAGGGGCTTTTCGTCTGCGGACGCCGGCGATATAGTTGTCAGCATGAAGTTCCACAAGATCTGGGTACAGCAGTGTCGGGCGACCCGCAGGATCAAGAAGCAATTCGGCGTCAAGAGCGCGCTGGATTATCTTCTTGGTGAAAAGTTGCTGAACTTTGGGGATTCCGGCGAAGGTAATCGGGATTCCGGGCTGATCGTGATCAGCATTCCGGATCGAGGTGATCAGTCGTCGGAGCGAAGCGACGCTGGCCGGAGGATCTTGCAGAAAGTGATCACGATCGTCAAGGGAAAGTGTGGTCGCCGCCGTAGCTGTGGGAAAGTGGGAATCGCGAAGCGATTTCCAGGGGCGTTTTTTGCCCGGCTTTTCCACAGCTTTTTACCCGCCGATGATTTGTCACTTTTCTCCCTTCTCTCCCCGAGGTTTCCGCATCGATTCGCCGCGCATCTCGATACGATGGGCGTTGTGCACCAGCCGGTCGAGGATCCCGTCGGCCAGCGTAGGATCCCCGATCTGTTCGTGCCAGCGGGACACCGGCAATTGCGAGGTCAGGATCATCGAACGCGTCTGGTAGCGATCTTCAGCGATCTCCCAGAAGTCTCTGCGCTCTGGTTCCAACATCGGAGCCATGGCCCAGTCATCCTGTGCCTACCAATAATTCTATCCGTATTGAAATCACTGCTGTTAGGGTTTCTCGCTGTTATTCTGTCACCCCATGAAAACCATGTTTTTCGCCTTGATTCGAGTCTTGCGCTCATGTCTGCGGAGTCGAGCCGCTCTACAAGCAGAGAACATTGCCCTACGCCACCAGAATACGGTACTGCAGCGTAACAGAAAGCGCCTTCGTTTGAATTCTGGTGACCGTTTCTTCTGGGTCTGGCTGTCCCGTCTCTGGACAGATTGGCGGTCGGCACTGGCCATCGTCAAGCCGGAAACAGTTATCCGTTGGCATCGCAAAGGATTTGGTCTCTACTGGGCCTGGAAAAGCAGAGGTGCGCCGGTCGGGCGCCGGGTGATTCCTCCGGACGTGCGGGATCCGATTCGAAAGATGAGTCTGGCGAACTCCCTTTGGGGAGCGCCCAGAATCCACGGAGAATTGCTGAAGCTCGGGATCGAACTCTCGCAGGCCACCGTCGCGAAGTACATGGCTCGTCAAAGGAAACCACCCTCGCAGACTTGGCAGACATTCCTAAATAACCACATCAAAGATCTTGTCGCAGTGGATTTCTTCACTGTGCCCACGGTTAGCTTTCGCGTCCTGTACGTCTTCGTGGTTCTGGCTCATGATCGGACGACGCCACATCCATTTCAACGTAACAGCCCGCCCCACTGCGGAATGGGCCGCCCAGCAGATCGTTCATGCTTTCCCCTGGAACACGGTGCCGCGCTATCTGATCCGAGATCGCGATGGCACTTATGGCCAGGATTTTCGCCAGCGGATGAAAGAGATGGGAATCCACGAAGTGCTTACGGCACCCAGATCGCCTTGGCAGAACGCCTACGCTGAAAGACTCATAGGATCCATCCGGCGAGAATGCTTGGATCACGTGATTGTGTTGAATGAATCTTCGCTGCAGCGGATCCTGAATTCATACTTCGACTATTACCAACGCTCGCGCACCCACTTGTCGCTCGCCAAGGACGCCCCGGAACCGAGACAAGTTCAGCCACCGGACCTTGGCGAGGTGATCGAACTGCCCCAGGTTGGAGGGCTTCACCACCGCTACGAACGACGAGTCGCATAGAGTTTCCTTGTGCGAGATCGCCTTCCGTTTCTCTTGACTTGGACAAATCCGCGTCTGCACCTCACAGTCCCGGGTCGCTATGCCCTAGCGACGCTCTTGTGGAGCTGAGCCCGGCGCAGTTTTTAGAGACGCTCCGGTTTTCGCAGCCGGCTTTTTCGCGCCGACGGGGTTTT
>DATNLZ010000111.1:0-75024 GCA_035602605.1 Candidatus Dormiibacterota bacterium
CAGCTCGGCGTTGTTTATCATGCGAATTACTTTGTGTGGTTCGAGGTGGGGCGCGTGGAGTTGATCCGCGAACTGGGAATTGTCTATAAACAAATGGAATTTGAGGACGATTGCCACATCGTCGTGACCGAAGCGCAATGCCGCTACGAGAGACCGGCGCGATACGATGATGTGCTTCGGGTGCGCACGCGTATCACGGAAGTGCACACACGCACAATCAGCTTTGGGTATGAGGTCATTCACGGCGAGACCGGGAACTTGCTGGCGCGCGGCTCGACCAAGCATGTGGTGTGCGGGCGCAACGGACGTCCAAAAACACTGCCGGACAAGTATCGTAAAGTATTCGCGCAGCTTCCGGCGACCAACGTGGCATATTCCTGACGATGACCCTGGAAATCACCGGTAACGATCTCACCTTCGAGCAACTGCACGACGTTGTCTTTCAAAATAAAAAGGTCACACTGAGCGCAAGCGCGAGTGAACGGATGCAAGCTTCACGCGCGGTCATTGAGAGGCTCCTGAGTTCGGGTGAAACCGCTTACGGCATCAACACCGGCTTCGGGAAACTGGCGAGTGTACGAATTTCCGCGGATCAACTGCGACAATTGCAGATTAATTTGGTGCGTTCACACGCTTGCGGAGTTGGTGCGCCACTGGGCGTAGCGGAGACGCGCGCGGTCATGCTGCTTCGCGCGAATGCCCTGGCCAAGGGCCTGAGCGGCGTGCGCCCGGTCCTGGTCGAATCACTTTGCGAACTGCTCAATCGCGGCGTGCATCCGGTCATTCCATCGCAAGGTTCGGTTGGCGCATCGGGTGACCTGGCTGTGCTGGCGCATCTTGCCCTTGTCATGGTTGGTGAGGGACAAGCGCGCAGCGGAAATACCACCTTCCCGGGGGACGAGGCGTTGCGGCGGGCGGGACTGACTCCCCTGACCCTTGAAGCCAAGGAAGGCATTTCGCTGCTGAATGGAACGCAAGGAATGCTGGCCCTGCTCAGCCTGGCGCTCGATGAAGCGGCAACACTAGTGGATACAGCCGATGTTGCGGCTGCTCTTTCGCTGGATGCATTGCGCGGAAGTCCCGGCGCCTTCGATGAGCGGCTGATGCAAGCACGTCCGTTCGCGGGAGCGGGAGTGACGGCGCGAAACATTGCCCGATTGAATCGCGGGAGTCAGATACGCGAATCGCATCGCTCAGCGGAAACAGATCCACGGGTGCAAGACGCGTACAGTGTTCGGTGTACGCCGCAAGTTCACGGCGCGGTGCGCGATGCACTCTCGCAAGCGCGTGCCGTTGCGGCGATTGAGCTCAATAGTGCAACCGATAATCCTTTGGTGTTTGTGCACGAGGGCGGAACGGGTCAGGATGAGCTCAGCCATAAAGGACAGGGCGAGGTGATCAGCGGAGGAAATTTTCACGGGCAGCCGCTGGCGATGGCCGCCGATCAAGTGGCGATTGCACTGGCGACGCTCGGAGGAATCGCAGAGCGCCGCGTTGACCAGATGACCAATCCATGGACGAGCCTGTTGCCGGCGTTCCTTACGCCTGATCCGGGTCTCAATTCCGGATTCATGATTGCGCAGGTGACCGCTGCGGCACTGGCAAGCGAAACTAAGGCTTTCGCGGTGCCGCACTCGGTGGACTCCATCGTTACTTCGGGCAATCAGGAGGATTACGTGTCCATGGGCATGGGTGCGGCAAAACGGTTGCGGCCTATGCTCGACAATGTACGGAATATACTGGCGATCGAGCTGCTGTGCGCGTGCCAGGGGATTGATCTTCTCGCGCCGCTACGCACGAGTGCGGCAGCGCAAAGGGCTTATGAATTGGTGCGGTCGGCGGCGGCAAAAGTCGTCGCCGACCGTCCCCTGGCGACGGACATCCAATTGGTAACATTCATTATTTCGCGCGGTGAGTTTGCAAAGTTGCTGGAATGAGCCGTTTGAAGGATGAACGACTGTGCAGAACGCCGCGTGGCGATGCGTGCGACTCTACCTTCCATGAGTTCCGGGAAGGCCGGCTTTACGTCTGAGCTTTTTGGTGCGGAAGCGCGGTTGGCGTTTCCACGACAGGAACTGCGAGACACTTTCCGCAACCGGCTCGACTTTTCCTCCGATGCGGCGATGGCGAAACGCTGGTGCGTCGTCTAATCGGGCCGGTGAGGTTTGCACAACGTAGCAGCTATCCCCACAAATTACCGTCCAATGGAACTCCCTGCGCGAAGATGTCGACGTACCAGGAGGAGAATTGGAATGATGAGAAAAAGAAACAAGAGCGCAATGGCCAAAAACGTGAGTCGCACGTTTCCTTCAAGAGCCAAAATATAGTTCTACCTTGTCGGCTGCTGCTGCGCAGCGTATCAGGTCAGAGTCTGAAACAGAAACGTTCCCAACCGCAATCCCGCCACATAGCTAAACGGCGGCAACTCGAGCGAATAATGACCGCAGGGAAGCCAAAGAAATTCAGGAGCGCCACCGTGCGCATGCAAGGCGTCAAGCATATTCTTGGTCAGCGCAGGAACGAAGGTTGGATCGTAGCGACCCGAAATCATCAGGCAGCGCTTCCCCGCTCCCAGCCCACGCTCTACGTAAGGCATGGGGCTGATCGGAGCCCAATATTGGCGCAGCTCGTCCGGGGTAACATTCGCTCTCATTGCTTCCCAAACGTGACTGGTGGTGATGCCCGTGCTCAAGACGTCGGCAAAATACGTGGAGACGTGGAGAAACGCGCCAGCGCGGACGCGAGGCTCGTGGACCATCGTGATGTAGCCCACCGAAGAGCCGATGCTTGTGCCCAGAATTCCCAACCGCGTGTAACCTTGCTGCTCGAGCCACATCAGGCAGCGCCGCGAGTCGGTGACGGCTTGCTGGTTGGCCTGCAGCGTCAACCCAATATTCGAGCCGACTAATTGATCGGCGCGTTCGTGCCCCGGCACCATACGGCGATCGTGATAGGGCATGCTCATTTTGAGGGCAGTGATCCCAAGTTTGTTGAGCCACCGGCAGAGCTCGACTTGGCCATGCCATTTGGCATTCCAGTTGGGAAGCACCAGAACGGCAGGGCCAGATTTCTTTGCCGGATAAAAGCGGGCGCTGACGACATTGTTCACCGGCCACGGTGAAATGACGGCACTGGAAAATGTCAGCACATTATCTTGGAGACGATAATCGGTAGCCGGGTCGGCGGCAAACCACTCATGACTGCTCGCGAGCGTTTGCTGCGACCACCGGCGCAACCAGGCGCGCAGATCGGGTTCATCCGCTCGACCGCCAATGTGCTCAAGACCCCATTCGAAGGGCCGTACCATGCGGTTGTCGTCAGTGGTCCAGCGACGATGCTCGTACCGGCGGATCGCTTGTTCAAGCCAGGACATGGGACTCGAACGTTTGAATATACTTCAGAGGCCCGAGCCGCGCAAACTGATGCGCAATCTGTGGGGCATGCGCGGACGAGTGCGACGCGTGGCGCTCGGAGTGAAGAATCAGACACGAGTGGCGCGCGATTGCTTGAGTGACCTGAACCGTTATGGCACAGTCAATTCGTGGTTACCCTCGTCATCTTTGTGTTCGGCATGCTTATCGGCAGCTTTTTGAATGTGTGCATCGTGCGGATTCCTGCCGAGGAATCGATTGTGCGTCCGCGGTCACACTGTCCGGTTTGTCAGTCGTCTATAAAGGCTTTCGATAACATCCCAGTTCTAAGCTGGGTTGTGCTGGGGGGGCGATGCCGGAACTGCGGAACACGCATCGCGATTTTGTATCCGGCGATCGAGATTGTGACTGGGCTGCTGTTCGTGGGCGTTTATCGTATTTTTGGGATTACGCCGGCTGGACTGAAGTGGACGATTTTTGCCTGCTTGATCCTGGTGCTGATAGTAACTGATATTCGAGAGCGCGTTCTTCCCGACGCTATTACGTTTCCAGGGTTAGGGTTAGGTCTAGCCCTCAGCGTCGGCACGGCTCCGATGGACGACTTCGCGCAGCTCTTATGGGGGCGCGCGGCGCATTACATCCCGCCGCTTGCGGTGCTGTCGTTCACCGATTCGGTTCTGGGCGCAGCATTCGGGATGCTGCTCCTGTGGATCGTAAGAAAAGGATATTTTTTGTGGCGTGGGCGGGAGGGAATGGGCCAAGGCGATATCAAAATGATGATGATGGCTGGTGCATTTCTGGGCGTGACGAACACCTTTCTTACCATCCTGATCGGCACGCTACTCGGCAGCCTGATTGGACTGTCGATCATAGCGCTGCTTTACATGCGCGGCTGGAAGCGCCGGGTGGCCGAACGCGCCAGCCGCAGGGGTATAGGAACGATCAGCGCGCTGCGCTACGCCTTAGCGAGTAAATATCAGTTGCCATTTGGAACGTTCCTCGGGGCTGGAGCCCTGCTGGTAGTTTTCTTTGGTACTTCCGCTCTGGAATGGTACTTCTCTGTCTCTTCGGGGCGTTGAAACTGGTCTGGGCCGAGGAACTTAGAATTCGATGACCTAGCGGAAATCATTTCTGAGTCGTGATTTCGCAAATTATGCTTTCGCAATTCAACCCGGGAACGAACTGGATAATCATAGGCCTGGCGATTTTTGCTCTTATGGCGCTGATGGGTTCGGTCATCATTGTTTCCTATGCCGTGCGCCGCATGTTTCGGACCCGTGGGCCCTCCGCGCCAGAAGACTTCGAGTCGTTAAAACCTCAGGGAGAAACTCCTTCGGCATTTATAGCCGCATCCATGCAGGCGGTGATCCAAAAACTTCGCGAACAAGAGAAAGAGCTGGAGCGCTTGCATCGTGCCGAGAAGGAGCGCGCCGAGCAGACTGAGCGGTTGAGCGAGGAAGTGACTCGAAACATGCCATCGGGTTTGCTCGTGGTGAACGCTTCGGAGCTGATCTCAAGTGCGAATCCTGCAGCCGAAACAGTGCTGGGCGTACGTAGCCTTACATTCCGGCGCTATACCGAAGCGCTGGGCGCCACCTCAGCGCTCACAGATCTGCTGGCTCGCTGCCTTAAACACGGGACTACATTCCGTCGCGAAGAAATTGAGTATGCCACACCTGAGGGCGATGCCCGTCGGCTGGGCATTACAATCTCTCCGATTTTCCAAGACTCACAGAAAATCTCAGGCGCTATTTGCCTATTGAGCGATTTGACGGAACTTGCCGCGCTTCAGAAACAAATCCAATTCAAGGAAAATCTCGCCGCGCTGGGCGAGCTATCAGCGGGTATCGCTCATGAATTCAAAAACGCGCTGGCCACAATTTCCGGTTACGCGCAAATGATTCGCAGCGAGGCCTCCGGTGAGGTTTCCTCCGATTATGCAGGAAGGATCCTCGAGCAAACCCGGGCGATCACCCACGTGGTTGCGGAGTTTTTGAAATTTGCGCGACCGCTCGAGCTGGCAAATGAACAAGTGGAGATTGGGAAGCTCGTCGAGCGAGTGGCTGCTGACGTTCACGAGGCGATCCCAGAGGTGAATGTCAGTTGCGCGGGCGAATTCCTGCAGGTTTCCGGAGACGAGGGCCTTCTGCGGCAAGCACTTCTCAATCTTGCACGCAATGCCGCGGAGGCTTCGTCGGGAGAGACTTCTGGCGGACGCGTCGTCCTACGAGGCTCCATAGAGCACAACGCCGGCGTCGAGCTTCAGCGCATCTGCGTGACTGATAATGGGCCTGGAATCGCTGCACGCGACCTGCCCAATGTTTTCAAACCGTTTTACACCACAAAAGTAAACGGAACCGGTCTTGGCTTGGCGGTAGTGCAAAAAATCATTGTTCAGCACGGGGGGGCGGTAGAGGTCCGCAACCAATCTGGGGGTGGCGCCGAGTTTATCCTTTGGCTACCGTTGCACAGAGAAGCGGTCGAGGCGGTCTATGGGGGCATCTAAACTAGTAGAGGGAATATCGCTCAACCCTCCCGAAGGGACCTATCAATGCGTGTACGACTCATCCCAATAACGGTGATGATTGTTGCCGGCGCCGCGGCACTACCCTGCACCATCGACGCAAGATCCCCCCAACAGGAATCTGTGGCCGAGGCTGCCCGCAAGGCGCGCGCGCAGAAAAAAACATCGGTTAAGCCTGCCAGAGTCGTGACGGACGAAGACTTGTTGAGAGCAACAATCCAGCGACCAGATTCTTTATCCTCTTCAACCGGACCGACAGTGCCCACGGACCAGTCGCAGAAAACGGGTGCAGTCCAGCGCAATCAAATCGCGGACACTGAAAAAGATACTAAGGGAGAAAAAATCTGGCGGCAGCGCTTCGCGGAGGCCTACAACAAACTACATCTGGCGGAGGCTGAGCTAAATGTGCTGCAACGCGAATGGAATAAGGGGCAAGTAGAATATTATTCGGATCCACAGAAAGCGCTTAAAGAACAGTACACGCGCAAGGACATTAACGAACATAGTCAGAAGATCGAGATAAAGAAAAAAGAAATTGAACAGCTTCGCCAAGCAATCGCAAGCCTGGAAGATGAGCTTCGGCAGTCCGGTGGGGATCCAGGGTGGGCCCGCCAACCTTAGATTCTTGAATCCAACCAGATCAGCAATTTCTCCTTCCGGTTAGAACTTTGCAGACTACGACAATAGACACGCCGCTCGCGCCAACTTCGAAGATAGATTCGAAGGCAGGAAAGAAGGCCATGGAGCCGCTTTTGCTCGTCGAGGATAAGGCCGAGCTGCGCACGATGTTGCGTACGGCACTGGAGCGGGCCGGGTACACAGTTGACGATGCACCCGACGGCAATGTTGCGGTAAGCAAAATTCGCGAGAGACGCTATTTGTTGGTCCTGACGGACCTGAAGTTACCGGGGCGCTCAGGAATCGAAATCCTACGCGAATCCAAGCAAGCCGATCCGACAGTGCCGGTAATCATCGTGACGGCATTTGGGTCGGTGGAAGAAGCCGTCACCGCGATGAAAGAGGGGGCGTTTGATTTCATTCAAAAGCCCGTGGATCTGGACCATCTGAAGTTGCTGGTGGAACGTGCGGCACAGCAGCAGGAATTGCTGCGGGAAAACCTTCTGCTGCGTGAAGAGTATTCGGCTCGGTACGGTTTTCCGCAAATTGTCGGAGAACATGCTTGCTTGCGGGAAATCAGCCAACAAGTGCAGCGCGTGGCTGCGACCGACTCAACGGTCTTGCTGCTAGGTGAAAGTGGGACTGGGAAAGAGCTATTTGCGCGCGCCATTCACCACCTTTCAACAAGACGCGATCGTCCTTTTGTGGCGCTCAATTGTGCGGCTATCCCCGAGGGTCTGTTCGAGAATGAACTTTTTGGTCATGAACGCGGCGCATACACAGGCGCGGGGGCCCGAAAGATCGGCAAGATGGAACTTGCCAACCGCGGTACGATCTTTTTGGATGAAATTGGCGACCTGCCCCTGAGCATCCAGTCGAAGCTGCTTCGCGTGCTGGAGGAGCGCCGATTCGAGCGCGTCGGCGGGACACAAGCTGTAGAAGTTGATGTGCGTGTTCTGGCAGCCACCAATCATAATTTGCGTGCGACCGTGGCCACGAAGGCTTTTCGCGAGGACCTGTACTTTCGGATTGCTGGCGTGCCGCTGACCGTTCCGCCGTTACGAGAACGCGGAAGCGATGTGCTGCTGCTCGCAGCGCACTTCCTTGAGAAGTTCCGCAAGGAGTTTCGCAAACCAAATCTGGAATTCACGGAAGATGCACGCGTGAAGCTGGTTGGTTATCAATGGCCGGGGAATGTGCGTGAGCTGCAGAACACAATCGAGCGCGCCGCTATTTTATGTGACGGAGATCGTATCGATACCGCGTCTTTGCAACTTCCGGCAGCCCGGCCCGCTGCTGGTCAGGTGCCCACCGGCATGATCCCCGAAAAGTTCGATTGGGAAGGGTCAATGCAGGAGGTCGCGGAGCGCGCGCAGGGGCACGTCGAACGCTTCTTGATCGAAACGGCCTTGCGCGAAAGCAAGTGGAACAAAACCCGCGCCGCGGAAAAGCTCGGAGTGTCATTCAAGACGCTGCTATCAAAAATTCGCGCGCTCGGTCTGGAATAACCGCGGCGGCTGGAATCATTACCGCATCCCCTTCCCGAATCTGTACACGGTCATAAAACCTCAAGGCATGTGCCGTACCAACAAGACTATCCCAACCGCAATCGAAGCCATCCCAGCAATTCGGGCAAAAAACGGCCCGCGACTCCACAGTTTTTCCGCGGCGATAATACCGGCGACGACGATCATGATGCCCAGATTCATAACTCCCAAAACCATCTGGATAAGCATCAGAGCCCAACAGCAGGCTGCACAGAACGCCCCGTGAATCACTCCAACTCGGAAAGCACCGCGGTAACCGGGGCGAAAGATGTGCCCAAGAAACAACAGTGGCGAGCGGCAGTGTTGCAGGCATCGCTGTTTGAGTGGAGATAACTGATAGATTCCGGCGACCAGGAGCCCTACTCCCGCAAAAGCGGGGATGAGGGCGCTCAGCCAGGCAGAATCCATCGTCTGTCGCGACACCAATAACCCCAGCCCAAAAGCCACGGCACCAAACGCGAACCATACCGCAAAATAGCCAGCTCCTACGAGCGCCGTCTGAGCAGCGGGGTGCCGCTCCTCGGTAGACACTGCGGTCCGATGATAGAGCTCGAGCATCGGCCACGTCGATGGGAGCATCATCGCAATCATCATTGCCTGCCACATGAGCAGAAACATCCACGCCGCTGAGAACATGGATTGCCCTGGCATCACCATCCACATCATGGGCATATTCCAATCGCCGGGCATACGCATTCCATCTTGCATCTCGAGCGAGCCCGTTAACGTCGCCAGTGCTGCAACAACAAAAATGCCGGCCGCAATGGCGCGTAGACGCTTGCCTTCATGGTCCACCTCTGGGGGTAAACCGAACGGCAGCGCCGAGTGCCTCGGCGCAGCCTTTAGTTGATTCTTCATGGGCACGTCGTGGCCGGAGGGAATTTCAGTCAGGTGTTTCCCCAGCGTAATCGAACGTCGAGTATTCAGCATATTTGCCGCTGTGGTCGTATTGCACGACATCCGACGTCACGCGAAACACTTGCGAGGCCCCCAGGGTCAACCGTTTGGAGGTAAATCCTGTCGGTTTGTCTAAGTATAGCTCTTCCGGCTCGTGGCTCACAGGATTGAGGATTGGTCCGAGTGCATATTCCACGACTCCAATCGCGCGCGCGCGACTCTTGAGCCCGTCGAGATGCAGCTCGAAGGGAACATAGCGCGGTCCTTCGCGACGCGATGCGACAGCCATAAAAATGGCCCACGGCCCTCCCGACTTCCCTTCCGCTAAGGTAGAAAGCACTTTGCGCTGGGCGGCACTGGCCTTTTCGTCGGCGACGACGAGCCAGGTGACGTTTCCTTTGTGAAGCGGTCCAGGTGAATGCCCAACCCAAGCGAAGGAAAGACCGTCGAGCACCACGTCCCCCAAGTTTCCTTTATCCACGTGCCAGAGATAGCCACCTTCACAGAAGCCTTGAGTTGGTGGCGCATCGAAGCTGCATGGGCACCCCCAGTCGCAACTACATGCACCGAGGAGAGTTCCTTTCATTGTCCATTTCGTAGGCATAACGTGCCCCCCTGTTGCGACGTTTAATTCGAATTGCCGGTTTCACCTGCCGGGATCCGGACCTACCACCATCATAAGCTATGCGAATTCCTCCGACGACCCCAGCAGGAAGTCGACTGGTAGGTGATGGCGAGGTCTAGCCGAGAGCCAAAGCGTTGCTCGCCGAGCGCCGCCGCAAAGTGAGCGCCGGATGGCTATTTGAGCGAGCCGGGGCCCCACTTTACTTCATCGGGCCGAATGAAAATAGGGGAGTTGTGATCGGCGACGGTCGCTGCGGCAGCCCCCTCTCACTCGTCCTTTGTTGGGCGATGCGCATGCTGGACACCCCCAGCAAAGCGAAACCTAAGTTCCGGGGGTAGGTGCCTTCTCATATTCGACCCCTCGACCATGTCGAGGCGACTTAGGTGATCAATATTAGATGGTTTTCCTAGAGAATTTATCGCACAGTGCGCAGCGGAATGTAAAGAGCGACTTCATCGGCGGGCGCGATGCAGCGTAACGATTCCGCCCGTCCAACGTTCGAAGCTCAGATTCACGAATCCGACTTGCTCCATTAACGCAGCAAGAGCCTCAGGCGAAGGAAATTTCGCAACCGAGTCTGGCAGATAGGTGTACGCGGCGCGGTCGCCGGAGATAGCTCCACCGAGGCTGGGAAGGATTTTTCTGAAATAAAAGCGATAGAGTGCGCTGAACATGCGGCCGCGGGGCTCGGCGAACTCGAGGATGCCGACTTCGCCACCGGGGCGCAGCACGCGGTACATTTCAAGCAGCCCACGCTCGTAACTGGCGAGATTCCGAAAACCGAACGCTGCGGTGAGAAGATCAAATGAGTGATCGGCGAACGGGAGAGCGAGGGCGTCGGCTTCGGCAAATAATTGCCGGGGGATTACCCGATGGTTTGCGCGGCCGAGGGAGCACTTCCGCAGCGCCTGAACTAGCATGGGATGCGCGAAATCAGTTCCGATGACGCGAGCGCGTCCGCTCCGTGCGAGTCCTGCCGTCAGGTCGCCTGTGCCGCAGCACAAATCCAGTACGCTGGCGTGTTCGCGGAGCAGAATGTTTCGAAATCGCTTGGCCACGCGGCGGCGCCAGACGCGATCCATCTGCAAGGAAAGCGCATGGTTGAGGAAATCGTAACGTGGAGCGATGCGACCGAACATTTGGCGGACGCTTTGGGCGGCTTCGCGATCACCGCGCGTTCCCGGCGGCCGGGTTCCCGGGAGTGTTTGTGGCTTCAGAGTGGTCCCCCTCAGCTCTTTCGTGCGACGAGAACAGGCAGTTCGCGAAGCACTTCGCATATCACTTTTTCGGGAATATCCGAAACCGTTTCCGAGCGGCCAATTTTTGAAGCGACCACAAAACGTAATTGACCCGCACGGGCTTTCTTGTCTGCGCGCATGGCTGCAATCATGCGCTGGCCGGAGATGGCCGGCAACGCAGGCAGAGGACCCGCGCGCGCGATTAAATCAATCATGCGCTTCGCGTCCGATGGCGTCGTCTTGCCGATCGCTACACCAAACAGCCCCGCAGCGATCATGCCCCAGGCAACTGCTTCACCATGACGAAAAACACGGTAGCGTGTGACCGTTTCCAGGGCGTGCCCGAGGGTATGGCCGAAATTCAATATTTCGCGGGGCCCAGATTCGCGCTCGTCGCGGCTCACAATGTCCGCCTTCGCTTTTATACATCGCGGAATTACGTAGTCGAGGGCTCCAGGCTCTCGCCATAGCACGTTCGACAGCTGGCGCTCCAAAAATTCAAACAGTTGACGGTCGCCGATAATGCCGTATTTAATTACCTCGTAAATTCCGGATCGATATTCGCGTCTCGGAAGTGTTCTGAGTGTTTCCGGATCGGTCAGCACAATTCGCGGTGGATAAAATGCACCAACAAGGTTCTTCCCTTCCGGCAAATTGACGCCCGTCTTTCCTCCGATGGCGCTGTCCACCTGGGCGACGAGGGTAGTTGGAACATGAACGAGCTTGACGCCCCGGAGAAAACTTGCAGCCACGTACCCCGCGACATCTCCGACGACGCCGCCGCCCACGGCGACCAGCATTGATCGCCGGTCGGCGCCGGCCCGCACCAATTGCCGACAAATCTGCTCAACGGTCTCGAGATTCTTCAAAGATTCACGGTCATTAAAAAGGATAGTGCATATCGTTTTGCGATTACCGGAGTCGCAACACCCATGCAGGACGTAGCGTCCCCAATTTCTCCACACGGTCGGCGACGACACAATATAAATATTGAACGGTTTTCCAAGCCGCGAAATGTGTCCGGACCAACGTTGCAAGAGGCCTTTACCGAAGAGAACGGGGTAGCTGCCCGCTGATGATCGCACAAGAACTTGTTGAGTCTTCATGAGCAAATGATTTGCGCTAATCCTCTATTTCGATTGGAAAAAGACCGCCGCGTAGAATGAGAAACTCTAGCACAATTCCGCAAGCTGCCTAGGAATGATTGAGTTAGCTTCGTGCTAACATGAGCTTCATTCAACGGCCTGTTATGAAAGCTCAGAAGATCCATCACGTGGATTTCGCGGTGGTCGGTTGCGGAGTAGCCGGTCTACGTGGCGCCATCGAGTTAAGCAGCGCCGGCAAAGTGCTGGTGCTCGCGAAATCTGGTTTGAACGATTCGGCAACTGAATGGGCTCAGGGTGGTATCGCTGCAGCGCTGAGCGACGAAGATGAAGTGAGCCTCCACGAGCAAGACACGCTTCTCGCTGGCGACGGGCTGTGTCGTCCGGAGGCTGTGAAAATACTTGTCGAGGAGGGTCCGCGCTTCATCCAAGAGTTAATCGAGTGGGGGACCCAGTTTGATCATGCGGGGACGAAGCTTGCATTTACCCGCGAGGCCGCGCATAGCCGTTCGCGCATTCTACATGCGCAAGGCGATTCTACCGGGCGCGAAATCGGCCGTGCACTCTTGGCTCGCGCCCAATCGTGCCCGGCGCTGCAAATCTCGCCTTTCGCGTTTACCACTGAATTGCTGATGGAGGATCAGCGCGCAACAGGTCTGCGCTACCTCAACGAATCCTCAGGAGAAATCGAAGAAGTCCATGCGGAGGCTGTGCTGCTTGCGACTGGCGGGCTTGGCCAGGTCTACAGTCAAACGACAAATCCTGCCGTTGCAACTGGGGACGGAATGGCCATCGCGTACCAAGCCGGAGCGGTGCTCGCGGACCTGGAATTTGTACAATTTCATCCTACCGCTTTGGCTATAAAGGGTGCGCCACGTTTTCTTCTCTCGGAAGCGCTGCGCGGCGAGGGCGGAGTGCTTCGCAACATTGATCTGGAGCGGTTCATGAAGCGTTATCACGAAGCGCAAGAGCTTGCGCCGCGCGACGTGGTGGCCCGGGCGATCGTTTCGGAAATGCATCGCACGCGCAGCGAGCATGTGTATCTGGATATGACCAACAAATCCGAAGAGTTTTTAAAGAAACGTTTCCCGCGCATCTTTGCCACGTGTCTCCAGTATGGACTGGACATCTCGGCTGACCTGGCGCCGGTGCGTCCTGCGGCGCATTACGCCATGGGTGGCGTTAAAACCGACCTATGGGGCCGAACTTCGCTTTCCAGTCTTTACGCGGCGGGCGAAACAGCCGCGACCGGCGTGCATGGGGCCAACCGGCTAGCCAGCAATTCTCTTCTGGAAGGGTTGGTGTTTGGCGCGCGAGCGGGTGACGCGATGATGAAGGACTGTCGAACATCAAAGAAACATGCCGAAACTGCGGGGGATGCTGAGAAGCGCGCTCAAAAGCTCGATCATCATCATTCCGCGAAACACGGTCCGGAAAACAATTCCGCACCGAAAGCAGGCGCGACCGCTTCGGGCATCGAGTGCCCGCCGGCATTTCAGCAAATTCGCGATTTAATGTGGAAGCACGTGGGAATCCTTCGCAACGGAAAAGAGCTCACGCGCGCGATCGAACAACTTCGGGAGCTTCCGTCGCCTGTTCCCGAGCACGCTTCGCGCCGCGATGCCGAGCTCCACAATGCATGGACGCTAGCACAATTGATCGCGGGGTCGGCGCTGGCGCGGGAGGAAAGCCGCGGCAGCCATTACCGCTCCGATTTTCCGTACAGTAACGACGATGATTTTCTGAAACATTCTGCGGTGGCCACGGGCAAAAAGGTGTGGTTCGAGCGTTAGGCCGGCTTAACGAAACTTCTTTTGCAGCTCGCCGATGGATTCCACAAATACATGCCCAACAATCGCCAGACTTCGTGGACTGATTTTGTCCAGAGTGTCTTGGGTGGTGTGCCAGTAGGGGATCTCCAAATCGATGACGTCAACACAGGGAACTTTTCTTTTGAGGAATGCCAAGTGGTCATCTTCTATCGCTGTCTGTTCGGAGACAAACACCTTGCCGTATCCAAGCCGAGCGGCAGTGGCCCACACTAGATCCGTAAGCCACGGCGTGGAATTCGTTTCACGCTTGATTCGAAGATTTTTGTAGCCGATTATATCGGCGAGCATCATCGCTTTGATGCGCCTCAAGTCGCCGCTGGCATTCAGCTTGGCCGCCATTTCACGGCTGCCGAAGGTGCTGTCCGTATCGTTGTTCCACTGGCGAAACGCTTCTTCACCGTCGAAGAAGGCAATCCAAATCGTTAAGGCATTTTTATGACTGCAAAAATGACGCGCCATCTCCAGCATCAGTCCAGTTGAGGAGCCCCCATCATCCGCACCGACGAAGTTGTCCATCGTTAAAGTGTCGTAGTGCGTGGTCAGAAGGATTACGTTCGGACTGTTCCCCTGAATCTTTACCAGTAAATTCTTCATTTGTACTTGACCGATCGGGGTTGAGGCACCGAAGTTGTCTTCCTCCACAGTGCACCCAAAGCTGCGGAGCTGAGCCTGCATGTATTCCTGGGCTTTGTGAATTCCCGGCGAATCGGGGGGCCGGGGCCCGATCTCGACCAGCTTCTTCACATGGTCAAAAGCTTTCTGACCGTCGAAACCCGCAGTCTTTTCCGGCGGCGGTGGGGCATCGTCGAGCGAACCGGGGTCTATGGGGCTCGAAGCTGTGATCGTAGCAGATGATGATGGCGCTGCAGATGAGGATGAGGTTGCTGGCGATGTGGCGGCTTGAGCTTTTGCTGGCGGCGCACCGTTGTTCACCGAGCATCCTACGGCGAATAGCAGTACCAGGAAGCATCCCGCACCCGTGACGCAGCGCTGCATATAGTGTTCCCGACTCACTACGTCTGGCCCCCGGCCGCATTCGGCAAGTCTCTACGGCGGCGCTTGCGCACCACTGCTGCCGACACGCCGATGCCAACAAAATAAAGTCCGACCATGGGAGCCATAAAGATCAGCATGGTCATAGCATCAGGGGTCGGCGTCACGATCGCAGCCACGATGCTGATAATCAGAATGGCATAGCGGAAGTTCTTCCACAAAAACTGAGGTGTCACGATGCCAAACAGCGATAGAAAGAAAATGAGTATCGGCAACTCGAAGACGATGCCGAGCCCCAGCAAAATCATCAGGATCAAATCAAAATACTCGTTGATGCTGATCATGGGCTCAACCGGCCCTTTAAAACTCACCAGAAAATGCAAAATATAGGGGAGTGTGAAGAAATAACCGAAGGAAATGCCGGCCAAAAACAAGAGGACTGACGAACCCACAAACATCACCACGACACCGCGCTCGTGTCTGTACAATGCCGGGGCGACAAACAGCCAAACCTGATACAGAACGACGGGAGAGGCGAGCACAATGCCCAGATACAGTCCCAGCATAATGATCAAATTCAAATAGGCCGCGGGATGGGTATATACCAGCCTTTCCTGCAGCCCAGCGTCGTGGAGGGCCTTAAGCATGGGGCGCAGGATGAGCCCGATGATGTGCTGCGAGATATAGACTCCGATAAAGGCGCCGATGGCCACAGCCAGCAAGGAGTTAATGATTCGCTTGCGAAGCTCTGTCAGATGCTCGAAAAAACTCATCTGTCCGCCGCTGTCTTCGGGGACCGCAGCGGATTGCAGCTCAGGCTGGTTGGCGGTCGACATGATTAGATTTAGCTGGAGGATTCGAGTTGCCATTATCCGGCTGAGACTCGAGATGATCGGGCTGGGGCTCGTGATCGGGAATACCAGCCTCGCCAGCCTCGCCGTCAGTTGGACTCAAATCGGAGTGCTGTGGCAAGTCCGCCTTCGTCTCCGAGGGAGTTGTGATCCACGGCCCTGCGGCAGCTTCAGGAGGGCGGGATAAGCTTTCGTCGACAGTAGTTACTTCCGGTGCGGGTTCGGCAGGCACAGGTGCGGCCGGGGCAGCCGGCAGGCGCGCTGCCTCCTTCAATTTGCGCTCCGTTTCACGAGCCTGGCGTTCCAGATCGCGCATTTCCTCTTCGAAAGCTGAGCGGAAATCCCCGGAAGCCTTGCGAAATTCGGCCATTAGCTTACCCAGCGTTCGGGCAAGCTCCGGCAACTTTTGCGGTCCGAAAACAACCAGCGCAATCACAAAAATAACGACGAGATGCGGTAGGCTTAGCATCGTGTTGATTCATCATAGAAGAGGCGTCTGGACGTGTCAAACCGAAGCCGAAAACCTATGTTATACTGGCTTTACGAGCAACCATCGGAGGTTTGGATGAAGGGCGAGCGTCGCGGAATTTTCCTTGTTTTGTCTGTTCTGATTTTTTCATCCGTTATCGGCGGGCTTTATGGACCTTCGGTTCGTGCTACAGCCGCTTCTAGCGACGATTTGCAAACCTCAGTTCGTAAATTCACCCGGGTTCTCTCCATCGTTCAAGAGAATTATGCCGAGGCAGTGGATACCGACAAGATCGTGTATCAGGGCGGCATACCCGGCATGCTTCGCGTTCTCGACCCTCACTCCAATTTTTTTGATGCGCGACAATATTCGCAACTCCGCGAAGAGCAGCGTGGAAAATATTTTGGCGTTGGAATGACGGTCGCCCCGCGGGAAAACCGAACCGTGGTACTCGCTCCCTATGTCGGCTCGCCTGTGTATCGCGCCGGAATTCGCCCTGGGGACACGATTATGAAGGTGGATGACAAATCCACCGATGGAATTTCGACTACGGAAGTCGCCGATTTGCTCAAAGGCCCTAAGGGGACCGTTGTGCACATTACGGTATCGCGCGAGGGCTACCCGGAGTTGCTTTCGTTCACGGTTACGCGCGACGAAGTTTCGCGTCGCTCCGTCGACTTGATTTATAGGATTAAACCGGAGATTGGCTATGTGCGCTTGTCCGGTTTTAGTGAGACGACGGATCATGAAATCAGGGACGCGCTGAAGCAGCTTACCGTCAATGCGAATGGACTCGATGGCTTACTCCTCGATCTGCGGGGAAATCCCGGCGGACTACTGTCCGCCGCCGTCGGCGTCTCGGACATGTTCCTGGAGAAAAATCAGCTTATCGTGACGCATCACGGCCGGAGCGCTCCCGAGCGCGGATACTGGGCAGTCAACGGGAATCAAGGCGTTCGAGTACCGGTCGTCGTCTTGATCAATGGCCTTTCCGCTTCGGCGTCGGAAATCGTTACCGGAGCGATTCAGGACCATGATCGGGGTTTGGTGATCGGCGAAACCAGCTTTGGGAAGGGACTGGTTCAGACAGTCACCGGTCTGAGTGAAAATACCGGCCTGGCGCTGACGACCGCTCGCTACTACACGCCAAGCGGTCGCCTCATCCAACGTGATTACAAAACGATCTCGCTGTACGACTATCACTACACGCGCAAAACACCGGAGCATCCGACAGAAATCAAATTAACCGACAGCGGTCGGCAAGTGACCGGTGGCGGCGGAATCACGCCCGATGTCGTGGTGCCCACGCCCAAGTACAATCATTTCCAACAAACACTGTTTCGTCATGATGCGTTTTCCGCTTACGAAGCGACCGTCGGCGGCTTTACGCGGCATTTTATGGGCTCAAGGCCCAACATCACCAAGCAATTCGAAGTGGACGACGACGTACTTCACGAATTCCGCAAGTACCTCGATGGGCAGTCCATCCGGTATATACAGCCCGAGATTGCTGAAAATCTGGATTGGATAAAACGCAAGATCAAACAGGAAGTTTTCTTGTCGGTCTTTGGCTTGCAAGAGAGTTTGAAAGTTGCGCTTGAAGCCGATCCGCAAGTCCAAAAAGCCCTGGATTCTGTACCGCAGGCTCGCGCGCTTTATGAGAATGCCAGGAAAATAATCGCGCAGCGCGCTGGCGATCCTTTGCCTCGCCCATAACCATTTAAATCTCTCGCCTCTAAACCCTTTGGCAGTGGAATGAGCCTCTGCTAGACTATTTTCAACCCAAACAGTGGGCGAGTAGCTCAGTTGGGAGAGCGCGGCGTTCGCAACGCCGAGGCCGAGGGTTCGAGCCCCTTCTCGTCCACCAGCTTCCCTGATAAAGAGCGGTGATCCAATCGATGGGCGTGGGCCTTGGTTGCCACAGCTCGCGGCTTAGGAACCAAGCTGCGGCAAGTTTATTGGCGGAATATTAATCGCGGATTCTGAGAACCGTTGCGCGACAACGGCGTTGTGACGTTCCTCGAAATGTTTTTGCACACGCCGTCCCCACGCGCGAACAAAGTAATAGTTCAGGGCGCCACCGATGCCAGCACTGACAACTGGGATGAGCTTCCCAGTCCATTTCTCAGCAACTTCGGCCCCCACTTTTACCGCGATCCTATCGATAATTCGAGGAACAAGCTTTTGAACGGCGCACTTTTCGAGGAATTCTTTACCTAGATCGAGGCCGGCTGCGCTGGACGCGGCGATCCATAACTCTACCACCTGATCCTCGCTCGCGTATGGAAACCCGTAAAGAAGACTCAACTTCTGCAACATACGGATTGTGATCGCTGTGAGAATGCCCATGTCCGGCACCAGGGTCAAAAAACCTCCGAAACCGAGGCCCATTCCCTCCAGCGCCGCTGCTTTTGTCGCCGCATGAATGAGGTTCTGAGCGACCGGATTCAAAACCTCTGGCCCAAGCAAGAAAGCGTCGTCCCAGGTCCGCAAGGGAAGCCCTTCTACGATGCGCAAGTGATCCATAAACTTATCTGGCTCCACCTGCACACTATGATAAGCGCGGCGGAGGCCTGCGCGAGCAGCTGAGTTAAGCAACCGCGCTGACCAACCCGCGTTTGGTTTCAGTGCCATAGTCATTTAGATGCTTGATTTGCGTAGAAAGTTCTGGCAGGACCCTAGGATCGAGTCCCGCCAGCGTACATTAAGGGAAGGTGCTGCGGCTTCAGTTTTCTAAATGTGACTGAAAAACCTCGCCTGGGAGCCGAGACATCTTATTCTTTGTGGATAAAGCGATCGGATTGATGTTAGCGATCTGATGGGGCGCAGCGACGGCGCTCTTTCGATGCGATCGTTCAACGTGCTGGTCCTCTGCGGGCATCCTTTCCATACGGATGCCGAGCGTGCGCTCAAGTTGATTTAACTCGGGGCGCTGCTCTTTGGCGAAGAAGGTCGAAGCGACACCGCGCTCTCCGGCGCGTCCGGTGCGACCGACGCGATGGATGAAATTCTCGGCGACCTCCGGCAGATCGTAATTAATCACGTGAGCGATATCCTGCACATGAATACCGCGAGAAGCCACGTCTGTTGCCACCAGCACGCGATAACGGCCTTGCTGGAATCCGGCCAGTGCAGCGCTTCGCTGCGACTGCGACCGATCGCCATGAATCATGGCAGCAGCAAACCCTTCGCGATTGAGGCTGTTGGCGAGCCGTTCAGTTCCGCGCTTGGTGCGCGCGAAGATCAGGCACCGTCCAGTCTCTTTCGATAGTATCCGCTGAAGCACTTCCTGCCGCCGATCGAGCGCGACTTCAAATGCCTGCACGCGAACATTTTCGGAGGGTTTTAGAATCGAGCCGAATGCGAGGCGCAACGGATTTTTCATGTGCCCATTCACCAGGTGTGCCACAGAGCTTTCAAGCGTGGCCGAAAAGCACATGGTCTGCCGCTCTTTGGGCAGAATGGAAACAATCCGGCGAATCGCCGGAAGAAACCCCATGTCCAGCATGCGATCCGCTTCATCAAGAATCAGCACGCCAAGCGCGCGGAAATTGATGAGCTTGCGATCAAGAAAATCCTCCAACCGACCTGGTGTCGCAACAACCATGCGTGCTCCTTTGCGAATAGCCGTAAGTTGCTGGCCTTCGGATAAGCCGCCGACAACCAGGGCTGCGGGCGATAGTTTCTTGCCCCGCAGGACATTAAATTGGTCAACCACTTGCATCGCTAATTCGCGAGTGGGCACGAGCACCAGAGCCGCTATCCCCGGCGTGTTGTTCTGAAGTAAGCGTTCTATGATTGGAACCAGGAACGCCAAGGTCTTGCCGGTGCCTGTCTGCGCAGTGGCAAGTACATCTTTGCCTTCAAGTGCAGGGGGGATCGCCGCGGCTTGCACCGGAGTGGGTATTGAAAAACGAGCAAACGATAACCGCTCTTTGGTGTACGCGGAAATCGGTAATTCTGAAAAATTCTGCATGGATCTTACTTTCTCTCTCTCTGACGAACGGTCGTCGGGCGTGCGAAACTTTCCGCGCGAACCGCAACCTGAGTTGCCAGACTTAGTTTAGATTACGCTCGAGACATACGGAGAAAACTGAAGGCGGGTAATCTCAGAGTACAAACTGAAACAGAGGAACCGCACAACACAACCGCGGTATTAAGCGCAAAGTTAGAGTACCACAGAAAGGCCGAATGCGCTATTCCATAATCAATTTTGTTAACTAAAGTTTCCTAGTTTCGAGCCTGCAATACGGATTACCGTGTATAAGCGCACGATACGTCCCGGCCCTTGGCGGCGCTGGAGCTTTAGACGACGCTGGGCATGGAAAGTCAGCAGAATGATGCGAAAACCGTCCGAATGGCTGCTGGTAGAAGCAGACCTGTCGGCGGGAGACACGTAAAGTGATAGTATTGATCACCGCCGAATCTGACTTTATCCTCGAAGCCATGGAATCGCAACGGGAGCTACGGAGCTAACATCGGCGGAAAGGCTTTATGGCCGTAAAAAACGACAGGCGTTTCGAAACGGCGGCTAATCTGGTTGGTCATCCGGCGGAAGGCATCACCCATCCAGCGAACACAGTTCTGGGTACCCTTGCAGGCCGTAATCTCCACCCAAATCATGGCATCCCGCTCAATCTCGATTGGGTGAAAGAAGTCCGCGTCAATACCAGTGCCGTAGAGCGCCGCGCCCAAACCATCGTTACGCGGCGCACTGTCAAGAAAGACTGGCAGGCGGCGTGGCTGTTGCGCGCCATATCCTGCATCGATCTGACAACTCTTTCCGGCGACGATACCGACGAGCGCGTTCGCCGGTTATGCGCTAAAGCCCGGCAGCCGATTCAACATGAAATCGTGGAGCGCTTGGGAACCGCAACGCTGCAGTTGAAGGTAGCTGCGGTGTGTGTCTATCACAACTTTGTGGAGACCGCGGTTCGCGCTCTCGAGGGCAGCAACATCGCGGTTGCGGCTGTTTCGACAGGATTTCCAGCCGGTCTCTCACCCTTGGGCGAGCGCATTGCTGAAATCCGCCGGTCGGTTGAGGCTGGAGCCCATGAGATTGACGTGGTCATTACGCGCTCGCACGTGTTCGGCGGAAAATGGCAAGAGCTTTACAATGAGATCGCGACGTTCAAGAGCGCTTGCGGTAATGCGCACATGAAAGTGATCCTGGCCACCGGTGACTTGCTGACCTTTCGCAATGTTGCGCGCGCAGGCGTAGTTGCCATGATGGCAGGAGCCGACTTCATCAAGACATCCACCGGCAAGGAAGCCGTTAATGCAACGCTTCCTGTCGGTTTGGTAATGACTCGCGCGATCCGTGATTACGCTCGCGAGACCGGCCTTGCAGTCGGCTTCAAGGCGGCGGGCGGGCTTCGGACCGCCAAGCAGTCGCTTGAATGGCTCTCTTTAATGAAAGAGGAGCTCGGTCCTTCTTGGCTTAACGCCAGACTATTCCGCTTCGGCGCCAGTAGTATGTTGGGCGACATCGAGCGGCAGCTTGAGCATCATGTAACCGGACGATACTCGGCAGAGTACCGCCATCCTGTGGCTTAGCGCGAGTCGAGAGCGATGGCGATTGGCAGATTTAGTGAATTGTAAAATGAGCATCGTCGAAAAATTCGCCACGATGGAGTACGGCCCGGCCCCGGAAGATCCGCGGCCGGCGCAAATTTGGCTTGACGCACACGGTCGGCGTTTTGGGCATTTCATCAATGGCCATTGGCAGGAGCCGTCAGCCGGCCGATACTTCGATTCAACTGATCCTTCCACTGGGGAAAAACTCGCAAGCCTAGCCCAAGGGACTTCCGCAGACGTGAATGCTGCCGTTGCGTCTGCACGGTCGGCCTTGCATTCCTGGCAGTCTCTCACTCCCCATGCTCGTGCGCGCTATCTGTACGCCATGGCCCGGCAGGTACAGAAGCACTCTCGCCGGCTCGCCGTGCTCGAAACAATGGATACTGGCAAGCCCATTCGAGAAAGCCGCGATATCGATATTCCCCTCGTAGCACGTCATTTTTATTATCACGCCGGGTGGGCGCAGCTCCTGAATGAAGAATTCCCCGGTTACACCGCGTGCGGTGTCGTGGGACAGATTATTCCCTGGAATTTTCCTCTCCTGATGCTCGCGTGGAAAATCGCCCCGGCCCTTGCTACGGGAAACACGGTGGTCCTGAAGCCTGCAGAGTTCACTCCCCTGACGGCGCTGGCCTTCGCCGAACTCTGCAGTGAAATCGGGCTTCCCGCTGGTGTCGTAAACATCGTCACGGGTGACGGGTCAACAGGGGAAGCTCTTGTGAAGCATCCAGGCGTCGATAAGATCGCCTTTACCGGTTCCACTGAAGTCGGGCGTGCGATTCGTAAAACAACCGCGCACAGCCACAAGCGATTGTCTCTCGAGCTTGGTGGCAAATCACCCTTCATTGTTTTTGAAGATGCCGACCTGGACAGTGCAGTGGAAGGCCTTGTAGACGGCATCTGGCTCAATCAGGGTGAGGTTTGTTGTGCCGGGTCACGCCTCCTGATGCAAGAGAGTATTGCCGAGGCGCTGCTTTCTCGCGTGCGCGACCGGATGAGCAATCTGCGCGTTGGTGATCCCCTAGACAAGGCCATCGATATCGGCGCGATCATCGCGCGCGTGCAGCTTGACCGGATTCAGCGTCTTGTGGATCAGGGAGTCGCTGAAGGCGCGACATGCTGGCAACCGGCGCTGGCAATGCCATCGCAAGGCCTGTACTTTCTTCCGACCTTGCTGAGCAATGTGCATCCCACTTCCGTGGTTGTCCAGGAAGAGATATTTGGTCCGGTGTTGACCGCGATGACGTTCCGCACACCTCGCGAAGCAGTTGAGCTTGCGAACAACACGGCGTATGGTCTGGCCGCCAGCGTATGGAGTGAAAGCATCAATGTTGCGCTGCACGTCGCTGCCCAATTGAAGGCTGGCGTGGTCTGGGTTAACAGCACAAATTTGTTCGATGCCTCGTGCGGATTTGGCGGATATCGGGAAAGCGGCTATGGGCGCGAAGGCGGCAAAGAGGGTCTGCTGGAATATCTTGAGCCGGTCTGGTTCAAGCACGCGCCCGCGCTTCCATCCCCGATTCCGGGCGCAACCCGTTCGGCCGCGGACTCCTCTGATGAGCATGTTGAGCCGGAAGCTCCTCCGATTGACCGTACAGTGAAACTTTATATCGGCGGAAAACAGGCTCGCCCAGATTCCGGCTACAGCATGCCGGTGCGGTCCGCGAACGGGTCGGTACTCGGTGAGGCGCCGCTCGGGAACCGCAAAGACATCCGAAATGCTGTGGAAGCCGCCCGCAAAGCCGATAGCTGGGCGAAAACCACGGCGCACAACCGCGGTCAAATCCTTTTCTACCTGGCCGAGAATTTTTCGCAGCGTCGCGCAGAAATAAGCAATCGCCTGGCAGCCGTGGTAGGCGGAAAGCAAGCAGCCTCGGAGCTCGATCTGGGCATTCAACGTATCTTCTCGTACGCCGCATGGGCCGACAAGTTTGAAGGCGCGGTGCACAATCCTCCATTTCGCAATGTAACGCTAGCGATGCACGAACCGATCGGCACAATAGGAATTGCGTGCCCTTCTGGTGCGCCTCTTCTAGGGTTTCTCTCACTGGTGCTGCCGGCGATCGCAGTGGGTAACGCCGTGATTGCGATTCCGTCAGAGATTTATCCGCTCATTGCCGGGGATCTTTATCAAGTTTTCGAAACCAGCGATTTACCGGGCGGTGTAATAAACGTGGTTACCGGAAAACACGCCGAACTTGTAAAGGTACTTGCGGAGCACGATGACGTTAATGCAGTCTGGTGCTTTGGTAACGAGGAGCTTGGCGCCTCCGCCAAAGCTTTTTCGGTCGGCAACTTAAAGCAAGTCTGGACCAATGAGGGGCGCGCGGTGGATTGGTTCGACATAAAGCAAGGCCAAGGACGATGGTTCCTCGAACATGCCACACAGGTGAAAAATATCTGGGTTCCCTACGGTGAATAGGCAGTCCAGTAGTGTTCGCGTTTCTCACACCCGCGCAATACCCTGTTTCGACTGATTATGGCTTAGGGTAAACAACAATCACCGGGGACCCTACGAGCCGTCAAGAGCCGCCTGCCAGGCTTCGCTATACTTGTAGCCGCATCCGGTGTTGAACAGCACTACGCTTTCGAACGGTTTGATCCAGCCTTTGTTAACCAGCTTCTCTGCGGCCACTACCGTGGCGGCACCCTCGGGCGCCGCAAAGATTCCTGCAGCGGAGGCCAGTTTTTTCCCAGCCGCGAGCATTTCTGCATCGGTTGCACTCAACGCCGTTCCACTCGTCGAGGCAATCATCGAAAGAATCAGGAAATCGCCCAGCGCCTTGGGAACGCGCAGGCCCGCGGCCGATGTCGCTGCATTTTCCCAAAATTCCGATGACCCTTTGCCGCTCTCATATGCTTTCACAATCGGAGCGCAGCCTGCTGCCTGCACACTGACCATGCGCGGGCGGGCCTTCCCGATCCATCCCATGGTCTCCATTTCGTCAAAGGCCTTGCACATCCCGATAAGACCCACACCACCTCCGGTGGGGTAAATCACAACATCAGGCAAGCTTCCGTCAAACTGTTCCCACAATTCGTAACCCATGGTCTTTTTGCCTTCAATGCGATAGGGCTCTTTAAGCGTGGAAACTTCAAACCAGCCTTCGCGCTCTTTGTGTTCGCTGACATACTTGCCGCAGTCTGAAATTAGCCCGTTGAGCTTGCGGACATCGGCGCCAAAGGCCCGGCATTCCAGGACATTCGCTGCAGGCGTGTCTGCAGGCATTACAATGACCGCTGGCAGCCCCGCCGCTGCCGCATAGGCTGCCGCAGCACCTCCAGCGTTGCCGGCCGTGGGTATCGCCAAGGCTTTGGCTCCCAGCCCTTTGGCCATAGTCACTGCCGCAGAAAGGCCTCGTGCCTTAAACGAGCCGGTCGGGTTGAGACCTTCGTCCTTAACATACAGATTAGAAAGGCCCAACAGTGCGCCAAGCCGGCGAGCGTGAATCACCGGCGTCATACCCTCCCCCAAGGTAACCGGCGCCGCTGCTGGCAGGACTTCGGCGTATCGCCACATCGTCGGGGGACGCCCGGCAAGAGCCGCCCGCGTAAGGGTGCGCGCGGCCCGCTCCAGGTCATAACGGGCCAGCAGTGGCTTACCACAACTACACAGGTTCTGTAACTGATTGTGAGGGAACGTCTTACCGCAGTAAGAGCACTCCAGGTGGGTCTGCGTGGAGAGTACCGTTTTTGGCATAGCCGCACAGTCTAGCACAACCCTCCGGGACTACTGATGGAGACGGTTCCTGTGCCGTGCCGTTTGAGCACGATAGGCACCGTCGTCGCTTATCGGACGACCCCCAATCAGGTTAAACTAGGAGAATGCCCGTAAAGCTGATTGCTTTGGATATAGACGGTACCCTCCTCGACAGCCGCTTCCAGTTGCCAGAACCCAATCGCAAAGCTGTTGTTGAGGCCGCCTCGCGCGGCATCGAAGTGGCGCTGGTCACCGGACGCAGATTCGATTTTGCGCTACCGATTGCGCAGGAGTTCGATTGTCCACTTACGCTGATCGTAAATAATGGTGCCGTGGTAAAATCTAAAGACGGAATCACGCATCTGCGACACCTGCTTCCGCGTGATGTGGCACGCCAGGTTCTTGAGGCCACACCGAAATTTCGCCGGGGAACAGCGGCAGTATTCGATCGCCCGCTTCAGAACCAAGTCATCTACGAATTCGTTGATTGGGACGATCCGCAGCAGAAGGGTTATTTGGCGCGTAATCTCGATTACATTGCACAGGTATCTCCGCTGATGGACGCCCTGACAGAAGACCCGATTCAGGTGATGTTCATGGGAAAAGTTGAACCCATGCGCGGGGCCGAAGCACTCCTAAGGTCCCTGCCCTTTGCGCATCGTTATGCGCTTGCCGTCACCGTTTATAAAAACCGCGATTTTTCAATGATTGACGTAATCCATCCGGCTTGCTCGAAGGGCGCGGCACTCGAAGAGTGGGTAGCACTACGTGGCCTGCGGCGCGAACAGGTTATGGCCATTGGCGATAATCATAACGATCGGGAGATGCTTACCTACGCCGGGATCCCCATCGTGATGGGAAATTGTGTAGAGGAGCTGAAAACGCTTGGCTGGCGTCAAACACTCAGCAACGATGATTGCGGAGTGGCAGCGGCTATTGAAGAATATGCTTTTGGAGGCAGTGGATGCGATTAAAGGCAGGCTTAAGTCTTGCGGCCCTCATGTTCGTCACCGTGTTTTTCGCGGCCGGGCCAACTGCCCGCGCCGAGTATGCCGTTCTACGCAGCGGCCAGCGAATGCACATTACCGGTTACGAGCACATCGGTAACTCGGTTCGCCTGCACGTCGGAGGAGGCGCGGTCGATGTGGATGCGGCGGATCTCGTGACCATCGAACCGGAAGAAATTTTTAGCGCTGCTCCGCAGCAGTCTGCAGCACTCAACGTGCCTTACGCCGATTTGATTCGAGCAGCTTCACGGAAACATGGGGTGGAGCAGGAACTCATCGCCAGCGTCATTGCTGCAGAATCCAATTTTAATCCCAGGGCAATTTCGCGCCGCCATGCCCAAGGCCTGATGCAGCTGATGCCCCAGACCGCTCGCAGACTCGCCGTCGGGGATGTTTTCAATCCCGCACAAAATATTGACGGGGGAACGAAGTATTTGAAGGAACTGCTGGAACGCTATAAGCAGGATATCGTACTTACTCTGGCTGCTTACAACGCCGGGCCGGAACGCGTGGAGCAGTTTGGAGGAGTGCCACCTTACGCGGAAACCATGTCTTACGTTCGCCGCGTGGCCCGCAACCTGAATACCAACCACAAAGGCAAGGAAACGATAGCTGTCGAGGCACGCTTGCCGCAAAAGCCACTACAGTCTCATTAATCCGTGAATCAACGGCGCGGTGGTCGTCTACCTCTTCGGAATGGATCATTGGGGTTGGCATTCCTATCGATTCCCGACGCGCCTGCCGGAGCGCCGACTTGGGTTCCTGGCTGCCCCACTATGGTGCGGTCTTTCGATGGATCGTATAGGAACTCCCATTCGCGGTAGGTAGAAGCTCCTTCGTAGACTCGAAGTGAGTTTTTATCGACCTTACTACCGACACCGATTATATTGCCGCCGATGATCCTACCGTCAGAACCCAAACCGGTCGAGATCGATTGAGCGCCAAAGGGATCGTCGCTCGCGGCCTTCGCCGCCGGGGCCACGCCGCTTTTCAAAGGGCGCTCCCCCTTGGTGGGCTCGCTAAAGCTCGAGTCGCTGCTGCCCGGCATCGCCCCAGCGGGTGTCGCCCCAGCCATAGCCGGCCGCACACCTGCACCGGCAACCCCAGGAAGCAATCCTACTCGGCTGCCCGCTTTGCTGCTCCCGATCAATTGACCCGCTGGACCAACGTAAATAAGCCGCCATGTTCCGTCACCAGTGTTCATGGGGTCCTTGTACGCCTTGCGCATGAAGCGGACTCCCACCCCCGGCTTGACGAGTTCTTCAATCGATTTCGGGAAACGTCCATTCTTTCGACTGAATAGCTTTACCCCGCGCGCATATTGCTTTCCGCGCCATTCAAGCTCCATCTCCCGCTGGCGCTGACCCTGCGTAGCGACTTTTAATCCAATGGTGGATGCTGCTACCAGCATCAAAGCAGCCACAAAGACCAACATCAGAAGGGCGTAGCCCGACTGTGCTTTGCGGCGTTTCACGCGGTGCTGGACGATGGAGGTGCTGCTAGTCAAGCGGAGGGTGCTCCTTCTTCCATAGGCTGGCTGCCACGCCTGCCAACGGTCGTATCTTCGAAATCGACCCGATCATTTCCGATACGCAACACACGATAATGTCCCAATAAAATCTCACCTTCACCCACGATGTAAACTTCATCGCCGTTGGTAAAGAACGCTCGACGATGGTTTCCCTGCGCGTCAGTCGCGTATCCAAAGAACTTCACAGGAAGAACTACCGGAGGCGGAGGGGGAGGAGGGTCCGGGCCTATCCGTTTCGGTATGACCGGGGTGGTAGCAAGACTATGTGACGTGGCTGTGGGTGCAGGCACGATTGCACTGAAAATATTGCGATGCGTCCCCGCATATCCCCAGTCCCGCGCGGAGTCTATTTTTTCTATCTGCAGCCGTGGATTGTCCAGTGTGATCAAGGGAGAGTGCGCAGTGCCGCCCTCGATTACATTCGTCGTTGTGGGTGACTCGGTCCGATTGAGAAACAACACTAATCCCAAGACGGCCACCAGCGACGTAAGGATGATCAGTTGAGTCTTTCGCGACATTTTCAAGCTCGGAAATAAGTCTTCAGGTGCAGATTGAGCTTAACGCTGGCCCCGCGGGTCTCCGCGGAGCTGGCCAGCGACAGGTTATCCAAAATGTAGAACGTTTCGGAACGCTGCAACCCATTAATAAAACGTACGACGCTGGTATAATCCCCGGCCACCACGGCCGCAACCTCCACTTTCACCATCCCGCGGTTTTGCAAATCCTCTTGGCGGAACGCGATGGCTTCGGTGGACAGGCCTGCTTTGTGCGCAATTTGCGCGATATCCGCGAGAATCCCGGAATAGCCGCGGGAGCTCGGTCGAAACGATTCTTCGAATGCATCGCATTGTTTCTGAACTTGCGGCAGACTCGCACGAATATTGTTCGCTCGCTGCACCGCGGATTCCAGAAGTTTTTTTCTGCTTCGCGCTTCCGCAAGCGATTGCTTTTGCGATGCTTGATTGTCAGCGGCAAGCCGGTAGCTGACCACCGCGAGAACCATGTCCGCCAAAAGAATAATTGCCAAAGCGGAAAGTATCAGCTTCTTCTCGAATTTAAAGGATCGCGTCATCTCTTATGGCTACGGCCGGTGCCCTTCTTTATGGCGAATCATAAATACGAGACCGTTAAATCGACCAGGATCTTATCGGTTGTTTCTGCTTTGGCCGGCCTCTGCTCCCCGATAACTTGGAGGTGCTTGAAATCCTTTGAGGATTCCAGCGTGCGCAGAAATTTCAATTTGGTTTCGTCGTTCGATGCGCCTACGACCAGCTTCACCTCGACGCGCCCGTTCTTGAGCGCCGGGGCAATACTCAGCACATGTACGCCCTCGGGCAGCAATTTTTCGAGATCCATGAACATTTTCGTCCAATTAAAGCTGCGCTCATCGATCATCGCATTCAGAAATTGTGCGCGTCCGCTTAATTTGCCATTTTCTGGCCTGCTAAAAAATTGCTCGATGTCCGTCTGCTTCCGGAACAATTCCTGCATTTCCGCCTGAATCTGATTCATCTCCGAGCGATATTTCGACTCCGCGTTATGCACTCGATAGACGTGTAGTCCCAGCGCAAGCAGGGCAATCGTAACCACAATTCCAACCAAACCTGCGCCGGCTAGAAAACGGCGGTGGACTTCAATCGGTAGCGTTGCGACGTTAAGGCGTATCTTCATTACGAATTCTTTCTGAGGGCTCTCGTGCACCGCGCCGTTGGAGCAATCGAGTCATGCCCCTCGACTCATCATCCAACCTAGCAGCCCTTCCATTTCCCGCTCCACCAGGGACCGTGCATCGGGAGGAATGCGGCCTTCTATTTCGGCCTCGCCCACCAGTGCACCCACCGAGCAATGCAACTCGTTCTCGATTGGGTGCACGAACTCATCCAGCCGGTTGCCGAGGCCTCCCAAACGTACGGCCTGGATTCCCTCCCGCCAGGTGTCCTGATAATAGGCAGCCACCGGGTAGATCTCCTCCAACAAAACCAGTGGCGAAAGCATCGACGCATCGCTCGGCAAGTCGGTGCAACGATAACCGCAGAGAACCCCCTTCCGCACAATCGCCGTCGTCAAAGTGGTTCCGCTCAGCCGCGCCATCAGCGCCGGCTGTCGATCATCGAGCAGCGACACTGCAGCGAGAGATGAAGTCATCACCACGCCTGGACGCAATCCCGCCGCCTCTGCAAGATGCTCGTACTCTTTGACGATGCGCAGCCGTGCGAGGCCCGTCACAATGTCTACACCGTCTTCACGAGGCTCCTGGCGCATATAGGAAACCAGCGTTTCCTCAGCTTCAAAGGGCACGCTCTTTTTCAACTTCCAGCGCAGCATCGGAACGGCTTCTTCCGGGGCACGCGGAAACTCCTCGAAATGCTGTACAAACACGCGAATGACCGGGTCGGGAACAAGCAGGGCCACATCCTGTTCCTGCGCTTTCAAGCGCGAAAGAACCTGGCCGATCACACCCCGGACAACGCCGGCCTGGGCGATGTTCGCTTCGACAGCAGAAGGAATTACAGCACCTGTGGGAAGTTTCTCGATGGCGAACCCATCTAACGCAGCGCCGCGTCTCGTCCATCGCGCGGCGGCCACGTATTGATGAGTGATCTCGCAAGCCAGGAGAGGGTGCGGACTCGCGTCCAGCCAGCGCGCCATGCGCCGAACAAAACCGCTACTGTAAATTCCCTCCCGAATACCAGTTGCACTACTCAACGAAAGTCACCTTATTGATTTCCCGTAACGTGGTGACACCTGCGCGAATTTTTTCAAGCCCGCTATCGCGTAGGAAAGCCATGCCCTCATCACGCGCCGCCCGCTTGATTTCGGACGTGGGACGACGATCAATAATCATTTCACGAATGCGATCAGAGAGATCCAGAAGCTCAGAAATGGCCACGCGGCCATGGTATCCGGTGCCGGAACACTCGAGGCAACCTGACCCTTCCGCAAAAATAACTTCTCCCCAAACCGCTGGATCGAGGCCGGCCTCACGAAGCTCGTCGGAAGTGTAACGCTTCGGCTTTTTGCAACTTTCACAGACCACGCGGACCAGCCGCTGCGCGAGGATACAATTCAGCGCGGAAACGAAATTGTATGGTTCGACGCCCATATTGATGAAACGTCCGATCACATCGGTAACGTTATTGGCGTGGACGGTGGTGAAAACCAGGTGTCCGGTAAGCGCGGATTGTATGGCGATCTGCGCAGTCTCCTGGTCGCGGATCTCGCCGACCATAATCTTGTCGGGATCGTGCCGCAAAATCGAACGCAAACCGCGAGCGAAAGTCAGTCCCTTTTTCTCGTTGACCGGAATTTGCGTGATCCCGCGTACCTGATACTCGACCGGATCTTCGATCGTAATGATCTTGTCTTCATCAGTCTTGATTTCGTTAATGGCTGCGTACAACGTCGTAGTCTTGCCGGAGCCGGTCGGCCCGGTAACCAGCACCATCCCATAAGGCTCGTGGATATATTTGCGGAAGCGGCGAATTTCGGCCGGGGCAAAGCCTACAACATCCAGCGTAAGGCTGTGGAATTTCTCGGAAAGCGTCTCTTTGTCTAGAACGCGCAACACCGCGTCTTCGCCGTGAATCGATGGCATGATGGACACTCGAAAATCCACGAAGCGCCCTTTGTAGCGCACCCGAAATCGTCCATCTTGCGGCACGCGCCGCTCGGCAATGTCCAGATCGCTCATCACCTTGATGCGCGAGATGATCGTCGAGTGCGATTCCTTCGAAATAGGAGTCATGGCATATTGCAACACGCCGTCAATCCGGTATTTCACGACGACCTCGGCGTCGCGCGCTTCGATGTGAATATCACTGGCACGGCGCTCGAGGGCCGTGAAAATCACGGTATCCACCAGGCGGACGACCGGGTTGACCGCGGTATCGCGCGTCAGCCTGTCAGCCGAGATCGTTTCGTCAGTCTCGGCCTCATCTTCGACAACTTGAAGCGTGAACGCTTCGGTCGCCTGTTCCAAAACCCGCTGGGACTGCTCAGTTCTCTTCAGCAAATCGCCGATCTGCGTCGCGGTTGCCACTTTGATGACCAGTTTCCTGCCCAGCAGTAGCGGCAATTCGTCGCTTAACAGCACCTGACTCGGGTCAGCGACAGCAATCACCAGTGAATTATTCACGGCTTCCAGCGGAACGAAGTTGTAACGGAACATCAAGTCGGCGGGAATGGTGCGGAATAGCTCCGGGTCAGGCCGATGTTCTCGCAGGTCCACGAATGCGCAGCGATATCGCTCGGCCAGCTTTCGAGTGCGGTCCCTCTCTTGGATCTCGTCAGCCGAAGGCGTTGGCCCGGCTGGCAACGGCTGGCTCACTTTGTGATCGGTCACACCCATGTCTGTTACGCTCCAGCTCCGCCAACCGAAACCGAGAAAACAGGAAGGTAGAGAGAAACCAAGATAAAGAGTACCACAGCGGCCATAAACAGCAGGATTACGGGTTCGATAATGGAAACCATACCTTGCAAGCGCAAGCCGACCTCGTCTTCGTAGAATTCAGCAACGCTGTTCAGCATCGGAGCCAGCGCCCCGCTCGACTCCCCAACCTCAATCATGTCTAGGGCAAGCTCCGGTATCACAGAGTTAGACGCGAGACCGGAATGAAGGGATTGTCCCTCACGGACCTGCTGGGTCGCTCGATTCACCGTGTTACGGATTAGACGGCTGGTCAACGAGTCGGACGAGGTTTGCAATGCAGCCACTAGCGGGGTGCCCCCGGTCAACAGTGTCGAAAGGGTTCGCGCGAATTGCGCCATCTGGAACTTTATCCACGTATCGCCAATAACCGGCAATTTCAGCTTTAGTCTGTCGAACGCTTCTCCACCCTCTTCGCTGCGCGACCACAAATAGGTTCCGACCGCTGCCGCAAAGACCACGACGAGTGCCACTACCACGTAAACGCGGTACCCGACGGTTATCGCCAGCAAGACCCGCGTGGGTCCGGGCAATGGAATATTCAGCTCCGTATATAGCTTCGCAAACGTTGGGATCACTACAGCTACTAGATAGCTTACGATGGCGGTCGCGACAATTACGAGAATTGCCGGATAAATGAGCGTAAACAGAACCTTCTTGCGAACGCCAGTAGTAACCTTCTGATACGCGATGTAATAGTCCAGCACGCCTGAAAGATTTCCGCTCTTTTCTCCAGCCAGGATCGCCGTCGAATACACCTTTGGAAATACCCCTTGCTGATCAATCGCCTCCGAGAGCGAAGCCCCCTCCCGGACACGGTCCCGGACCTCCGACAGGACTGGCCGTAGCCTCGGCGATGAGGCACGGTCTGACAGCAGGTCAAGAGCTCTCAGAATGGGCAGACCGGCTTTGATAAGTGTGTTGAATTGCTGGTTCAGGATTAAGAACTCTGAGCCGCCCACACGTCGTTGGCTGTTGCGCCTTTCTAGGCCAGCCAGCACCCGGCTGCGCGGCTTGACCGAATAGACGTACAGACCCCGGTCCAGAAGCTTTTGGCGCGCCTCCACCACGGATTGGGCCGGCTCTACGTGAGAAAAGACGCGCCCTGCGGAATCCGCAACTCGACAGACAAACTCACCCATAAACCCAGTGTACCCCATCAGCTGACTGGACAGGAACTAGGGTCAGCGAACCACCAGTGCAGTAGGCAACACGCTTCTTTTGAAATTGGTCGGGCGTATCGTAGGTACGTTCTTGCAGCAGTCCCGACCCTTGATCCAGGTTCCTCGAAGGCTGACGGTGTGGCGTGCCCCGTATCGGTTGTATAGCGATTTTGCGGCGACAACGTTCCAATTCTTTCACCGCCAGCGCGTTGTCAGGATTGACCCGAATTTCTGCCTCTAACGCTAGCCGCGCAGCCTCCCAGTCAGGAACCTGTTCCAGAAGTACGCCAAGGGTAAAGTGATAACCGGGTGCCATAGGACGCAGCTCGATCGCCTGTCGAAGGTCCACAAGGGCCTCCGACAAGCGGTTCATGCGGTATCGGGCCATTCCCAGATACATGTATTCGTCACCGTCGCTCGGATCGAGCTCGATGGCACGGAGAAGATACGCTTCTGCCTGTTGTTGATTTCCTGCGCGGTAGTTCAGGTAGCCCAGGTTATAAATGGAAAGCCAATAGTTCGGACATTGCCGTGACACCGCCTCATACATGAGCCGTGCTTCCTCCAACCGGCCATGATTCACATAAGCCGAGCCGAGATTATTTGCCGCCGTACAGCTGTGCGGGGCAATCGAATTAGCCCTCCCGAAAAGCGCCAGATCATTGGCCCAGAAACCAGCCTGGTAAACAGAGGAAATCCCCAGACAGGCCAAAAGCAACAAGGCGAACACTGCGGCTCCCGATTTATGCGGCTGACTGCTTTCTTGTACCCACCCTATCCTGGCAAGGGCCGCTGAAATAAGCACTGCGAAGCCCAGAACAGAAAGATAAAGATATCGGTCGTGCGCGAATTCCCCCCGCGGAAACACTCCAAGATTCAAGACCAGAAGCACGGGAGCCAAGAGCCACACGATTCCAAATCGGATTAGGCGTCCCGCGGGTTGCCTCTGCCAATACCAAAGCCCTCCCCCGATCATCACCAGCACTAGAAATGGAAGAATGAATTTCCAGCTTCCCAAACTACCTGCATAGCCGGTGTCGTAGAACTCGCTGAGCCCTACAGGAAACACAAGAAGGCGAAGATAGAAACAGAGTAGCTTCGGCCAAGTTAGAATGCTGGCAGAGAGAGGCAGCCGTATCGTCATATGGCCCAATCCTCCCAACACCACCCACCGCAGGCCGAGATACACCCCCAAAACGGCCAGCATCGACGACCCGGCCGCCAGGACCTTCTTTACCCTATTCGGTGGTCGGCTGCCGCGATCGATCCAAAGGTCCGCGAAAACGACCAACGGAAGCACAGCTGCGGTCTCTTTCGCCAGCAAAGATGCGGCGAAAAGCGTCAGCGAGCCGAACATCCAACCTCCGCTCCCAGATTCCTTCCAATTGAGGTAACACAGGTACGAGGCTAGCAGCGGTACAGCCATCAACGAATCATTGACGCCGGAAACCCAGGCGGCGCTTTCCAGATGAACTGGATGAATGCCAAAAACCAGGGCGCAAAAAGCTGCTGGGTAGAGCGCCAGGCCGATCTTGCGGCTGATCCGAAGCGCCAGCACGCATGCTGCGACGTGCATAAGAAGGGTCGTGAAATGCCACCAAGCTGGTCTATAATGGAATGCCCATCGGTTTACGAAGAGCCAAAAAACGAATAGCGGCCGGTAGTAGTTTCCTGCTGCGAAGGGATACAGATCCTTCCAAACGTGTGCGCCCAGAGAGCCTGAAAACGTTTGCCATGATTTAAGCATTCCGTTTTTCAAGATCTGACCGGTATCATCGTAAACAAACTCGAACCAGAGTGTCCTCGAAAAGACCAGGAACGTAGCCACGGCACAGGCGGCTTCGACAATTCGCTCCTCTACCCGGGCGCGGTTATGAGACGTTTCTTCGGCGGGCGAACCGAGTGACATCATGGATCGTGTCTAAGATGAAAAAGAAAAAGAAGTCAGGTAAGAAACTTTATCACGCCGATTTGCACGTCTGTTTCGAAAAAACAATCGTTCCTCGTACTGATAACTACTCCTCCAAACCGTCCGGTGAACGCCTGCCTAGCGCCTGCCAAACTGCTGCTGTCCCGGTGAACTCCTTTGGTTCCCTGGTGGCTATGAGCCTTCGTCCACGATAGCTACCCCGACCGGAGCGACAAACTTGAAAAGCGCTTCGGAAAGCTTTGGATTCAGGTCCCAATGGGCAAAACGATATTCGATTTCAACTCCGCCGGGCTGTCGAACCAGGACGCTCGCGAGATCGCCTGTGCCTTCGTCCACTTCCAGAAGGACTTCGTCAAACTCACTTTCCGCTGATTCGCCAGCGGCTCCACCGGGTTCGGTACGCTTCTCTCGTTTTCCTTTTCGCGGCGTACAATGAAGCACGGCATGGCCCACCTCTTGGTTAGACGCGCGCGAAACCAATTCGATGCCTTGGCAAAGCCGTGACAATTTTGCCTTTCCTGTCAGCAAGCCGAGCGGCGTCCGCCAGTCGCCGCTTTCTTTGGTGCGGGCGCGGGTTACGGTTCGATCGGAAGGCACATAGAACCATACGAACTTGCCGTCGGCGATAAATAGCTTCTTCTCCGGTACCTCATACTCCCAACGCATTTGCCCCGGTCGACGAAAAAATACTCGTCCTGATTCAATGTGAACGCTGCGCCGCCCTTCGCTGTATCGTTCCAGAAATTCAGCCTGAAGTGTCTCGGCGCCGTGGTAACGAGCCTCGAGGCGGTGGATAATTTCCGCTGGGCTTGGATGTGTGGTTGTCACGCCAACCAGCAAAGCAGCACATAAAAACAATATGTTCACAGCAAAAGTATAACAGGGTCGAAGAAGTCTTCGCTGCAAGCGGGCGAGATGTTTGGGAGAATGGTTGTACCGCGGAGGAACGTGTGGGAAAAAACGCGATAGAAAGGTTTAGATTGGTGTATCCGTCACCGTCGCTGGACCACTCACAGACTGCCGGATAACACCTGTCTGGTCGGTGAAAAAGTACCGGTTGCCCGTGTGTCCGACATCAACTGGTGCAGCATTCACAGTGAACGCCGTCGGTCGGCCGTTGACATCGGGGTTCGATGAAGCATAGGTAACTGTGAAACCGCTCTTGGTCCCCTGTGCCAGTACGTCGTCGAGCAGAATGGCATTGGTCGGGGTTGGCGTTCCCGTCCCGCCGAGGTTTACAAGCAGGGCTGAGTAACCTATTCCATACGTCGTTGAATAAATCACTTCAGCGGTCGTGATATTGCGCACATTTTGCACCGTGGCTGCTTCATTGGCAAGTATCTTCGAGCGCATATAATTCGGGATAGCAATTGCCGCTATGATTAAAATGATGGCCACGACGATGAGCAGTTCGATCAAAGAGAAACCGGCTATCGCTTGGCGCCTTTTGTTGAAGTCCGCGTTTTTGGCTTTTGGTAGCATGATGCGATTCCTTCTACCTCGACTGCCGCCACTACTTGGCCCAGCTGCCGGTCAGGCTGACAGCACTTCGCTCGCTGCACCGATTACTGCTAAAGATGAGACCAGGGAGGGAGCTTGGCTCCCCCCTGAGGTCCCAGTGAACTAGCTGATTGGGGTGCTGGTGACAGTCGCAGCTCCGCCGACGTTCTGGCGGATCACGCCAGACTGGTCCGTGAAGAAATAACGCGTACCGGTCTGGTTCGCTGTAACTGGGTTGGCAGTTGTCGTGTACGTTGGCACTTGGCCACCGACTGCGGTACCGCCCGTATAGACGAACGTGTAGCCGCTCTTGGTGCCGCCTGCCAAAACGCTGTCAATCAAGTCTGCTGCAGTGGAAGTCGCGGCTGCCGCAGGCGCGAGGTTGGTCATCGCTGCGGGGAAACCAATGCCGTAGGTCGAGGAATAGCTGATGCAAGCTGTGTTCAGCGTGCGTAGCGAACCCACCGCAGAGGCCTCGTTGGCCGCCATCTTGGAACGAAGCAAGTTCGGAATCGCAATCGCGGCGATAATCAAAATAATCGCGACGACGATTAGAAGCTCGATAAGTGAAAAACCCTTTTGTTTATTGCGCATTTTCTCTAATCTCCTTGAATTTTGGAATCTTCGTGCCGGAGCACCGTAGCTAGTAAGGGCAACCCGAGGGCCAACCGCGCCGCGATTCGGTGCCATTCTGGTCACGGCGATATAAGGTTAGTTAATTCATATGGTTAGCCGCGTTCCACGAGTCAAAACTGCCACATCAGACGACCGCCGCGGCCTCCAGATCATTGCTAGAGTGACTGTTCCCGTCACCTGAGAGCCAAAATCTGGCACCCTCCCTGAAAGGCCTAGCTACAGTCAACTGACGGATAGAATTCTCGGAGGGAAGCCCAGACGGTCAAACGCGGAATCCTAGGCCACATCGTAACACGGTATGCCTTGGTCGGGCTTAACTCTCTCCTGACGAGATCTTATCTTTGCTATGTAAATTTGGACGTTTACGCCACATCATTGCGCATGGGTTCGACCCAACGGAAATTTTCAGAACTTGGCCTGCAGCGCACCGCGCCGCGGGATTGCGCAGTAAGCGTGTTCGTTCTGCTTTTCCTTTCTCTAAATTCCCTCTTTCTGCTTACCTCCTCAGGCCGAGTGCGCACCATTGACGAAGTGACGGTGGACTATCAAACCGAAAGCTTAGCTCTCCGCGGTAGCACAGCAGTACCGCAGGCTATATCATCTTCACTTTTTTACGGGAAGATGGACCGAGCCGGGCAGCCGCAGGCACCGTACGGTGCAGGGCAGGCTACCGTTGTTCTTCCCTGGTATGTCCTCGGGCGCGCGATTCGCGCCGTTCTTCCAGGTATTCCTGCTCAAGCAAGAGACATCGTCCTTGACGCCGTAGTCATCGCCAGTAGTGCGACGTTCTCAGCCCTGGCAGCGGCGCTCACGTTCCTGATTTTTGCACGACTGGACATCTCCACGAAGGAGTCTTTGATTTCCGCTGTGATCATCGGGCTTGCCACACCGGTCTTCGCGTATTCGTCTTGGTTTTTCTCTGAGCCGCTTGTTGCGGTGCTGTTCCTCGCTGCCGCTCTGTGTCTGTTTACCGGCCCTCTGGAGAAAGGAATCTCTGCCAAGCAAGCTGTCCTGGGCGGATTGGCTCTGGGAGTCGCACTCTGGGTACGTCCGACGCATTTGCTCGCGATCCCTGTTTTCCTCCTGGCCATGCTGATTCGCAGCCGCGAGAAAGCCGTTCGGCCTGCGATGGTATTGGTTTGTGTTGTGGGCTTGCTCGCTGGCGCTTATCTTCTGCGCAACTACGCTTTGTTTGGCAACCCATTAGACTTCGGTTATCCCGATGTGGCCGAAGGCGGCAAGAGACTGAACTCCTTTCAAACACCGTTCTTCACTGGGCTCTTTGGATTTTTAGTTTCGCCCGGGAAGTCTGTGTTTCTATTTGCACCGCCGATTCTCCTGGCCATCGCTGGCATCAAGCATCTGGCAAAACGGGATCGTGGTCTCGCCTTCGTTGCTGCGGCCGTGCCGCTTGTGTACCTATTTTTCTTCGCTCGCTACACGCAGTGGGAAGGTGGTTATTGCGTCGGCCCCCGCTACCTTGTTCCGGCTCTTGCACTACTTTGCCTCGCGGTAGGGCCGCTACTCGAGACTCAAGCGCCGTGGGTGCGGAGGTCTGCACTGTTTGTTTTTCTGCTAGGATTTTTTGTGCAGGCAGTGAGCATGGCAACCAGCTTCCTGGAAGACCAAGCCAGCGGAGCCTATTACGACTCGCAATGGAATTACCGTATGGGCTATGCTCCGCTCGCGAGCCAGATTCGCCTGCTGCTCCACTACGCATCGTCCTCGGCGCCGGCACCTCTCGGACGCGGATTCGATCGCTGGTTTGTCTTTCTCGCGAAAGCTGGCGTGGCGCGAGGCACGATTCTCGGGATTCTACTGTTAGAAGCGGTCGCCCTGTCTTTTCTTACGGCACGGCTGCTAGCAAAAGTCGGCCCAAAAGATCACGCTACTGACTGACGGGGTTTCTGATATTTCGACTCGTTTGCAAGGGCCAATCGAGAACAGTTAACTGATACGAGATAAGCTCTGCCGAATGCCATTACCTAAGTGTTGCCCCTTCCGTTTAGACCTCCTAAACTGGCACCGGTATGAGCAATTCAGCAATGGTGTCAACTCTCCCAAAACCACCGAGCCCTTGGGATCGTGTGGGCGGTCTGCTTGTTTCTCCGGCCACGATCATCCTGGTCGCTTTTATCGTGCGCCTAGCGGTAATCATCGCTCACGCGTACCAAGCGCCTCCAATCCCAACCGATCACATACAGATCGGATACGAGGTGGGCCGGGTCGCACAGTCCATTGCCGAAGGGCACGGCTTTAGTTCTCCCTTGAACGTAGATTCGGGACCAACTGCCTGGTTTACACCTGTTTACCCCTATATCCTGGCGTCGGTCTTCAAGATCTTTGGTGTCTTTACCAACAAATCATATCTAGCGATACTTATCTTTAATTCTCTCTGCTCGGCCCTGACATGCCTCCCTATTGGGATGATTGGCAATCGGCTTTTTGGGCGGCCCACTGGCGCCGTCAGCGCTTGGATGTGGGCCTTCTTACAGACTGCCATCTTTTTCCCGACGCAGTGGGTATGGGACACGAGCCTTTCAGCACTGCTGGTAGCGACTCTGATCTGGGCGACTTATGCGGTTCGCGAATCCGGCCGTATGCGATCATGGGTGGCATATGGCGCTCTATGGGCTTTCGTTATTTTGACAAATCCCTCGGTACTGGTCCTCCTTCCTTTTTTTCTCGCTTGGCTGGCAATCGAAGTTCGCTATAGGGCTACCCATTGGAAACGTTTGATCGCGGTGTCTGCGCTTGTCTTGTTTGCTGGTGTCACGCCTTGGCTAGTTCGCAATTATCTGGCTTTCAATAAATTGGCGCTTTTCCGTTCAAACTTTGGCCTGGAGCTGTATCTCGGGAACAACCCCGAGGTTCCGAATTCTTGGAGTTGGTGGTTGCATCCCAATGACAATGATCAAGAACGCCAAAAGTTCTTGCAGATGGGCGAGATCCCTTACATGGCCGAGAAACAGCGTTTGGCCATCGATTTTATTCGTACTCATCCGGCGGATTTCCTACGTTTCGTGTTCCACCGTTTTGCCGACAACTGGTTTGGGACTTGGGAAGCACCACTCGATGTAATGCGTGTGCAGAGCTGGCCGGTTCGTGGCACTATTATTTGGAATTGTACGTTTGCGTTTCTTACTTTTTTCGGGCTATGGCTGGCCAATCGTCTTTTCTCTCGAGAGGTTTTTCCTCTGGCCATCAGTATTATCGTATTTCCTGTGGTGTATTACGTCAGTCATTCCTCTTTGCGGTATCGCCACCCTATCGATCCGGTCATGACGATTTATTCGGCCTTCTTCGTAGTCCATTGCATTGCCAGCCTGGCAAGGCGCTCTACGGTTCGCACCCGTCTGCCCGCCGCAAGCTAAATGCTGTGCTTCTTGGCGTAATGCCTAAAGGAGCGGTAGGAAATCTTCAGCAGCTCAGACGCTCGCGTCCGCACCCCGTTGGCCGCCTCCAGCGCAGCCGCCACGTAACGTTTTTCAAACTCGGCCATCTGCTGCTCGAAATCAATACCTTCTGGAGGAAAACTATACATTCCGTTTTTGCTGGTACTCGCGCCCGCACCCGCCGACTGGTTGGCGACCTTCGCGGGGAGCACCTGGGCTGAAATCAAGCCCCCAGATTCCAGTGCCACCGCACGTTCAATCGTGTTTTCCAGCTCGCGTACATTGCCCGGCCAGTCATAGGTCTCCAGGAGCCGCATCGCCTCCGGATCGATTCCCTCAACAGATTTTTCCATCGATTTCCGAAAGCGTTCGAGGAATGAGCGTGCTAGCAATGGAATATCTTCCCGGCGTTCCCGCAGCGGCGGCAAATGAATAGGAATAACGCTCAAGCGGTAATAAAGATCCTCGCGGAATCTTCCCTCCTCGATCTCTTTCTCAAATTCCTTGTTCGTCGCCGCAATCACACGCACATCCACATCCGTTTCTTCATTGCTTCCGAGTGGCCGTACTTTCCCCTCCTGCAAGACGCGATACAGTTTCACCTGCATGGGCAGGCTCATGTTTCCGATCTCATCCAGGAAAAGCGTACCTTCATCCGCCGCCTGGAAAAGTCCCTGCCGGTTTTCGTTCGCACCGGTAAATGCGCCTTTCATGTAGCCGAACAACTCCGACTCCAAAAGGCTTTCCGGGAATGCGCCGCAATTGATGGTGATAAAGGGGGCCTTGACCCGGGCGCTGTTTTCGTGGATTGCGCGAGCCACCAGCTCCTTGCCCGTTCCGCTCTCACCGGTAATCAGCACGCGGCTGGATTGCGGGGCGACGGTTTGAATCAGGTCGAAGATCGCGCGCATCTTCGGGCTGTTGCCGATAATATTGTCGAGACCCGTGAGCCTCCGCAGTTCACGCCGCAAATATCCCGCTTCTTTTTTCCACTTCAGATTTTCTGACGCCGCATGCACCGCACGCCGTAGCTGGTCGACTAATTCATGATCCTTGATCACGTAGCGGTCCGCCCCTGCATTGACTGCCGCGATGGCTGTCTCCACGGTGGGAACTCCGGTTATGAGCAGGAAGAAGCAGCCAGGAGCGAGCTCTTTTGCAAAGCGCAGCAAATCCACTCCCCCCCCACCGGGCATGCGTATATCCGAGATGATGATGTCAAAAATCTGCGATTCCAGGCGGCGTCTGGCCAACTCGACGCTGTGGGCGACTTCGACACGATGCCCTTCCTTGCGAAACGTGATTTCCAATAGCTCGCAGATCGATTGTTCGTCGTCTACAACCAGGATGTGAGCCATTTTCGGTCACCCACTCTGAAATTTCCACGCCGGAAGTCTGGTGATACCGGCTGCGGCTGTCAAGCCACGCGTGGAAGTTCGACAACAAACTCCGCGCCGCGTTCCGTCTCGGAAATAACGCTGATACGTCCGCTGTGTGCTTGCACAATTTGATAGACGATGGAAAGTCCCAGCCCCGTGCCGCCCGGAAAGCCCGACTGCAGCGGCTCAAAAATCTTGGCCCGCTGCTTTGAGTCCATGCCCATCCCCGTATCGCCAAACGAAATGCGTACCCAGAAGGGCACCAGATCAAGATGCACTGTGAGTGTGCCGCCGGCGGGCATAGCGCGAAGGGCATTGTCACACAAATTCCAGAAAACCTGCTTGATTCGACTGGGGTCTACGCGCGCGCGCACCGGCGTACCGTTAAAGGCACGCTCGATACGATGTTTTGCTGCAAGGTTCGGCTGTTTTTCGAGCAGCGTAAGGGTCTCCTCTAGCAGCGCCGCGATATCGACCTCACTGAATTCGTAGCTCTTCTCCCGCGAATAATTGAGAAAATTGGTGATAATGCTGTTCAACCTTTCCGACTCGCGGCTCACAATTCCGACCAGATGGCGCTCATCTTCCTGCAGCGGCACCAGGCGCGCCAGCTCCTTCACAGCGCCCGCCATGGCCGTGAGCGGCTGACGTATTTCGTGCGCAATGGCCGCAGATAGCCTTCCCAACGCCGCCATGCGATCTTTGGTGGCTACTTCCTGCTCGAGCCTGCGCAATTCGGTCAAATCCTGAAAATTAAAAACGTACCCGCTGCGGCTCCACACGCGCGTCCGCAATGGCGATACCGAAATCCCCAGGAACCTTTGCTGGCCGTCAGCGGTATAAAAATCAATCTCTTTGCGCGATACCACTTCACCCCTGGGCCCCTTTTGCCCCGGCAACCAGAAGTCCGGGAATAATTCCGGCAGAATCTGTCCCGCTACTTTATGAAACGAATACCCGGTAATGTCTTCGCCGGTCCGGTTCAACAGTAGAATTCTTCCATCGAGGTCGGTTGTCAGCAATCCGCCCCGCATCGAGTGAATGATATCTTCGTTGAACGCCTGAAGATCCTGTAGCTCCTCGCGCTTCGCTTCAAGCTCGACTCCTTTGCGCCGGAGTGACGTCGCGAGCAAGCTCGATAGGTACGCTACGGCGAGAAACCCGAATAGATTGCTCATCATCCAGGTGCGTATAGAATTCAGGCTTGCTTCGGCAATGGTCGTGCGCGGGATATGGCCGAAAAACGCCAGCTCGGCGCTGACGCCAAGCAGAATGAAACTGAACCCCGCGACGATGAAGGTCCCGCGCGTCGTGAACAGAATGCTGGCTACAATGATGGCCAGCAGATACAGCGAAATAAAATAACTTTCCTGGATTCCCGTGACGTACACCAGTCCGGTGATCATCAGCAGGTCGCAGATCATTTCCATCGGCGCGTGCCAATTCGCGCCAGGAATCCACTGCAGCAGGATCGAGTAGAGAAACGCCAGGACGTACCATAAAACAATGAGGGGAATGAAGTAGCGCGCTAGCGGAGACAGTTTGACGTACTGCGGCAGAACGAGCAGGACGCCCAGGATGACCGTAATCATCAACAGGCGAACGCGCGACAGCCACCGCAGCCAATCGCGCAAACTTTGTCCGACTTCCATCCGGTAGGATCCTTCCGCTGCTCTCCGCGCCTAGAGAAGCGTCAGGCGTTCACTGATTGATAAACTTTTGTCTCCCGACGGCGCCCACCTCGGCGCCGCCGTTCGTACATTCCCTCGCGGTCTTAGTGCGCTGAGCTCAGTTTGCCAATCAGCGAGAACAGAGGCAAATACATCGAAATAACCACACCGCCGACCACGCAGCCAAGCACCACAATCATAATCGGTTCCAGGGCCGTTAGTAAATCTTTCACCGATGCGTCCACTTCGTCTTCGTAGAAGTCCGCAATCTTCTGCAGCATTGCGTCCATCGCTCCGGTCTGCTCGCCGACCCCAATCATCTGCGTCACCATGCCCGGGAACACATTGGTCTCCTTCAGTGGCTCGGCTAGTGTTCGCCCCGCTTCCAATTGCTTGCGAACGTGCTGCAATGCCCTCTCGACCACGGCGTTACCCGCCGTTCGCGCGGTTATATCCAGACCTTCCAGGATGGGCACACCGCTCGAAATCAAAGTCCCCAACGTTCGTGTAAAACGCGCCACTGCGATTTTCCTGAGTAATACCCCGATCAACGGAATTTTCAGCATCACCGTGTCTATGGCCATCCGTCCTTGCAACGTCCCATACCACACCTTTAGCCCCACGCACATGGCACCGAAAACAACCAGGATCAGCAGTCCGAAGATGCTCCCAACAAAATTACTCAAGCCAATCACGATGCGCGTGGGTATCGGCAAGTCCACTCCCAAGCCCACGAACAACGTCGCGAAAATTGGTACCACTTTCCACAGCAAAAGAATGATCACTCCGCCAGCCACGCTCAACACCCCGATCGGATACACCAGGGCTGACTTCACCGCGCGTTTTAGTTTGACGTTCTTTTCGATGTACGTTGAGAGGCGGTGCAAAATAGTATCCAGAATACCGCCCGTCTCGCCGGCCTCAACCATGTTCACATAAAGAGCATCGAATACTTTCGGATACTGTTTCATGGACACAGAAAGCGTCGCGCCGCCTTCGACCGAAGCCCGCGTGCCGGTCAGCACCTTTTGAAACGTCTTGTTGTCTTGTTGATTCGCCAGAATCTCCAGGCATTGAACCAGCGGCAAACCGGCGTCAATCATGACCGAAAACTGACGCGTGAAGATGGCCAGCTCTTTGGAGTTGACGCCACCACCAAACGTCGGCAGGTTGAATTCCCTACCCTTCTCCGACATTTTCGTGATGTTGATTTGCTGGCGGCGCAGCATTGCGGTCAGTTCAGTCTTATTGGTCGCCGCCAGTTCTCCGCTGATGGTGACTCCCGCGCGGTTGGTGCCTCGATATGTGTACACCGGCATGGTGTTTCTCCCTCCTCGTCCTTGGACGATCGAATCTCGATTTACATCTGCCGCCCGGCTTGCCCACTACCGTTTTGCGGCTACTTTCGAGCTGCCTGGAAGCGACGTTACTCCACGATTGATCATGTCCTGCAATTCGTCTTGATTCGACGAACGCGACAGGGCCATTTCCAAAGTGATTAGCTTCTGTGAATACGCATTCGCCAGTGACTGATTGAACGTTTGCATCCCGGTCTGGCCGGTGCCGGTCTGCATGGCCGAATAAATCTGGTGAATTTTGTCCTCGCGGATCAGGTTCCGGATTCCCGCATGCGGAATCAGTACTTCCATCACCATGGCTCGCCCGCGGCCATCCGCGCGCGGCAACAGCGCTTGGCAAAGAATTCCTTCCAGCACCATCGAAAGCTGTGCGCGAATCTGCGGCTGCTGGTGCGCGGGGAACACGTCCACGATACGGTTGATTGTCGAAATCGCTGAGTTCGTGTGCAGCGTCGCAAATGTCAAGTGACCGGTCTCGGCAATGCGCAGAGCCGATTCAATCGTTTCCAAGTCACGCATCTCGCCAATCAGCACCACATCAGGATCTTCGCGCAATGCAGCGCGCAGCGAATTGGCAAACGAATGCGTGTCCGAGTGGATTTCGCGCTGATTCACCAGGCATTTCTTGTGGTTATGCAAAAACTCGATGGGATCCTCGACCGTAATCATGTGCTCTTCGCGCTCGTTGTTGATTTTGTCGAGCATCGCCGCCAGCGTTGTCGATTTGCCCGACCCTGTCGGTCCCGTCACCAGCACCAGTCCACGCGGTTTCTCGCACAACCCTTTAACGATTAGCGGTAGTCCCAGGGCATCGAATCCCTTGATTTCCCATGGAATGGTACGGAACACCGATCCCACGGCACCACGTTGATGAAAAAGATTGCCTCGAAAGCGGGCCAAATTCTTCAACCCGAATGAGAAGTCCAGCTCCAGGTTTTCCTCGAAGCGATGTTTCTGAGCATCGGTCAGCACGCTGTATGCTAGCGATTTGGTATCCGCAGCTGTCAACGGAGGCATATCGATGGGACGCAACTTGCCATGAACTCGCACGCGCGGCGCGCTGTTTGTCGTCAGATGCAGGTCGCTGCCACCCATCTCAATCATTTTTTTCAGCAGTTCACTTAGCGTGATGCCAGCCATGGTCCCCCATCCCTTCCTTCACGAAACTTCCTATAAGACGGTTTCCCTCAGAACTTCTTCGATCGTCGTGACGCCTGCGGCCACTTTCGTAAGGCCGCTTCGCCGCAGCGTCAGCATCCCCAGCTCCATGGCCTTTTTCTTGAGCTCTAGGGACGATGCACCCACGAGAATCAGTTCCCGCAGCTCATCGGTAATTTCCATCACCTCATACAAACCCGCGCGCCCCTTGTATCCGCCCTTGCCGCAGGCCGAGCAGCCCTTCCCGTGATAAATCTTTGTGGTCTTCGCCTCTTCGGGAGTAAACCCCGCATCAATCAACGCCTGCTGCGGAACCTCCAGCTCTTCTTTGCACTTGCTGCAGATCCGGCGCACCAACCGTTGAGCACAAATTAAATTGACCGACGTGGCCACAAGAAATGGCTCAATGCCCATGTTCATCAAGCGGCTTATCGTAGAAGGCGCATCGTTGGTATGCAGCGTCGAGAGCACCAAGTGGCCGGTCAACGCCGCTTTCACTGCGATTTCCGCAGTTTCGAAGTCGCGGATCTCACCGACCAGAATGATATTGGGATCCTGACGCAAGAAGGCGCGGAGCGCCGCTGCGAAATTCAACCCAATCTGCTCCTTCATCTGCACCTGATTAACGCCTTGCAGCTGAAATTCGACGGGATCTTCGGCGGTCATGATGTTGGTATCGACGGTATTCAGCGTCGAAACCGATGAATACAACGTATTGGTTTTTCCAGAGCCCGTTGGTCCGGTCACCAGAACCATTCCGTAAGGCTTGAGAATCTGCCTGTGAAACTTAGCCAGCGACTCTGGCTCGAATCCCAGCTTGGTCATGTCCAGCCGCAGGTTTTCTTTGTCCAGCAACCGCATCACGATTTTTTCGCCAAACAGTGTCGGAACGGTGGACACGCGGAAGTCCAGCTCTTTCTTTTTTCCGTCCTGTTTGTACTTGATCATGATGCGTCCGTCTTGCGGCAGACGTTTTTCGGAAATGTCCAACTTGGCCATGATCTTAATTCGGCTGGACATCGCATCTTTCAGCTTCAGCGGCGGCGTCATTACCGACTGCAGCATCCCGTCAATCCGGAAGCGCACTCGCAAATCATTTTCGTAGGGCTCGACGTGAATGTCGCTCGCTCCGCGTTTCACTGCGTCTGTCAGGATCAGGTTCACAAGCTTGATGATGGGAGCTTCTTCCGCGGCCCTTTCCAAAGTTGCCGCGTCCATCTCTTCCTGTTCAGAGGCCAGCTCCAGATCTTCGGTCTCGGTATTCGTCAGGTCCTTCATCACCTGATTTAACGCTTCGTCGCTTTGCACTTCCCCGTAAAACTTGGCAATGGCATCGGCAATGGCCGATTCCGAGGCCACCACCGGCTCGACGTTGAACCCTGTCATGAACTTGATATCGTCCATGGCGAAGACGTTAGTCGGATCGGTCATCGCGATCGTCAGCGTAGATCCCACGCGCGATAGCGGAACGATCTGATAGCGCACCGCAGTATCCTGCGGAATCAACTTGATTACCGCCTGATCCACTTCGTAATACTTCAAATTAATCGAAGGAACACCGTATTGCCTGGAGAGCACACCCGTAATCTGGTCATCGGTGATAAAGCCCATTTTCATCAAAGAGCTGCCCAGCTTTCCGCCGTGCTGCTTTTGATGCTCCAGAGCTTTTTGTAACTGCTCTGAAGTGATGAGGCTTTCTTTGATTAGAATTTCGCCCAAACGAACCGACATTCACGCACTCCTGGCGCGCATAACTCCTACTGAGCGAACTTAGCAGATACCCCCTCGTAATCTGGGCGACAATTTCCGTCGTCGTGGTGAAACGGGCAATACCCAGTACGCCCCTGTCCTAAAGGACGGGTCCGCTGCCCATATGACCAGAATACTCGTGTGGCAAATCCTTACCGGCACTAGGACTCATCGCCCAGTCACCTGAGGGCGGTAAAGACTGGCGAGGTCCTTATTGGGACTGTTGGCCGTCACGTACGGGGAATCGCATCGTGTGCGGGTCGTACCGGTTCCGGCGTTGCTTTGCTTTCCGCGCTCATGGAATACTCGCACGATGATGACCCTTGCTGATTACCGCCGATTCTACGCCGAGGAAATTCGCTTCGCGGCCAATCTCAGTTCGCCCGCTTTCGTTGAGGCCTTTTCGCGCGTCCCCCGGGAGAAGTTCCTCGGCCCAGGACCCTGGCAGGTTGCGTCCTTCGATCAACTGACGGGCGGCACAACTTACTTCCCAATCGAGGACCCGCGCCACCTCTATCACAACGTGGTAATCGCCCTCGATGCCTCGCGTGACCTCAACAGCGGGCAGCCCGGCTCGCTCGCCTACTGGATCAACGGGTTACGCCTGAATCCTGGCGATCGCGTCTTCCATCTCGGCTGCGGCATGGGATATTACGCGGCGATCATGGCCGAAGTGGTCGGCCCCGGCGGAACCGTCGTGGCCAGCGAAGTTGATCCCGGTCTGGCGTCGCGAGCCGCCGAAAACCTCTCGCCTTATCCCAACGTCACGGTCCATTCCGGCGATGGTGCCGCGGTCGATCCAGGTGCGTGCGACGCTATCCTGATCAATGCTGGCGTGACTCACGCGCATCCGCTGTGGCTGGACCGCCTGAAACAGAGCGGTCGTCTCATCCTTCCGCTCACCGTCTCCATGAGCAAGAACCTCGGCAGGGGAATCATGGTGAAAATTACGCGCGTCAATGGCATTTGGGCCGCTCAACCCATTACTTTCGCGGCAATCTATTCGTGCTCGAGCGTTCGCGATCCGCAGCTCGAGCCGCTTTTGGGCAAAGCCCTTACGACTGGGCGCCTGCTTAAATTGAAATCCCTGCGTCATGATTCGCACGAACCGGACGCTACCTGCGTCCTCCACGCCAATCATTTTTGCCTCAGCGGCGCCGACCCGCTCGCTAACAATGCGGCCTCCGCTCCTGTTCCGTCTTAACTCCTCCATTACAGCTGTACTTCGCTACGCAACCTGTCACCACGAAATTGTGGTGAAATCGTTCTGCACCGTTAGAGCTTCATAAAAGGCTCAGTTGCTAAACGCCATGAACGCATCTCGCTTACCCAAGCCGAACAAACTCATCGAAGTTATGCGGGTCAACGGAGTAAAGGGATTTTTTCATTGGTCCGTGCCTCTTATCGGAACAATCATCCTGCTCGGCGCGCTCGAAACGCCATTGCTTGCATTCGCGGTCCTGGCCTCTTACTACGGCCTCATTTTGATCCACGAATGCGGTCACCTGGTCGCCGCCCATCGAAAAGGGTGTGCGGTATGGTCGATTGAGTTGTACCCGTTCTGGGGAATCACTTGCTTTGACCGGCCGCACTCTCCGTTCGACCGCTGTGTTATCGCGTGGGGCGGAGTCCTGGCGCAGGCAGTCGTAGCCGCGCCATTAGTTGCTTGGGTCGCCGTGTTCGGGTACACGCGTTTCCGGCCTGTGAACGCCAGTTTGACCATCCTTGGTTTCTTCAGTTTGAGCGTCGCCGCATTGAACCTCCTGCCGATCCACCACTTGACGGAGTGATCGCCTGGAGTCTACTCCCCGCCCTCTTGAAACGTTCGCAGACGAACCCCACCAAACGCGAACCCCGCTGGAGATCTTGGCGGTAATACCCTTTGGGTGGAGAAACAGCTACAAGGGCGATCGATGTGCCGTTCACTGGCGGCCATGCGTTCTACGGTTCTAGATCGAGATTGGCCAGAAGCACAATAGACTCCGGGTATTGCTATGCTAGGCTGAAGTTTAACGCGGAGGCAGCGCCATAAGCTTCTATACTCTGTTCTACGAAGTCGTCGACGATTTCATCGCACGTCGCGCACCATTGCGCGACGAACATCTTCGTCTTGTCCGCGAGGCTCACGCGCGTGGTGAAATAGTTCTCGCCGGAGCATTCGCGAATCCTCCCGATGGCGCACTGATCATCTTCCGCGCCACGGCGCAATCGGTCGCGGAGAACTTTGCTCTCAAAGACCCGTGCGTACTGAATGGACTGGTCAAAAGCTGGAACATTCGACCTTGGGCCGTCGTCGTTGGCGATGATACGCAGTAGTCGCTGGGAATATTTGCGAGAGGCAGGTTCACAGGAAAGGTAGAGCGAAATGATAGCGCGTCTCTGGTTCGCCCGAACAAATTACCCGCATGTTCACACCTATCTGAATCATTTTTCGAATGAAGTACTCCCGAAACTGCGTGCAGTGGACGGCTACATTTCTTCGACGGTGCTCACTCGCCCAACAGAGGGTGAGGTTGAAATCCTGGTCACCACCATTTGGCGTTCGTTCGAAGCCATCGATGGCTTTTCCGGCCCCGACCGCGAAGGTGCCGTAGTCGCTCGCGACGCAGCCGCACTGCTCACCGGTTACGACCGCCGTGTTCGGCACTTCGAATTCGCAGTAACTGACGGCATCCCGGCTGTCTAAGGCCTCGTTCGGCCCGTTTTCCGAACCAGGTAGTAAGAGGAGGGTCACAATGCCTAAACGTCTTCAGTTTCCGTCAGCCAATCCAAATCTTGACTTGCCTCGCGGCCCCCGCTATCGTCCCGTAGAGATGCTTTCGGTGGCTTCACACGGGCGTTCCCGCAATCTGCGTACTCACCGGGTAAACATCCCTGCCCCGCGAACCATTGCCCCGAACGTCGCTGCCAGCAACCTGGCGGCCTTGCCTAAATACTACGAAGCGATGAGCTCAGCTGTTGGCCCACTTAAGTGGTGGCCGGCCAAAACTCCTTTCGAGGTGATCGTCGGCGCCATCCTTACGCAAAACGCCGCCTGGCTAAACGTCGAAAAAGCCATCGTAAATTTACGCCGCGAAAGAATGCTCACCGTTGCCGCCATCGAGAGAGTTCCACGCGCCAGGCTTGCGCGTCTGATACGCTCCTCAGGATATTTCCGGCAAAAGGCAAAGAAGCTTAAGGCCTTCGTAACGTTTTTGCGAAAACAGTATGGCGGCTCGCTCGAGCGCATGTTTCGCACTCCCACTCCGGAGCTTCGCGACAAACTTCTAGCGGTACACGGAATTGGTCCGGAGACAGCCGACTCTATCCTGCTCTACGCCGGTAAGCATAGCGTATTTGTCGTTGACGCCTACACGCGGAGAATCCTCCAGCGCCACGGCCACATCTCCGAAAAAACTTCCGACGAGGAAATTCGCAGTTTTTTCGAGGGCAGCATCCCCCGCGATGTTCAGCTTTATAACGAATATCACGCGCAAATCGTCAACGTGGGGAAAAAATGGTGCCGACCGAAGAGTCCGTTGTGTCACGCGTGCCCGCTCGGTCCGTTTTTGCCTTCCACAGCAATCCTGCCCGAAGCAATTGAGCCTTCGCCCACAACTGACCTAGTTCCTCTTAAAGCCGTGCATGTCGCGCCGCCCCGCGAGCCCGCTGCTCTGTGCGGTCGTGACCCGGTACAGTCATGACGCCGCGAAAAAGAAACCAACTGTGGCTGGGATTCAGCGGTCTACTTGTCGCTCTTCTGATCGCCGCAGTCTTTACTCTTGGCTCGCTCAATATTCCGTTCGAACCCCAGCACTTGCGTGACGTTCTCATCCTTTACGCCCTCTCTACTTTTCTTGTCGCCACTCTGCTCGTGTTCGGCCTGGTACTGGCGCGCAGCCTCCTCCGTGTCTGGGCAGAGCGCGGCTCGCGGCAGCTTGGCTCACGCTTCAAGCAGAAAATGGTTTTCGGCGCGATGAGCATCTCGCTGCTCCCGGTAATTTTTATGTTTATTGTGAGCTACGGACTCATCAATCGCACGCTGCTGCGCTGGTTCCCTGGCCCGCTCGAAGCCGCGGTCGAAGAAAGCCGGAAACTGGTCAATGATCTGGAACGCTCCGGACACACGCGACTGCAGATGACCGCCGCGGACGCGGCTGCCAGAGCCGCGCATCCCCGTCGCAGCACATCGGACGACCCAATTCTTATCGCCATTCAGAATGGTGCGGACGCCTCATGGATCGTTGATGGAAAGACGCCTGTGCACGGACTCGTCGCTAAACCGCATCCCGCCCTGGGCGTACCCAGCTCCACGGTCCCGCAATTCCAGCAAATTGCGCCGCGGCTCGTGCGCCTTCTTCCCGGTGGCTCGGAATTGTGGGAGGCCGAGGGATTGCACTACGTGACGGGAAGCGCGCCGTTGGTGAGCGGCAAACTCGTCGCTGGTCGCTACGTTCCTTCAAGTTTTCTAGAGCATCTCAACAACATCGAAACACAAATGGTCGCCTATGGGCAGGAAAAACAAAACCTGCGCGCCTTAAAAAACTTGATGCAGCTGGTTCTGTTGATGTTCACGGTCCTGCTGCTATTCGCGGTGACCTGGATCGCGCTGTTTCTCTCCAAGCAGGTTACCGTTCCGATTCACGCTCTCGCTGAAGGCACCCGCGAGGTGATGGCTGGAAATTTCGAGTATCAGGTTCCCGAGCAATCGCAGGACGAATTGGGTGTTCTGGTTCGTTCTTTCAATCGAATGACCGCGCAGCTTGGCGACAGCCGCCGCCAGATCGATCAATTTACCCACAGCCTGCAAAATGCCGTACAGGAGCTGGAGCGCCGCAGGAACCTGATGGAGACAATCCTCGAAAACATTCCCACCGGCGTAATTTCTCTCGATGAATCAGCCGGGATCGTTCGAGTGAACTCGGCGGTTATCAAAATGTTTGGGGAGGTTGCCCGCGGTTCGCAAACACTCGAAGATCTGGCCGGCACAGAAGCCGCGCGCGACCTGCGCAATCTGATGCGCCGCGCCCTGCGCATGGGCGTGGTCAGCAAAGAGCTGGAGATTCCCGTGTCCGGCCGCATGCTGCATGCCGCGGTTACGGTAAGCTCTATGGGAGCGCGCCGCGCCAATCTTGGCTTCGTAATTGTCGTGGATGACCTCACGGAGCTCTTGCGCGCGCAGAAAACGGCGGCTTGGCAGGAAGTCGCGCAGCGCATCGCGCATGAAATCAAAAATCCGCTGACACCGATCCAACTTTCCGCACAACGTTTGACGCGCTACCTTGAGCGGAGGCGTTCCTTTGCAACTGGTTCCGCGACTGAGGAGACCGAATTGTCGCGCTTGGTACGCGACTGCGCCGAGTTAATCGAGCGTGAAGTCGCGACCCTCGCTTCACTGGTCGATGAATTTTCTCAGTTTGTGCGCTTTCCAAAAGCGCGCCTGGCGTCAACGGAGCCAAATGTAATCGTTACCAGCGCACTCGAAGTTTTTGCCGGGCGTCTCGATGGAATTGCGATTCGCACTTCTCTCGCATCAGGTTTGCCGGCCATTCGCGCGGATGCCGAGTTGCTTCGCCGCGTGCTCGTCAACCTGATCGATAATGCCGCTGAAGCAATGGAAGGTTCAGCAGCGAAAGAATTGCGCCTGGCAACGCGATTCAACGCGCATGGTGAAGCGGTGGAGATCGTTGTGGCTGACACAGGACACGGAATTTCGCCGCAGGATAAAGACAAACTGTTCCTCCCGCATTTTTCCACCAAGGATCGTGGAACAGGTTTGGGCCTGGCCATTGCCGCGCGCATTGTTTCCGAGCATCACGGCACAATTCGCGTGGAAGATAATGCGCCGATCGGCTCCAGGTTCGTGATTCAGCTTCCGGTCGCCGAGGTTTCCACAACGCCGCTGGCGGCCGAACATTAATCACTACATTCTGAGAATCGCTTTATGTCGCACTGCATATTAATCGTTGATGACGAAGCTGGTATTCGCGAGTCGCTCGGGTCGATTCTCACCGAGGAGGGCTACCGCGTCGAAGGCGTACCATCCGGCGAGGAAGCTCTCGCGGCGGTGGAGCGCGGCGGAATTGACCTGGTGCTCCTGGACATTTGGCTTCCTGGTATCGACGGCCTCGATACGCTTTCGCGGTTGCAGTCGCTGCCGCGCCCGCCGGTGGTTGTTATGATTTCCGGCCATGGCAATATCCAGAGTGCGGTTCGCGCGACCAAGCTCGGTGCATTTGACTTCATCGAGAAGCCCCTTTCACTCGAGAAAACGATCCTCGTGGTCAAGAACGCGATTGGGCATTTGCGGCTCGAGGAAGAAAATCGCCGACTGCGCGCGGAACTCGAACAGCGTTACCAGGTGATCGGCGAAAGCGTGCCGATGAAAGCCCTGCGGCAACAAATTGCACTGACGGCTCCGACCAACGGCCGCGTGCTGATTTACGGTGAAAGCGGAACGGGCAAGGAGCTTGTAGCTCACGCTTTACATGTCGCCAGCCAGCGCAGCAGCAAACCTTTCGTCGAAGTGAACTGCGCGGCGATTCCGGAAGAGCTGATTGAATCGGAATTGTTCGGCCATGTAAAAGGCAGCTTTACCGGCGCGAGCGAAGACAAGGTGGGCAAGTTTCGAAAAGCAGACGGTGGGACGCTGTTTCTCGATGAAATTGGCGACATGAGCTTGAAAACGCAGTCCAAAGTGTTACGCGTTCTTGAGGAGCAAAGGTTTGAACCGGTGGGCTCAAATGTCGCCGCAAAAGTGGATGTGCGAGTGATCGCGGCAACCAATAAGAAACTCGAGGATGAGATTGCGCGCGGCGCGTTTCGCGAAGATCTTTTCTACCGGCTGAACGTGATTCCTTTTGTGGTCGCTCCATTACGCGAGCGCATCGAGGATATCCCCATTCTGGCGCGATTTTTCCTTTCCGAGTTCAGCTCGGCCTACGGTCGCAAGACCAAAGAGCTGAGCGAAGCCGCGCTGGAGGTGCTGCTGCGGTATCCCTGGCCAGGCAACGTCCGCGAGCTGCGAAACCTGATCGAGCGCCTAGTGATTATCTGCCCGCAGCAGCGCATTGAACCGCATCACTTGCCGCCGGAGGTTTTTCGCGGCGCGGCGCGCAGTCCAAACCAACCGTATGCTACTTTGCACGATGCGCGAAGCGCGTACGAGCGCGAATTTATTTTGCGTAAACTGCAGGAACATCAGTGGAACATGACGCAGACGGCGGCGGCGCTAGGTCTTGAGCGAAGCCATCTGTACCGTAAGATGAAGTCGCTCGGAATTTCCGCGGAAGAGTAGTAGCCCATCAATAATAGCGGCCTCAGTCTTGATCGTAGTGCTTATGCCTCTCGTTAGGGCTGCCGCTGTCGTCCTCGAGCAAGTTTCCTTTTTCGTCCACCGGTCTTCCGGCTTCATCGATCAGCTGGTCTCCCTGTTCGGTGCTCAAGGATTCGAGCTGGTGATGCCAATCGATTTGGCGCACGTGCGAGGGATTGTCACGCCAATTGCGCTGCACTTTAACCAGCAACTCGAGAAACACTTTCACTCCAAAAAAGTCCTCCAATTCGCGCCGGGCCTCGGAGCCGATTTTCTTGAGCATTACGCCACCGTGCCCGATAAGAATTCGCTTCTGGGCATCGCGTTCGACGTGAATCGTTGCGTCAATGTGAATCACCTTAGGCTTTTCTTCAAACCGCTCGACCAGCACAGCTACGGCGTGAGGAACTTCGTGATAGGTATACAAGATGGCCTTCTCACGAATTATTTCTGCGGCCAGAAAACGTTCCGGCTGGTCGGTTACCTGATCGGAGGGAAAATGCGGGTCGCTGACCGGAAGATGAGGGACGAGAACGTCAAGGAAGCGCTGGCAGCCATCTCCTTTCTTTGCAGAGATGGGCATGATTTCCGTGAACTTCGCCTCGCGGGAACAGCGCTCCATTAAAGGAAGCAAACGCGCTTTAGGGATGAGATCAATCTTGTTGAGCAATAAAAAGACGGGGCCGCAAAAGTCTCTGCCACGTGTGAGCGCGCGAAGAACGCCCGGACCAAACGCTTCGCTGGCGTCGACAACCAAGGTGAGTACATCCATGCCTTCGATGGCCTGGTCTACTTCTTCCATCATTTGACGGCCGAGAGCGGAATCTGGACGATGCAGTCCTGGCGTGTCAATCAGTACAACCTGAGCCCCCGGCAAATTGATGATGCCTTGGATACGGTTGCGAGTCGTCTGGGGCTTCGGCGAGACGATGGCGATTTTCTGACCCACCAGACGATTTACGAGCGTGGACTTGCCGGCATTGGGCCGGCCGAGAATGGCAACGAATCCGGAGTGAAAAGTCATCGGACCTTGATCATACGCTGACATAGGTTGTGCGAACCGTACATTCGAATCCCTAACACCCGGGGTCAGGGAAGCGATCCACTTGCCTATGGTACACTCGCGATTCACTTGGGCTTTTCGAGGCTAGAATGCGAGATTCTTCGTGGCCCATTTTGAAGCGTCTGAAACTGCAATTCCCTCCAGAAGGGCAAAAGAGAGTGGCTGTAGATTTAGGTATCGAGCGGAGACAACAGAATGCCTGCTACTCCTCACATTGAAGGACATTTTACGTCTAGCGCCATGGTACGTGACCTGGTGATTGGCATGGCCGATGGCCTGACGGTTCCCTTCGCGCTAGCGGCAGGAATCTCCGGAGCTGTGGCCACGAACCCACATGCGAGCTCGCTGGTTGTAACCGCCGGTTTTGCGGAAATCGCGGCAGGTTCGATTGCCATGGGACTGGGTGGATATTTGGCAGCGCGGACCGACATCGAGCACTACGCGTCGGAACGCCAGCGCGAGGAGCTCGAGACGGTGACGCTTCGTGACAATGAGATCGAAGAGGTGGCCCACGTTTTCCGTTCTTACGGTATGACCGAGGAACAGATGGCGCCGGTGGTGACGGCGATTACGTCTGATCAGAAACGCTGGGTCGATTTCATGATGCGCTTCGAGCTGGGGCTGGAGGAGCCCGATCCCAAGCGCGCTCGAGTCAGCGCGTTGACGATTGCGGGAGCTTACATTTTCGGGGGGCTGATTCCGCTTGCGCCGTACATGCTGGCCACATCGGTGCAGACCGGCTTGCTGATTTCTATCGTGATCACACTGCTGGCGCTCTTTATTTTCGGCGCGGTGAAGGGACACTACACGGGGATTAACCCGTGGCGGGGCGGGATGCAAACGGTGATCACCGGAGGACTGGCAGCAGCAGCCGCGTTTTTCATAGCGAAGCTGATTTCCTAGTTCGTTGATGTTCTGCAGTCGTGCATTCGACTGCGGTTGGCGCCGTGCTCGCCGTCAACTCGGCTCGACCTAGCAGCACCGTGTTTCACGGAATCCTTCCCGGGGACCCTCGGCTGCTTTTCTAAGAGTATGATTCGAAGCGACTTGGCATCCCTTGTTGGGAAGCAGTGGGCCGCTTACCTCGATTGTTATACCGACCGGCCTTGCGACTGGAGGGTACCAGAGTACGGCTTGGATGGGACGACTGCTCCATTTCCCTGACCGCTGGCGGGACGTACGCTAAGCAGGAAGTTGGCGGACTGGGGAGGTGCGGTATGCAAGTTGGACGCTACGAGATACTGGGAATCGTCAATGAAGGTTCGTCGGGGCGCGTGTTTCGCGCCCATGACCCGCTCATTGGCCGGATTGTCGCTATCAAGCTTCTCTCGCCGCAATTCGGAAAGGGCGAGGCTTACGAGAAATTTGTACAGGAAGCGCGGGTCGTTGGGCAGCTTTCGCACCCGTCGATTGTGACCCTGCATGACATGGGGGTCGAGGAAACCTCCACGACACCGTACCTGGTCATGGAGTTCATCGAAGGTCAGGCCCTCAATGAGCTACTTCCCAAGGGACGAGTTCCCTTTCCAAAAGCATGCGCCTGGGCAGGCGATGTGGCTACGGCGCTTGCCGCAGTGCACCGCAAAGGTGTAATCCATGGGGACATCAAGCCCGCGAATATTTTCATCACAAAAGAAGGACGCGTGAAGCTGGGGGATTTCGGAATCGCGCGCGTGCAAAATAACGATAATCGCGGCGTGCTGATGGGTACTCCGGCGTATTGGTGCCCAGAACAAATCTGGGGAAAGCCGCAGGATGCGCGCTCCGATCTATTTTCGCTCGGGGTCGTATTGTATGAGATGGTGACGGGTAAACGGCCATTTGAAGGGAAAACGATTGAGGAAGTTCGCGAACAGATTCTTTCGGCGAAGCCGGTGGTGCCGTCGATCGCCAACTCGTCTTTGCCGGCGGCGCTTAATTTGATCCTAGACCGCTGCCTATCGAAAGATCCCGCACGGCGGTACGCCGATGGTGATGCGCTCGCCGCGGAACTTTATCCCCTGGCGCGTCGAAAACCGGTAAATGTGCCCGCACGCGGAGCAGCGGTGGCCCTGAGCGCCAACAGATGTTAATACTGATCGGTTAGCCTGAGGATCTTGCCAATTGCGCTTTCGACCTCAGCTGGTTCAGCTTCCGTGCTGTTGGCTTCCTTGATTTGCGTGGCTTCGGTCTGGTGATATATGTGACCACCCTGGTGCGTGCTCGCTTTAGTCAACCGGCGTGATATTCCAAGAGATGAAATTGCAACTGATTGAGAAAGCGGAGACAAGGACCGAGGTCTAAATCCAAGGGAGGATGCACAAGCTTGGTAGGTCAACACCCGTGCGTTTGGCGACCTCAAACCCGTCGTTTAACGAATCGTCGGAATCTTGATGGTCCAGGAACAAATAGCCGTCCAAGCGCTCGAACGCACCGTCGATTTTCTCTTCAGCAACGATGGACTCAAATCAGAGCCGCAAGATAAAGTTTTCCCACCAGCGAAGAATGGATTTGGCTGTATGCCGAGTCGGTTTGTTCTACCGTAGCGTTGTTTGCGACGGCGGGTAACAACTTGCATCTAACTTATCTATGAACCGACTAATGAGCGTGGCCGTAAGTTTAATACTTTTCATGGCTGGCGTGTGTGCTCCGGCGATAGGGCAACAAAGTACACAGACGCCCCCGCCCCGGCCTCCTTCTGCAACAGAGACGAAGGAATCAGCGTCCGGCGACACGAAAGAGCCTATCACCCCGAAGTTTATCCCCAACTTTGCGCAAATAACGCCGACACTGTATCGGGGCGGCCAACCCAAGGAGGGCGGATTTGAGGAGTTGGCGAAAATGGGCATCAATATCGTAGTGGATCTGCGCGGCGATCGCGATAAGGAGCGCAAGATTGTGACCGGCCTCGGGATGCAGTACGTCCCGATGCACTGGCAATGCTCGTTTCCGAGGGACCATATCTTGGCGGAATTTTTGCAGTTACTGCGCGATAACCCCGGAAAAAAAGTTTTTGTGCACTGCCGACTAGGCGACGATCGTACGGCCATGATGATCGCGGCGTACCGAATGGCAGAAGAAGGCTGGACCCCCGAGCGGGCCCTGGAGGAAATGAAAATGTATGGTTTTAACTTCGCCCATCGCCGGTTGATTTGCCCAGGACTGTCGCACTATGAGGAGCACTTCCTGGAACGGTTCCAGAAAGACCCCGCGTTCGAGAATCTTCGCTCGAAACAGCGGACAGCGGTGCCGGAGCAGCCCCCAACAACCCCGCAGCCGCCCACGCCCCATCCTGAACTACAGTCACCGCCACCGACTCCGCCTCCCTCGCCGCAGGCGTCCGGACTTCGATAAGATTACTGAGTCTAGCTTGGCGTCTAGGGGAGAGCGCGAGTTTGGGGCTGTCACCTTCGCGGCAAGCCTGCCGTCTAATAACTGCAGTGCTTGCCGATCAAGGCGATTTGCACGCAACGGGGTCGCATGCTTGTTTCGAGAAAACTAGCTTACTTTTTACTTCCCGGTATCCTTCTCCTGGCAGGAGCTGCCGTCGCGCAAGAGATCGCCACGGCGAAGAAGGATAACGCAGTCAAAGTGCAGATGCGCAATGTGCGATACCACTTTACAGATCAAGTCACGGTATACATCAGCGCTTTGCGCGGTGAACTGATTCCTATTGGTGAAAATGATTTTCCGGTTTTCGATGACAGAAATTCATTCCGGCTGCGGATTAGCGGAGGTGAAATCGCGATCGGGGCCGAGTCCCTTGCGAATGTCTTGAATTCTTACGTGTTCAGCGGCCAAAGCTCTCCTTTAAAATCCATCTCCATTGCCATCGAGAAGGGCAAGCTCAAGGTGAAAGGAAAATTGCGCAAGGGCGATATACCGTTTGAAACGGAGGGATCTGTTAGCGCTACGCCGGACGGCAAAATCCGTTTGCACAGCGATAAGATTAAAGCCTTACATTTACCGGCCAAAGGACTGATGGAGCTTTTCGGGATTGAGATGAGCGACTTCATCAAGACTGGAAAAGTCGCAGGGGTGCAGGCCGAAAAGGAGGATTTGATTCTTGATCCGCAGAAGATCCTTCCACCGCCGCACATTGAAGGACCTATTACAGCGATTCGTCTGGAAGGCGGAAACATCGTTCAGATCTTCGGCACTCCGCCCAATCATTCAGAAGAGAAGGCCAATGCGGGGAATTATATGGCTTACCGGGGGAACCGGCTGCGCTTTGGGAAATTGACCATGAATGATGCGGACATGACTCTGTTGGATATGGACCCGAAGGATCCATTCGACTTTTATCTTGATCACTACAAGGAGCAGCTGGCGGCTGGATACACGAAGATCACTCTGAGTTTTGGTTTACGGGTGTTCATGAAAGATTTCGATAAGCTTGGGCGCAACGCGCGAGCGCAACAGAAAGCCCCAACTACAAGATAAGCGAATGATGTGCGCGGAGTTCTCGCGATCTGAACAACCGGACTCCCCCTTCGGTTCAAACTATATTCGTTCAGACGGGATGCGCGGAACTGGCGGCCAGGCGGCGTGCGCGCAGACGCAGGACTTTTCGTTGATTGGCTTCAAGCACTTCGAACTGTAGGCCCTCATACGTAACGCGCTCCCCCGCGGCCGGGACGTGTCCGGCAACCAAGTTGAGCAAGCCGGCGACCGTGGTGGGCAATTCGTCCACGGTCGTGGCAAACTCCACGCCAAAGATTTCGCGGAGCCTGGCAAGGGAAACGCTGCCACGCAGGACCACGCTTCCGTCACTTTCGTGGATGACCGAAGGCGCGGGGCGATGGTCGCCTTTTCCGAACTCAGTGCCGGATTCGCCGCCGCTCACACCAACAATTTCTTCGACGAGGTCCTCGATGGTGGCCAGCCCGGAGACGGAACCGTACTCATCCACGACGACAACCATTTGCTGATTCTTCTGACGCATCTCGCGAAGCAACTCAGAGCCAGGCTTGGTTTCAGGAACAAACAAAGCCGGGCGCACCAATTCCCGAACCAAGCGTTGTGCGGCATCGCGTTCCGGAATCTGAAGAATGTCGCGGGCGTGTACGATACCGATGATTTCCTCGAGCGAAGCTTCGAAAACCGGCAGCCGAGAGAATCTGGTTTCGACGAGCACGCCGCGCAAATGCTCAACAGAAGCGCTCGCTTCGATCGCAACGATATCCGGGCGCGGGGTCATGACTTCGCGGACGCTTTTGTCGCTAAATTCAACGACCTGCTCGATGAGATCGGCCTGGTCAGGTTCCAGAATGCCCTCTTCTTCGGCGGCTTCGACCAAAGCTTCTATACTTTCGTTATCCGCGCGGCGGCCTTGGACTTCGGCTACTTCATCTTCGGAGATACGCGCGAGCGTCGTGGCGACATCGAGTGCCGCGCGCAAGGGCCAAACCAGCCAGGCTGAAGCCCGCAGCAACGGGATCAAGGGACGTAGCCAACGGCCAGTGGTACGAGTCAGTAAGAAGCCCGGGATGAAATGCATCCCGACGGCGACTTCGACACCAAGAAAAACAAAAAGCTGGATGACCGCTTCCCAGAACTCAGAAACAAAATAAATCACGCCACGAGCAGTCTCGAGCACCACCAAGGCAAGCCAGATATCCGCCAAAAGATTAAACGTGAGTGCCGCTTTTTTTCGTGAAAGCCGCAGCGGCGCCTCGATCTCCGCCTCGAAGATGTCAAGATGCTCGCGGAGACGTCCGGTAGAGACGCGGCCGAGGTGGCGGTACATGTGGTCAAGGTAAGAAAAAATCGGAAGGCCCAGGGCGAGGGCCACAGTGGCAATCACAAAAAGCCATTTGCTCATATTCGGTCGACGTTATTCGAGTGCCAGGCGGCGCCGAAGCCTGCGCTCGAGACGGTTCATTTCGCCGCGATCCGTTTCATGGTCATAACCGAGCAAATGCAAAACACCGTGAAGAATTAGAATTCGCAACTCAAGGGGCAAGGGTCGATGCAAACGGCGGGAGTTGCGACGCGCGGTCTCAGGTGCGATAGCGATATCGCCAAGATAAAGAGCATCGGATTTTTTGAGTGGATCGGATCGCTTTGACAGCGAATTAACACTTGGCCGCGACAATTTTCGGCGAGCGGCACGGCCACTGGAAGGAAACGAAAGGACGTCGGTGGGCCCCTTCTTTTTCCTATAGGTGACATTCATCCGTGCGATGGCCACCTCGCTGACGAGACATACAGCAACGTCGCGTGAAAGATCAAGTGTCGCTTTGAGGCGCGCGAGAAACTTTTCGAGCGGCTCGAGGGCCACCGGAATACGGCGCTGGCGGTTGAGAACCATTGGATGATCGTCGACCTACCTACTAGACCGGCCGGCCATTCCCGGGAGCTGGGGGCGTCGGGCGCGATGCCTGTGTGGAGTCGAACTCTTCATAAGCTTTGATGATTTGTTGCACCAGATTGTGGCGCACCACGTCACGCTCGTTGAAGTGGACAAAGGCGATACCGCCAATTTTGCCGCAGACCTCGACGGCCTCCACGAGACCGGAGCGCCGGCCGGCGGGAAGATCAATTTGCGTGATGTCGCCGGTGATGACCGCTTTGGAATTGAAGCCGAGTCGCGTGAGGAACATCTTCATTTGCTCGCTGGTGGTGTTCTGGGCCTCATCCAAAATAACGAAAGAATCGTTGAGGGTTCTGCCACGCATGAATGCCAGCGGAGCAACTTCGATGATGCCTTTTTCGAGGAAACGCTCGAGTTTGTCGGCATCCAGCATGTCGTAAAGCGCGTCATAGAGCGGGCGCATGTACGGATCGATTTTTTCTTGAAGCGTGCCAGGAAGAAATCCGAGACGCTCGCCGGCTTCGACCGCGGGACGCGCGAGGATGATGCGATTCACTTGCTTGGTCAAAAGCGAAGAGACGGCCATCGCTACGGCAAGGTAGGTTTTCCCCGTGCCACCAGGGCCAATCGCGAAAACCATGTCATGGCGCTCGATATCTTCCATGTAACGGCGCTGATTGGCGCTCTTGGGATTGACGTTTTTTTTGCCGAAGACGCGTGTGCGGGATGGTTCGAAAAGCGACCCGACTGGAGTGGCGGGGTCATCGGAAGCGACGCGGATCAGGGACTTAACTTCACTGGCATCAAGGGCTCGACCAGCACGGACTAGGTGATTGTATTCGTCCAGGACTTTTACAGCGCGATCAACATGAATCGCGTCGCCTTCGACTGCCAGACGGTCATCGTGCAATTCGACCGTCACGCGAAAGGCCGATTCCAGAAGCTTTAGATTCTCATCCAAGGTGCCGAACAGGGGCTCAATTGCGCCCTCAATTTGAATTGTGCGTCGCATCGAATTCATGAGCGCCTTGTACTGGGCCGCCCGAAAAGGACAACCTCCTAAACGAAAATTCAACTGCGGCTAACGAGCCTATCCCAGCGGTTGGTCAGAAGCAAGTTGCAGTCGGATGACCGCAGACAGCACTCGGAAACGAAGCCCCTGGCTAGCGGCGGCGAGACCGCCCCGGCGCGCACTATTGTTTGGGCGACGGAAATTGCACCTTGGGAGCCTGTCGTGAACTCTCCTGGGCTTGGAAATAGGCATCATTTTTCTTGAAGCCTGCGAAGCTTGCGATAAGGCTGTTCGGGAACACCCCAATGTAATTGTTGTAGTCGAGGACAGCGTCGTTATAACGCTTGCGCTCGACAGCAATACGATTTTCCGTGCCGGCAAGCTCATCCTGCAAGCGCAAGAAGTTTTCGTTGGATTTGAGCTGAGGATAATTTTCCACGACAACCAGCAGGCGCCCGAGAGCACTATCGAGCTGGTTGTTGGCAGAAATGCGTTCAGCGGGCGTGCGCGCCGATAAGAGCTGAGAACGAGCGCGAGCGATTTCGCCAAAAACAGTCTGCTCCTGCGCAGCGAAGCCTTTCACGGTTTCGACGAGATTCGGGATGAGATCGGCGCGGCGCTGCAAGACGATGTCGACCTGCGACCAGGCCGCTTGCACAGCATTGGACTTCAAAACCATTTCATTTCGGCGGCTAACGTATAGCCCGCCAAACATTGCGGCCAAAATCGCCAGGACCACAAGTACGATCAAAACATTCTTCATCAATTACTCCTTTTCGCTTCGTCGTTCATCAGTATTGCCAAACCTCTAATTCCTGGTCGAACTTTTATTGCAGCTGGTCAAATCGACGATCAATCTCTTCAACCACGTGAGTCACTGCGCCAAGATACGCATGAAATACACGCTCGAGTTCCGCATACGAGGGCTCGCGCACGGCTTCGCGAAGTCCGAGCACTTGCAAAACGCCGACAGCATCAAACCCAAGCTTTGCTGCCAAGCTTTCCACAACGGCGCGACGCGATTGTGGGACCGGGGCGCCCTCAGCCAGTAGTGCATGTCGAAACAATACAATAAACGAGGAGATCGATTCTGTGAGCAACCGATGCAGCGCTTTCTCGTTCTTCGCGGCTGTAAGATAAGACTGCCGCAAACGGAGTACGTTGGTGCGCAGCTCCCGCTCGATCTGCTGGCGATGTAAATCGAGCGGCACGTCAAAATTGGCAAATATATTCTCACCAAAGAGCACCCGATTGCTTCGCTGAATATCCAGAAACTCAATGGCAAAGACGTCAGCAGAGCGATGTAACTCGTCGCGATCGAACACCAGCGGCGCAGGGTGCCCCTTCTTTTCCCACCAGCGTGAGGTATGCGTAAGCTTCTGCAATTCGGCACCGTCGAGGCGTTCGAGCACGCATAAAATGTTCAGATCGGAATGGCGAGGTTGAAATTCGCCGGTGGCCGCCGAACCGTAAAGAACCACTGCTTTGAGGTTCGCGCCTGCCGCCAGCTTCAATCCATCAACGAGTTCCGCCAAATCTTTTTCCATGCGATCCGCTCCTCGATCTTACCAGCTTCCTCCAGCGCCGCCGCCTCCCGATGACCCGCCGCCGAATCCTCCAAAGCCTCCTCCGCCTCCCCCGCCACCAAACCCGCCACCTCCCCAGCCACCACCCCCGTCTCCCCATCCCCCTCGTCGGCCCATCCCGCCGAACAGGCCACCCAGGAACATTCCTCCGAGGAACGACCCTCCGCGGCCGATGAGCAAACTGAACAGCAAAAGGTAAACGATTATCCGGAACAAGCTGACGGAACGATGCCGAGGCTCCGGCCGGTCGAGCGCGGGGGGCTCAACCGAATGGTAGTTCAGGGTAACGCCGCGATCCTGAGCGATCACTCCGGCAATGCGACTGGCAATCAGGGCGAGGGCTTGACTGTAGTCGGCTTGCTGAAGGTACGGGCGCATTTCACGCCCGAATCCGCCAACCTTGCCATCCGGCAGAATCGGCTCGAGGCCATAGCCTACTTCAGTCCAGTATTGATGGTCGTTTACGGCCAGCAGAACTAAAACGCCGCGGTCGTCGCCTTTCTTCCCTACGCCCCATTTCTGGTAAAGGGTATGCGCAAAATTTTGTGCCGTGTCGCCATCGAGTGTTTGTATGGTGACAATTACAAGAGCGGCGCCGGTTTTTTCGAGAAGTTCGGTGCAAAGAGCGGTGATTTGGCTGTAAACGCCGGAACGCAGAACTCCGGCAAAGTCATTGACGCAACCCTGAGGCTTGAGGTCAGAAACTTTCTCGGCGCGAGCCAAGCCGGGACATAAAAAAATCGACAAGAAGAACAAGAAAGAACACAACGAAATCGCGCGGACGCCCAGCAGACGATTGGGGTTTTGCTCTACGATTTGGAAGCGAGCGGTCATAGCGTGTCGATGCTTTATTGATCAATCTGCTGGGGCGGCGCGGTCGCGCGCCCACACGCGCAAAGCGGCGATATCTTCAGCGCGAGTCACAGACAAAGGGCGCGTGGCGTGCAGCTCCGCGAGGATGATGGCCGTTGAAAGCAGCTGCTTCTGCGAAAACGCAGTGTAAAGTCCGGCCACAATGGATTGCTCAATCTCCGCCCCGCTGAAGCCCTCGCTCGCCGTCGCGAGTTCCTTCAAATCAAATTGCCCAGGGTCGCGGCCACGCCTGCGAAGGTGAATCTCGAACAGTGCGGCACGAACATCCGCGCCTGGTAAATCAACAAAAAAGATTTCATCGAAGCGTCCCTTGCGCAGAAGCTCAGGCGGCAGCAGCGAAAGATTATTGGATGTGGCGGCAATGAAGACGCCACTCTGACGGTCCTGCAGCCACGTCAAGAATGTAGCAAGCAGACGCTGCGATAGGCCCCCATCGACATCGGAACTTGCGCTCGTTGCGGCAAAGCCCTTCTCGATTTCGTCGATCCACAAGACGATTGGTGCGAGTTGCTCGGCGACGCTAAGGGCTCTGGTCAGGCGCTTCTCGGATTCGCCAATATATTTGTCGTAAAGTGCGCCAGCATCGAGTTTGGCCAGCTCAAGCCTCCATTCACCGGCGATAGCCTTGGCCGCCATGCTCTTGCCGCAGCCTTGAACTCCCGTGATGAGGACTCCCTTGGGAGGCTCAAGCCCGAACGTTTGGCCTTCAAGGGTCAGAGCACCTTCACGTTTTTTGAGCCATTTCTTCAAAGACCTCAGGCCGGCAACGTCGGAAAAGTTGGAGCCGACCTTGACATATTCCAGCACGCCGTCCCGGCGGAGAATTTGCCGTTTGGCCTCCAATATATCGGCGAGAAGCGCTGCATCCGCGCGACCTCGGGCCAGCAGACACTTCGTAAGTGTGCGGCGCGCTTCCTCGCTGGTCAAACCTTGAAGCGACTGAGCCAACTGGTGCAGATTTGCAGTATCAAGATCAACCCTAAACGACGCCTGCCGACCCGTTTCTGCGAGAGTTCGATGGACCACCTGGAGCAGAAGATCGGTATCCGGAAAATCAAGACGAAACGCTACCGCGTCGTTTTCCAGCTCGGCTGGAAGTTTGAGAGAGGGTCCGGAGATAATGATGGAGCGGCGCGCGTCCCGGAAACCCTCGGCGAGTTCACGAAGACGGCGGCAGGTTTTGTCCTGCTCGCAATAACGCGCGAAATCCTTAAGCATAAAGAGTGCGTCACCCTTGATCAGCGCTATGCTGGCGATGGCAGCGTCGGCATCCTCGGTGTGGTAAATAGGGGCGCCATTCTGGCGGGCTAGGCCGGTGGTCACGCTCCAGACAAAAAGCGGTACGGAGAGCTCCTCAGCGACGTCATGGAGCAGTTCTTCAACACGCGATTCTTCAGACGTTTCAACGGTAATGAGGGGGTGGCGGGAATTAACGAGTAAACGGAACTCATCTTTCGTTTTGTGCGCAAGTACCGCAGCGCTTGCCCGGCCTGGAGTCAAAGAGGTTGATGGCAAGCGATTTAGCGGTGTCGGCGGTGCGTTTGACAAAGAAGTGTGCCTCGGCTAGTGTAGAGAATTCACAGATTTCGAATTATTGCCGATAAGGAGCATGCATGGCTCAAGGTACGGCCACAAAGGTCAAGAAACGCAAGAAATCAGTATTAAAACGCGCCAAACAATCGCTCGAGCGCGCGGCCGAGAACCGTTCGCATCGCACGCGCGTGCGCTCTATAATCAAAAAGATGCGCATCGCGCTGACAGCTGGGGATGCCACGGCGGCGGGAAATCTCCTCAACCCCACGCTTTCGGCAATTGACCGCGCGATCACCAAAGGCATCTTGCACGAAAATACTGCTAACCGCTACAAGTCTCGCCTGCATCACGCCTACAATTCGTTACGCGCTGCAAAGCCAGCTCAATCCCAGTCGTCGTGAGCGTGTCATTCGGCTTAGCCCGGCGAGATTCAGTGTAGCTGTCTAGTCTTCCGTTACCTTACGGCCGCTCGCAACGACTGCGGTGCGGAAAGCTTGGCGGCCAAAAATTCCATCACCGCACGCGGATTCGTAATACCCGACTTCAGGAGGCTGTCGGCTTCATAAAGTGCCGCCAGGCCCTCTACAAGTTGCGCGCGCGAAATTCGCCGGCAATCGCGTAGCGCCAACTCGGCCATCCCCTGGCGCATCCCGAGGCTTCGAGCTGCCTGCCATCCGACGCTGTTGGCAGGAAGCTGCTGGGCCTCCAGCAGTTTTCGAAACATCCACGCGATGGCGCCTATCATGGCCACGGGATCTTCTCCACCGCGCAAAACTCCATCGAGAAAGTCTAAAGCCTTCTGCGGCTGCCCGGCAGCGAAAATCTCCGCAAGTTGCCAGATACTATTCTTTTTCTCGCCGATGACTAGCAATTCCACATCCTTCAAGGTCACCTGTTTGCGATCGCCAACGTAGGTAACCAGCTTTTCCAGCTCCGAATGGATCTGCATAAGGTTGGCGTTCAGCATTTCCGACAATTCTTCAGCCGCCTCGCGATCGACCTCCGCGCCCATTTTCTCGCCCATCTCCGATGCCAGCGACGCTGCGAGCCGCAGCCTTTCCTCGGGATTGTTGCCAACATTCATGTCCACGACGAGTGTCTTCTCTACCAGAATCTTGCCGACCTTCATGCGCAGGTCGAGATGCCCAGCCATAAAAACGAGCACGGTGAATGGGGCTGGATCGTCGAGATACTTCGAAAGCTCCTTAACAGCTAGGTCGCGGGCGTCGTCACCGAGCTTTTCCAGCGCTTCGACGTCGTCGAGAAAAACAACCTGACGCGGGCAGAGCATGGGAAGAGTTTGCGCCTGACCAATCGCGGCGTCAAAATCTCCGTTCGCAGCTGAGTACCGTGAAACTCCCCAGTCGCGAGCCCCCGGCGGCACATAGGTCTCCATCAACGCAGCCTTGCAGGAATCGCGGAGGTAATGTTCCTCGCCCAGCAGCAGAAGCGAAGGAATTGCCTGTCCTGTGGCGAGTCGATGCAAGAGTTCTTGGCGGCTCGCTTGCGGCATCAGAAGCCCTCCATGATTGCGGCGACGAGGCGTTCAGCGAAAGTCCGTGCCATTCGGTCGAGCGCGGGATCGCGTTCTTCGAAAAAACTTTTGAGGTCGGTCGAAATCTCGTACTCATCACGAAACAGAAACGTGTCGTTGCGATAGAGCACTTTTTGAGATTCGCGTTCTTCGAGGATAACTTCGCATCGCAAGGTGACCAGCATCGTCGTTGCGCGCCCAGTTGACGCATCGAACAGCACAGCACTTGATTCTAAGCTGGTAATGCCTCCGCGAAGTACGGCATCAGCTTGTTTGGCATCGGGAACCACTCGATAGGAGGTCTTGGCCAGAAATTCGCGCACCAGAGCCGCTGTCAAGCGCTGCTCAATGCGATATTGGTTGGTATGGTTTTCGAGGGCGAGGATGCCAATCGTTTTGACATGGGTGGGCAAAATAGTGGAGCGTCCCGCAACGTGGTACCCGCACCCGGCTACGAGCACCGCGAGAACCGACACTACAATCAGCTGCGGTACGACCACACCCATGCGTATCACAAAAGTTTCTCCGCAATGCGCACCGCGTTTGCCGCGCTCACGCGTGTGTTGTCGGCCGCGCCCCACAGCCAATAGCCATTAGCGTGAACGGCGTCGCGCACAGGCCTGGCCAGGGAAACTCTCTCGTCGCCTGCTACAGTCGCGTTGGAAATTCCAGTTTGTTCTTCTCCGGACCCTCCCTCGAACATGATCCCCGTGCCGCGCAACGCTTCGGTAAGTGCGGTCGGTTCCGGAGATGCCTCAAATTCGGCGTACGCGCTGAACGCATAACCGTGAAACACGGGCGCATGAATCAGTTGAATAGCGGGGACTGGTGCGCGGCCTCTCAGGTAGGTGGCCACTTCGAACATGATGCGGTCGCGTACCGCGGATAAATTCTGAGAGCTCCCCGAGCCATAGCGGTCCAGAAGGTTGAACGCCACCTGAGTATCGAAAAACTCCCGAACCAGGGGCTGCAAGGACAGAAGCTTTACCGTTTGGCTCTCCAGTTCCTCGATTCCCCCGACTCCTTGCTCCGACACCGGATGAAAGAAAATGAGCACGAGTCTTGCGAGTCCGAGTTTCGCGAGTGCTGCCGACAAACAGCAAGATACGATCGCAGGAGTTGTCGGTGAGATAAAAAGGTTGAGCTCCTTGGGATTTTTGGGCGCCGGCGGTCCAAGCAGCTGAGTCAAGGGAGGAATCCAGAAACGCGCCGAGGGTAAATTTGCAAGGCCGCCGGAAAGATCAATGACTGTGCTTCCCGCCCGGAATGCAGCTTCTCCATGCCGCGCTGCAAAAGCAGGCGAGCCCGCAAAAAATACCAGGCGAACGCCTTCAAAACTTTCTTCACCCGCAGCCTGCACCACTGCAGGCTCACCCGCTACTTCGGTCAGCATCCCGGCGACGCCGTCTTCATCAACCAAGCGAATGTGCGACGAGGCCCATCGCCCGCCCTCCAGCATCTCTTTGAGCTCGCGCCCGCGAAGCGACGAGGCCCCAGCAATGGCTAAACGCAAGGTCTGAGTGTCGGCGGGCATCGATCAGGCGGTCCGGGAAACCACGTGCCGCCGTACCAGACGCGCCGTGTGAAGGATTACACCAATGCCGCAGTAGGCTGAGGCGAGCGTTAGAAGAACGATCTGTGAATAAAATACAATGGCGCCGAATAATAGAGCAAGCAGCACGAATCCGAGTGATGGCTGACGCTTTGTCCATGGCACATCTTTGAAGCTGTAAAACCGCACAGTGCTCGTCATCAACGCAGCAAGCGAACCGGCCAGCACCAGCACGGCCAAGGTCCAACGCCAATCCTCAATAGGATATTTCGACGCGTGCACAATCGCGGCTATCATTCCTGCAGCCGCGGGAGTCGGCAAGCCTACGAAGTAGCGTGAGCCCCCGGGGGCCATCCCTTGAATATTGAATCGCGCTAGTCGCCAAGCGCAACAGGTTACAAACCCCAGTCCCACCAGCCACCCAAGCTGCATGAGTTGCGTGGCGCCCAGAGTTTCAGTATCGGCCAAACTTCGCACCGCCCACGAGTAGGCGAGGACGGCAGGAGCGATTCCGAAACTAATCACGTCGGCAAGCGAATCAAACTGCTTGCCGAATTCAGTGCCGGTACCGGTCATGCGCGCAATGCGTCCGTCGAGCGAGTCAAACAGGATTGCAAAACCAATCGCGCGAGCGGCATGATCAAAATTATCGGCGCCCCCATGAAGAGTGGTCAGAACCGCGTAATACCCGCATAGCAAGTTGATAACGGTGAGCGAACTGGGAAGGAGATAGATCCCGCGCCGGAGGCGATGATTGCGCGGATGCTGCCGTGCGAACTCAAGCTCGTGCTGTTCGAACTCCCCCATCGTTCAACCCCTATTGTGCACCTTTTGGCGGCCAGTACGCCAGGATGCTTGAGCCGCCGGCCACGTGCTGGCCAGTGCGCACTAAGATTTCCGCGTCGTGCGGGAGCCAAACGTCCACGCGCGAGCCAAATCGCACGATCCCTATGCGTTCCCCACGCGCCAGGACGGCTCCTTCGGACTTCCAGGACACGACGCGGCGGGCAATCGCGCCGGCGATCTGTTTGAAAACAATTTCTCCGGTGGCGGTGTCCAGATGAAAGATATTTTGTTCGTTCTCCGCAGATGCTCGCGAGCGCATGGCCGCGTAGAAACGGCCGGGTCGGTATTCCAGCTTGCTGATGCGACCGGCCATTGGAGCACGGTTCACGTGTACATTCCACACCGCGAGGAAAATGCTCATCCGCTTGCCCGGGCGCCCGTTATACGCCTCGTCTACGACGACTACAACTCGCCCATCCGCTGGAGATACTACTGCATTGGGTACCGCGGGGATGACTCTTTCAGGATCGCGAAAGAAATACAAAATAAACAGCGCGAGCAACAGCAGAACGCCCGCGAGCGGAAACAGGATGGACGAGTCCCGGTTGCGGCCCACCAATATCGCAGAAAGCCCTAAAACAAAAGGCACTGCCGCAAATAGGTATCCTTCTTTCACCATGAGGACTTACCTGCCCGGCAGGCCTGTCGCCTGGGCACACCCTTATCTTACGACAGAATGCAAGAAGCTACGCGGCTAGCTGTCAGGTTGGCCGTGCGCGCGACGCCAAAGAATTTGTTCCATTTGATCTTTGACGCGAAGTTTCAATTTCTTAAGTTTGATTTGCTGCAGAAGGTCTTCGGAATTCAGGTAGGAACTTTTGGTGAGGTTTTGCAGCTCTTCTTCGTACTGCGAGTGCTCCTGCGCTAACCGTTGATATTCGATATCGAGCTCGGGGAGTATTTCTCGCGGATTGGTCGGCAAGATTGCCATCCGTAGCCTCCTTGTTGCAGCGATGTGAGAGCGGGTCTACATGAAGGTAAGCTACCACAATCGAAATGACGGTTCCAATGGGAAATTAGTTGGTTAGAGTAGGAGGCGAGTCATGAGTAGCGCATCTTCATGGGGGTCCTGATAGTACTGAACCCTGCGGCCGCTGATGTGAAATCCTTCGCGCTGGTACAGTGAGATTGCCGCATGATTGGACTCGCGAACCTCAAGAAAAGCTTTGCGTGCGCCCTGTTGAGAAGCGCTGCTAAAGCATGTAGCCAATAGTGCCGTGGCCGCGCCGGCACGGCGAAATTCCTGGGCGACGACCACGTTTAAAATCTCGAGTTCGGATGCGGCGCATCTTGCTATTAGAAATCCCACAATTTGTTCGTTGCGGACGGCCACCCAGCCCTCCATGCCGAGTTCCCCGAGCCGCTCATAATTCGAAGTATCCCAATTCCCTGCTTGAGGCGCCGAATAGGACAACCGGGCCATCGCCGCAGCATCTCTTGCTTCCAGGCTGCGAATTTTGATTCCGGCTCGCAATTGATTTCCGAACGTCCTATTTGCCCAGCAGGCTCAATCGGCGTTCATGGCAGGACTCCACCACTGCGACCGGTGGTACTGGCAGTAATGATAGACGAGCTCAGCCGCCCGTTACTTTGTTAGGTCTATCAGCCCAGGAAAGTTCTGCGTCGCAACGCCGCACGTAGTTCGCGTCCAGCGCGTAGGCATCCACCAGTTCATCGCGAAGGGCTTGCTTATACCCCAGTAGTCCAATCGAACCAGCCAATGACTCAGAAACCGCTTGCACCTTAGTGCCGGCAAAGACTGATTCTCGACGAACTTCATCAAGCGCCGACGGTGTCGTCGAGAACAGTGTCACATCAGAGTGCGTCCCTTGGGTGCCAAGAAAGTTGAGGAAATCTCGTGGTGCGAGAACCATTTCATCGCCGACGCTGCACAACTGGTCTTTGCCGTGTGTGTATGCGCTGCCATAGACTTGGCCTCGCCCGGCAGAAAAAAAGGCCGCAACCAGTCTGGTAACATTTTGGGTGCTCTGGCAAACAGATTGAAGACCCTTTGCCGCAATGGCCTGTAGACCGCTTACCGCCGCAATCGGCCTTTGGTAGACCTCCGCCCAGGCCTTAACGGCCGTTAGCCCAACACGCAGCCCGGTGAATGATCCTGGTCCGGCGCAAACTGTAAACACGTCAAATTGGGGCATCGAATAGCCCGTTTCGGCCAAAATTAACTTGAGTTGGGTGAATAAGCTAGAAGAAGACGGAGCGTCTTGCGGAATGGGCGACAAATTGAAAACATTGCCGTCGCTGACGACCGCCAAGCTACCGGTGCGCGTACTGGTGTCGACTGCCAGAATCAACATGCCCGCGAATCATAACGTACTTGAAGCAAACTCACCGCTTTGACTTGTAGGGGATTTACCTTAGGCTCGAACGGAACTCGCTGTAGCAATTCGCATGCCATTCAAACAGGAAAATTTCCGTTAAGTCGCTGATTTGACGTGATATATCTTGACACGATGTACGAAATGTACATACAATCTTTTAGTCGTCCTCCAGGGGGTCATCCAAAGATGGACTTCAAGATCGGGGAAAAAGTTGTTTATCCGAATCACGGTGTAGGGATCATCGAGCAAATCAACTACGGCGTACTGAACGGTAGAACCGAAAAATATTACATGTTGCGCATTGCTTCAAGCGGATTGAAGGTGATGGTTCCGCAAATGAATGCGATGTCGGTTGGGTTGCGGCCTGTCATTCGCTCCGGTGAGACCATCAAGGTCCTGGGCTTTCTTGAGAAAGGCAAATTCAACTCCCACCACGATTGGAAGCATCGTTTTAAAGAAAATTCCGAGCGAATGCGTACCGGCGCTTTAATTGAAGTCGCGGCGGTACTGAAAAGCCTCGTGTCACTCAGCCGCAGCAAACCATTATCGTTCCGCGAAAAGAAAATGCTCGAGCGCGCGAAGTTCCTGTTGGTCAGCGAACTCGCAACCGCGAGGAATACCTCCCAGGAAAACATGGAAGGCGCGCTGGTAAAGTCGCTAGCCAAAGCCAAGCTCCAGATGCCCATCATTCAAGAAAAGTTCGACTAACCCTGAATTCCGAAATTGAATAGCACTGTTTTGCCCTAACTCGGTTAAGTTTCAGTTGGTTGAAAGAAACGCCGAGGAGGACAAAACAGTGCATCTGCAAATTACCGCTCTTTGGGGCGGAAAAAAAGTGGAATTGCGCGAG
>DATNLZ010000113.1:0-28027 GCA_035602605.1 Candidatus Dormiibacterota bacterium
ACGAGAACGACGTGGTGACCACTACGGCTCTGGACCGGACCTTTAAATGGAATATTCTGCGCCCCCAAGGATTGGAGTGCTTGGATGATTCCTTTTTGCGAGACTCCCCTGGCAGCAGTTGTCATAGCCTCCGTGCTCGCAACATTACTCGTAGATAAGTACTGCGATACTATTATATGTAGATAGATAGTACAAGGGTACTCTACTTAGATAGTTAGCGGACTCGCTTGATGTATTATTGTTCTTGCCTTAACAATATTTCCTAGTAGGATTGATTTAAGGGCGGGTCAGGCAATTAGCCGACGCTCGCACGTCGCGGAGTTTCCTGCCGGGCTATCAGCGCGGTGGGCACCCACAAAACCTAGCTTATTTTCCATGCGTTCGCGAATTTTTGCGTGGAGACTGGTGGAAAAATGGAACACCCCCTCGTCACCGTGAAGTCCCCGCTCGTCTGTCGTAATTGTGGTAAGAAGGAACACCCTCTGGACCCTCTGGACCCGAGGCATCCCCTAGTAATATTTAAGGCCGTGCTCATCTGTCGTAGCTGCGGGAAGAAGGAAGAGAAACACCTTCGCATTCCTCCTGAAATCGCTCCCGCAGCGGAATTCCCATTTCAATGCAGGGATAGAAAATGCGCTGTTAAAATCGACAAACGGGGGCATCGACGGGAGAGTCGTCCGAGAAATTCTCTGACCTTCGACCATCCCTCACCACTGAGGACACTTTCTGGGATGACGGGCACCAAGAAAAATCCCGGCGGTCCCGAAGTTGTAGACCTTGAAACACTGTTACAAGAATCGAACCTCCTAGCCGAATCGAGGCGAACGGCCGAGCGCTCTGCCCGTCTTGAAGCATTGCGTTATCCTGACTTGGTGTCCTCCCTTTCTGAAATCGAACGTGTTGTGCTTGAATTGAAAGAATTAGGACAATCCTTTGAACGGGTATCCGACGAACTTGCATCTCGTGGGATAGTACTGAGCACGGCCGGAGTTTTCAAAGCGCATAAGCGAGCGATTGAGAAGCTCGTTCAGATTGCCAGGTCCATGCGTAATAGCCGAGATCCGCGCTTGAAGGCGTTTATTGCACTCCTACCTAACGATTGCGTGGTCAGGGTCCATGGAGATGAACCCCACGCCGTCAACGAGGATAACCTACCACGCTCGCCCAGTGAATTGGTGGACTCGCGCTACACTGAGGTGTTTCCGGAAAACGGAATGAACAAGAGATACCTTAATGAGCCTGAGCCGCACTTGACGCCCCACCTGAAAGTACATGACAGCCCTGACGACTTCGATTCCGAAGAGACCGACCTTATCTGCGGCCTCGACCGCGAAAGCCCGTCTCAGTGAAAATTGTTGCTGAAGCCCTCCATTTACTTTTTTTACAGGAATTTGTGTTTGTTTTTTCAATAACTTAGACACAGATTGCCATCTGCTTTCTGTTCCGGACCCCTAGGGTAGGGGTACGCGACACCCCTTCCACCAGCAGACCAAAAAAGGGCCGCCGTTCTGGCGGCCTTTTTCTTTTGGACAAGCATCGTTCGCTTAGCGAACGAATCCCTGCCCCCATTTTAGGGGTGGGAATGTTTTGGTGCGCGCAGGGATAAAGAAAAAAATAGTTAGGGAGGGAGTTTTTTAATGTTAGACACCACTGTGGCCGAAAGACTTCGCAGGATTGAGATTCCAGCCTCCGCGTTTGCCGGTGTGATTGGACTGCATCATGCTGCGCTCTCGCTCTATCTGAACGGGCGAGCAAGTCCGTCGGCGGCCACCGAAGAACGAATCATGAGCACACTGGCGGAACTGGAACGGCTCTCCAGGCTGTTTCCGGCTTTGCCGAACTTTCGAAGTGTGATGCGCGTTAAGGCGTTGCTAAGCGCCATGCAATCCGGTGAGTTTGCGCCTTACGAAGAGATGTCCAGGGCCGAAACCGCCCGCCGAACGACCTAGACGCGAGCAATGTTGCCCCATAGCCGCAAGTACGGAGCAAAGCCGTCATATCCCATTTACGTCTGGAATGGAATTCTGGAGATAAAGCACCGAAAGAAAATCGGCCCTGCCCTTTGGCATTTCATTTGGCTGATTAACGCTATAACCAAGGAGAAGGACGGCATAGGCTTGGTCCTGGGTGGAGCGCCGGTCTTAATGGCAGAGGTAGCCGCGAGCCTGGGTGAGTCTGAAAGGACAACCCGGAAGAACTTTGACCGCCTAGAACTGCACCGCTACATCAAACGGACCCGGACGCCTTACGGCTACGTCATCCGGATTCTCAACTCCCGCAAATTCGCTGACTATAAAGCTCCGAAGAGAACGGAAGAAACCTTCCGGTCTGTAGTCTTAGAGACCGGCCCAAACCTTCCGATCTCTAGCGCAAAACCTTCCGATCTCTCGGCCCAAACCTTCCGATCTAATAAGAGTAAGCAGTTAGAGAAAGCAGAAGAGGAAGCAGTAGCGGCTGCCCCTGATACCTTGACCCCTTGGAAGACTCTAGGAAGTGACTTGCCTATGGGCAGTCGGAGCTTCCAGGGAATCTTTGAGCACTACTTCGCTACGCGGAACGGCAACCCGCTGAGCGACGCGATGGAGCGAGCGATCCAGGCGGCCAACAGGAGTGGCGTCGGAGTGCCGCCAAAATTCTTCGAGGCAAAGCGTGTAGTAGAGCTCCACGAGGTGGAAGAACTTGCCGCCCCTTCCAGTAGCAACGTTCCAGAATTGGAGGACCTACCTTGGGCAGAGAAGAGATAGAAAAACAGTTACCCAAAGACAGCATCATGGAACACTTTCTGCTTGGTGCGATCCTGGCGGAACACAAGAAGGCGAGCGAAGCACTGGACGCAATCAATCCCGGAGATTTCTTTGACGACCGCCACCGTAAGATTGCAAGCACCATACTCGAACTATACGCGGCAGGCATTAAACCCAATTTACTCAGCGTGCATGACGAGCTTACTAGGTCCGGTGATACCGAGAAGGCTGGAGGCATTGCTTATATTGCCAGCCTTGTGGATGGCGTCGCGACGGCGGGAGACATTCTCTATGCCGTCCGTGGCTTGCGCAGGATGGCCACTTTCCGTCAAGCCGTCCACCTCGCGGACAACATCAAGCAGCTAGCCTTCGAGCAGTCGGGCAGTCCTGGGTCTGCGGCCGAGGGTCTAATCGACTTTGCCATTGAGCGATTTTCCAGATTGGCGCGGGACATAGAGAACACCGAAGACGACGGAACTCCATACTTCGATTCATCCATTCAGGCGCTTTCAGTGGCAAGAGAAGGCGCACGGCTAAAAATCTATTGCGATATTGAAAAGCTAGATCAGTGGACAGGGGGATTCCGCGAGGGCGAGTTGGTAGTTCTAACTGCCGAAACTGGGACGGGAAAGTCGTTATTGGCCGCGCAAATTAGAGCCAGAGCTTGCCGGGATGGATTACACGCTTTGTTTTGTTCCGGAGAGATGAGCGCGGCACACCTGGCTAGCCGAGAACTCGCAACCGCATCAGGCGTGACGCCAATTAAGATGCGCCGGGACGATCTACTTAGCGACGAAGACTACAATGCACTAGTCACGGCAGCATCCCACCAGTGTAAAAAATGCAGAATCCTTGACGGCGAATTGAACTTGTCCCGAATCCGTCGAGCGGCCCGCAAGATGAAAGGCCGGGACGGACTTGACCTATTGATTTTGGACTATGACGAATTAATCGAAGCTGAGGGGAAAACGGAGTTTGATCAGCAGAGAGTCATCGCGCGAGCGGCGAAGTCTCTCGCTAAGGAACTCCACTGCGTTGTGATTCTTGTATCGCAATTACGGAAGACCACGACAGGAGAAAACGCGGGCAAGCCAACTTTGCAACGCCTCTACGGGAATGCAGCAAAGCAAAAATTTGCCAGCTACATCATCCTGGCCGACCGTCCCTACGTGCGGGAGCTTGAAGGCGACGAGAAAGAAGCGGAGATACAGTTACTGAAGAGCAGGGACGGTAAGACCGGAAGAATCAAGGCAACGTTCAATATTCGGAGCCTGCGCTTCGAACAGGCCGAAGAAGAATACGTCGAGGCTAAGGCTGATCGACCCGTTTTGATTCCCCGTCGAAACGGCTCAAACATCGCTTTTGAATCGTCTCACCACTGAGTCGGGCAAAGCGGCAGATGCGTCCCGAGCTTCACGCAGCGTTGACCGTACAGCTTTAATTTGGCCTCAAGGAGTCGAAGACATGACATCTACGGAACCAGTCCTCTTGGACTTTCGCCGGGCAGGCGAGTTTCTCGGTGTTTCGCACTGGGTGGTTCGGAATCTGGTCTGGAACGGGCAACTGAGCTTCGTTCGTCTGGGCAGGAAGCATCTTCTCGACCGGCGTGACTTGGTTGAGTGGGTCGAAAAGGCGAAAGAACGCAACAAAAATTAAGGCCGTTTAAGGGACGGTTGTTTTCATGAGCGGAAACGACTTGAATCAACAGTACTTTGAGGCGCGAGATTCGACGCGCAGGACTATAGGCCCCGCGAGTTCTGAGCCCGAACAGCCGGAAACCCGCCTCGCGGGACGTCTCAGTCTGGGCGTTCCGAGTTCAAGGCGGAATCGCCCCAATCAGGGAGGAAAATTTAAGTAATGGACACCCAAGACGAACGTAAGCCCATAGAACAAGCCTCGGGAGTAAGTACGCCCATAGACACTTCTGACCTAATAGACGAAGAGCCAGTTACTTACGCCATGCCACGACCAAGCGGAGAGGGCGAGACCGCCGACGAAGTTTCACCGACTCCCGATTATGAATCCTTGGTTAAAAATATAGGCACATTTCCACCGCCCAGGAAAGAAGCTGCCCGGGCAGCTTTTGCCGATTGGTTAGCGACGCCGAAAGTAAGGCGCGAGCCCAAGACGCAAGGCGAGTTCAGTGAGCTTTACGGCGTATCGGAAACATCGCTTTCTACTTGGAAGCACGACCCGGAGTTTCACGCCGATTATGTCGAGTGTGTAAAGCGGAAGTTTCGCTATCGCGCGCCGGACGTTCTGAATACCCTTACCGCAAACGCGACGCTCGGCGATATAGATTCGGTGGACCGCTTCTTTGAAGCTACGGAATGGAATACAAAGAAACCCGACGCGGCTCCGGCGACCCCGGTAACTCTAACACTTAACCAGATGATTCAGCAGAACAACGAAGATTGTTCAGCAGCCGATCTACCCGAGTGGGCGAAGAAGGACAATTCCAGCGATGGAGTTGGATAGGTGTAGCGCGTTAACGACAATTTCGCGTAGTTCCGGGACAGCGGCTTCCGAACACTTCGTAGGATGGTCGGATTTCAAACGGAAACCACCCAGGAAGCGACGGAACGCCCGCGCCTTGCCTCCTAGGGTCAGCGTTCGAAAGAAAGAACAATTATTGGCAAGCAGAGAAGATTCCGCTCAGCACTCCTTCGCGGAGTGTCTTTGAAAGAACGGGAGATGCATATGTCAGGATTTCCAGAAGACAGCTCGGCGAATGCCAGTCCGACACAGTCCTCCGGCCTCAGGGAGTTCGCGTGCTGGAACGTGCTCTTAATTGTCGCTGTATCAGAATCTGAACGAATGGGGGCCGAACATGAAGAAGGCGCTAGTTTACTGGGTCAACCAAGAGGAATCTCGCCAGAAAAAATCACCTCCGCTGCTTGACCCATTAATGGGTGAACTCATCGGCTCACGCTTCATGCAGGCGCTTGGAATCGGAGCGCCCTTCGTCGAGTTGATTTCCGAGAGTGAGTCCGGGCAGAGGTCCAGGGCTGGATGGATTTTGAAGCCTAGCGGTTCGGGTGGGCTTATCGCCGCAATTCGCAAAGTGCCGCGCGCAATTTCTCTCTTTTTTCTTAGGACCGTTCACGGGCTCCACGCGGAGCCAAGCCAGTGGAAATGGTCGCAGGAACCTATCGGAGCTCTCCTCGCCGATTTGCCCCAGCATATTATGGGGCTAAAGGAGCCTTATGACGCTATTGGACGAGTTTGCCCAGAAGTACATTGGTGTCATTTGAAATAGTCCTCCGTGGGTCTATAATCCACGGACTGTGCAACTCATTGAGCATATTCAGAAGGAGTGGGCCGTGCTGAAAGGTGCATGGCTCTCCTTCGTCATGTTGGTTGTGCTGTGCCTTATGGCTGGTATTTCTATTGGTTCATGGCATTACGCAGAAAGAATCGAGGCTCAAGGCGGTCAAATAAGTCGCTATCGCGTCGCTTTAGGTATCGATAAAGCCAGTCCGAGCGCACTGATTGAACTTAATAATGAAGAATTGCGAGCTAAGGCAGGAAATACAGCCGGACTCATTCGAGAAATATGCTTTGACTACCAGCGGAAGAATCAGCAACTCGCGAAGCAGATCAGAGAGCAAAAGATCGCCGTAGGATCGCCCCAAGCCCAAGCATTGTGGGAGCCAATGGCAACTGAAATTGTCGAAAGGTTCGACAGAGACGCGAAGCCAGATTTTGTGAATGTGGATGGCGAGTTGAGGAGGAGATTAGGTCCTGCAGGGATGAACGGCATGGTCTTGGTGCCCGAACTCCCGTTCAATATGGGAACGCTATGGTCTGGCGTAATGGAATCGCTCTATATCTGTAAATATGCGGATGAACTCGACGAAATGGCTAAGCGGCTTTCCCAAATACGGGATTAGTGATGTCTGCTTCCATGGCTGGCGTTACGCGCAATGATGAATGGACGCGGCAAAAGTTATGCCAATCGAAGTGCAAAGACACGGGCCGCCTTTAGATTCTCTAACGTCGGTTTGTGGGTGCCGTTATCAGATTCTGAATTGGATCGGGCGACAACAGGAAAGCGTGGGTTTGACCGTTGATAATTGCGAGACCCGCAATTTGGCCCACGTCATTGATTGCAGTGCCTGTCACGAGCCTCCATCCAGAGTCGGGGGGAAGAAATGAGTTCAGATCCACCATCGCAGCGTCACCGGGGCAGTGGAGAAACGCATGTGTTTCGGAAATATGGTTTGGGGTGTACGAAAATCCCGTGACCTGGCCGGAGTTGTTAATTGCCATTGCGTAGCTATCGGTCCGCCCAGCCAACGTCCCCAAATCCGTCATAACCGTTCCGTCGGACCGAAACGCGTGAAATGCGGCATTGCCTGCCGTTTGTGCTTCTCCCGTGACCTGGCCGGAGTTGTTAATGCGTTTTCCGTGACTAGAGGCTCCGCCGAACGTACCCAAATCCGTCATAACCGTTCCGTCGAAGAGAAACGCGTGGAATGCGGCATCACGTGTCGTGGTCGCATATCCCGTGACCTGGCCGGAGTCGTTAATGGCGTTTCCAATACTAACGGTCCCGTCCAACGTTCCCAAATCCGTCATAACCGTTCCGTCGAAGAGAAACGCGTGGTCGCCATTGCCTGCCTTGTCAGCATATCCCGTGACCTGGCCGGAGTCGTTGATGGCGGTTCCGAAACTAGAGGTCCCACCCAACGTACCCAAATCCCTCATAACCGTTCCGTCGGAGCGAAACGCGTGGAACGCGGTATCGCCTGCCGTGTTCGCATATCCCGTGACCTGGCCGGAGTTGTTGATAGAGGGCGCTCCCAAACTAGAGGTCCCACCCAACGTACCCAAATCCCTCATAACCGTTCCGTCGAAGAGAAACGCGCGGTAGACGTTGCCTGTCGTGCCTAACGTGTAAGCAGATCCCGTCACCTGGCCGGAGTCGTTGATGGCCAAAGCCTCGCTAGAGGTCCTACCCAACGTCCCCAAATCCCTGATTGTGTATGTCCCTTGGGCCTCGGCGCCAATGACGCCGACCACGGTCAAGAGGACAAAAATTGTTGCACGAGGTAGGATTCCTTTATAAGACGCAAGCCGAATAATTTTCGTTGAAAAATTCATGGGTTCCCTCGCTTGGATTTCACCGCTGGAGGGGTTTCCCAATTTGAAATTCGAATCGAGCGGAAAACCCGGGAGTGATGAGTGCTGCGCATCATATCACTAATCGTTTTCACGCAAGCGGTAATCCCGTTTCATCCTCTCCGTTTTTCAGATAATTCCAAGAAATAAGCCGGTCGCGTGGGGCAAGTCCCACTTAACCCATCTTTTGCTCGCGCCGGTCAAACCTGAAAGGTTCACATGGACAATAAACGTTGGTTCACCACCGCAGAAGCGGCGGCTTACCTCTCCGTGGCTGTTCACGCAGTCCGCGACGCAGTTTGGAGCGGACACCTGCCGTACGTTCGCGCCGGTAAGCGTTTCATCTTCGACCGCACGGACCTCGACGGGTGGGCTGAAGCCCGAAAAGTGCGCGAGCCGGGTCTCTCCTGATAGGGATAAGTCGGGGATAGCCACAAATAAGTCGTTTGCAATGAATGGATTACCATGGTAGAGACGATATCTAATCTAACGCGCGACAGTGAAAAGAAGCCCGGATTCAGGTTGAAGTCGCCGCGATTAGCGCGAGCGCGCCCGGATATGGGCGGAAACCTCACGGTCCCGAGCGCAGTAGCCCAGACCGCACGGTAAGGGTCAAGGTTCCTCAGTCAGCCGTCTGGAGACCCCTTCTAGCCAAGGAATCCCGTCAGCAAACCACGTTTAAGGAGGCAGTGTGGACGTTCGAGAATTCGGCGCAGCCCATCGGTTGCGTGTCAAAAACCAGAGATTAAGCCTTTGACACAAGGTTGGTGTCGGCATACACTCCCCTCCGACTTAAGGGAAAGTGTAATTTGTCCCGACAAGATCCCAGACTCCACGACGAAATCTTGGCCTTGCGCAAACAACTGGAGCAATCCAGCCATGCGCAGCCTGACAGTCGCTTTACGTTTAAGGATATTATCGTGGTAGCGACAAGTACGCTGTTTGCATTTGCTGGGATGCACTCCGAAAATGAACCGGTTTTATATTTATGTCTTGTTATTCCTTGTATCGCATACCTTTATGTTTGCTTCACACATCCCGACTCTATTTTGCGGCGTTCCGTAGCGGCAGCCGTAATCATTGCGGTTTTTGCCTTAATGATATTTTCTGTTCACTGGCGTAGCCTCAAAAAAGAGCAAGACGATGTAAAGATTAACCTTGTAGCCGATGCCCATCTTCCTCCAGATGGGGATATTGGGAAGACAGCATTTACCATAACCAACGGCGGAAAGGTAGCAATAGATCGGGACCATCAAATTTATTGCCAATTGAATTGGTTCATAGCAAACAAGGGTCTTTTTGTTCTACACGACAGCCCAGTATTCAATCGAAAAAGTTCCTTCCCTATCGAACCTGGGGGCGATTCGGAGACTGAATTTTGCTTTCAATATCTACCTTCAACGATCGCGAGGGAATTTAATGTGCCTGTTACAAGCGATTTAAAGATTGAGCTAAATTGCGCAGATATAACTCTCGCTATCGATTACACACTGAAAACCCAACCGAAAACATGGATGCACAAAGGTTTTCGTTTTGTGGAAGATCAAAGAACTAGAATGTGGCGTAGGGAGACCCTCCAAATGGAAACTACTCCGTGCTCCCGATATTTAGGAAAGCTTAAGCCGCCTCCCCAACCTTTGCAGTGAGGTGCTTGTATTCGAGGTTTGGAGATGCAATTAGTTTGAGAATCGTATCCCGGAAGAGATAAGGGTTCTTGCGGTTGTTGAATCGGAAGCACATTTCGTCTAGGTAAGCCGGAAGATGTTTTGCGCTAACTTTATGCCATGTTCCCACGATTCCGCGCTTGAGGAGCGAGAACGCCGATTCCACGGTGTTTGTGTGCACGTCGCCGTGCGCGTATTCCCGCGAGCGATTGATAGTCTTGTGCAGGGTCTTCTGCATCTTGTCGAGCGCCCAAGGGTAGATAGCGGATTCATCCGTCATAATCACTTCCACATGCCCGCCTACGTTCGCATTGATAATCTCGCGCACCGTGTCAGACTTCGCATCTTCGGAGTGAATCAAGCGCAGATCGCCGTTGCGTTGGCGAATCCCAATAACGACCTGTTTCTCACTTCGCGGACGCCAGCGACGCTTCTTGCCGCCAACGTGGGTTTCGTTAATTTCTACCGTACCGCCAAGCTTCTTAGGCGAAATTTCCAACATCGCAGCGCGGATACGATGACAGAGGTACCACGAAGTTCTGTAAGTTGTCTTGAGCATCCGTTGCATTTGGAGCGCGGACATTCCCTTTTTGGATTCGCACAAAACGTAGGTCGCAAGAAACCACTTGTGAAGCGGCAGGTGAGTATCGTGGAAGATAGTCCCTGCCGTTGCGGAGAACTGGTAACGGCATGAATCACAATCGAACTGATTGCGGGCAACGATGCGCGAGATTTTCGCGGAGTTGCAGGATGGACAACGCACGCCGTGCGGCCAACGCATATTCTCAATCGCCTTCCGGCACTTATCGTCATCGCCGAATTGCTCAATCAGTTTGCACAAATCCATTCTTTCTCTCATCGAGGCACCATGCAAAAGAAAGTTAAGAAACAACCGAAGGACATGACAACGGATGAGCTAGCTAAACACCTGTTCCATCCAAAGGTGCTCAAGCAGGTCAAGAAGCACATTGCGAGGATGAATGAGAATCCCATCAAGAAGTAGCCTATCAGAACGCTATCCCTGTGTCAAGGGCATAATCACGTCAAAAACAATGGCGTCGAGGAGCTTATCATCGGCAAGTTTTGCGAGGTAGCGCAAATGAACGACGGCGGGTTGCTGCGATTGAGGCTGCTCGCGGTGATTAGGGGTAAGGCAATGAGTAGGGCGCTGCTATCGAAACGGCGCGAGGCCCTCGCTGGCGGTCTCGTCTCAAGTGGAAGGGCGAGGCCGAGAGCATTTTCTTTTTCGACCCAGCCAATGCCCAGCATGCCATGCTCGTTATCAGGCTGCTGTGCCCGAAGCGCAAACGGGTGGTGAATCTTACGTCCGAGCGCCGAGAGTCTCTCCGAGTCCAACTTCAAACTGCGCGGCCAGAACGGGCCGCGCGGACAAGATTGAGCGCCTTCGCGAGTCTATCCGCCAAACCGGATTCTGAGACAACGTTGTCTGCCGTTCGCTAAGCGGATAGTACCAACTAGGATACGGCCACCATAAGCGAACCGACCTAGCATGGCGGCTACGGATAAACGCGCTACTGATGAAATTTCCTGATGTATGCTCCCGTCTCGCTAGGAGGGACGATGAGCGATTGGAAGAAGTTTGCGATGACTTGGACCGCCTCTACTTTAGTCGGCTTCTACAGCGTGTTCGTGTTAATGCGGGTATGGAACTGGTTCGCCGTTCCGCTGCTGCACGTCCAGGAGGCGAGTTACTGGCTGATATACGGGCTGAATATGTTGTTCGGACTGATGACAGGAGTCGGCGAGCCGGACAACCCCGCCCACGAGCGGCGGTGGAACGCTCTGTTCATCATTCTCAACGCGTGCGTCCCTGAGCAGAAAATGAAGGACGTGAAGGAGGACGTCCGCTCGGAGACGGAGAGCATATGGTCAGATGTTGGCTTGATGATTTTCGGCAGGGTCCTTTCGAGGAGTCTCACACTAGGGCTTGGCTTTGTGGTTCACCTTTTGGTTTGAGGTACGCGGAGTCGTTCGGCCTCCATATCTGGGTCGTGCCCCATCCAGACGGCATGGCCCTAGTAGTATGGCGCTTGTTATGAAGTTCTTGCCCGCGCTGGTCTTGGTCCTGCTTTGCGTCGGATGCAACGCCTCCAGGTGCCAGCGTCTGCTTCGGCAACCGCACATTCTCGCTTTGTGGTTTATCCGTCCGGTGATGCGCTGTTTGGTGCCGTCAATTTCTTGAACCGAGAAGGATTTTCCGTGTGTACAGTCAAAGCGGGTATGAAGGCTTCTCCAAATTTGACAGCCGAGTTTGGCTTTGGCCGCGCACGAGTGTCCGTGTCGAACGTGGCCGTCAAGCCAGGGTAGAATTATATTTTCCGACAGGCGGGAAGAAAACACAGTTCGCGTCGAATCACCATGAATTACAAAGACTTGGAGGCTGCTGCAATCAGCCCTTCTGCTGCTTTAGTCCCTGAGTGGCGAATCGCGTGTTGAGAAGAAAAAGGACAGTACATTCTATTCGCTTTGTGTTCGCCTTGTGCTACCCTGCCGCAATGGATGAAGGCCGTAAGCGGGTGCTCGCAATCCTCACGGCCATTCTGCTTGCACCGCGTCTCAAAGAGTGGGGCTGGGATTGCCACGCCAGAACGCATAATGGCAATCATTGACCGCAAGTACCAGCGCTAGTGTGTTTTATTGCTGCCGTTCATGAACTGCGTATAAGATTGCTTCCTCTACCAGAACAGCGAGCCTCTATGCCCAAGCGTAAACGTGAACCGAAAGAGTCAAAGCTCGCCCATGACCACTTTTCGCTTTCTTTGAAGCTGGAAACCACTGACAGAAATAATCCGAACGTTGACGTTGACGATTTTTTCAACACGGCTGAAAAATGGCTTCGTGCGCTCAAGACGTTTGCCAAAGAACAAGGCCAGCACGTCAAGTGGGAAATCGTTGACCTAAAGAAGGCTTCCGCGCTCATTCAAGTGCAACCAGTGAAGGTGACAACTGGAAGGCCAGCACTGGCACTGGTGAAGAAGTGGGAAGAAGGTCTTAGAAAGATTGAGAAGACAGGAAAGCCAGCACCAAAGTTCACACCTGAAGCTCTATCTGCTCTGCGTGAATTTGTTTTCAGTGTTCCGGCAAACACCAGGGTGTCCATCGGCACTGGTGCGGCTGCCGAACGGCACCCGATTACGGCAACTACGCAGCGCCGCGTTGAGCAAGCAGCAAGTCAATTTCCAGCGCAATCAACAGGCGAATACGTGTCACAGGGAAGCGTCAGAGGCCGTTTAGCTGTCTTGGACAGTTGGAACCCAGATGATAGGTCTTTCCGTTTGCAGCTTCCGTTAGCACCCAACAAACCGGTCAGATGCACGTACCGTGATAGCTCTTTGTCAACTGAGCTTGGCGAAGGGTTTGATGGAATGGTGGAAATCACCGGGCAGCTAAGATATAAGCCGGGCCAACCGTGGCCCTACGCTGCCGATGTTGAACACGTTCGCGTCCTCCCGCGAAAACCCAAAGTCAGTTTGAAAGACCTAGTTGGGCTTGTCACACTTCCAGAGGGCCAGGATTCCACCGCATACGTAAGAGGCTTGCGAGATGCCGAATAGCAAGCCTGCACTCGACGTGTGGGACTCTTGCTGCATCATCGGCATTTTGAATGCTGAGGTTGACAAACTGCCAGCACTCTTGGCACAGACACAATTTTTTGAAACCGGCAAAGCGTTGCTAGGAATACCCAGCAGTGCCGTTGCAGAAATTTATACCTTGAGTGACGGAACTTCAGCAGCCGCCAAGATTGAAGAATTTCTAAACAACTCTTACGTGCAGTTCTTGCAGTCCACACGTGAAGTGGTCACCGTCAGCAGCAAGTTGCAGTTTCGCTTCAACTGCAATCAGATAGCTGATTTGAGAGACAAAGCCATAGCAGCAGGTGTGCCGAATAAACAAGCCAGCAAACTGAAGTCACGTGACAGTGAAATTTTGGCTGCCGCTATAGTTTACAAAGCAGACCGTCTCACCACGTATGACCCTTTTCTGATTTTTCTGGGACGCGAATACATTCAAGCGGAAACAGGTCTGGTGATTAGCGGGCCTTCGTCATCCATGCTGCCATTCCCGCCTCTGGGAAATCCCAGGCCATAAATTGCAGCAACCGAAGATTTCGCCCCAACAGAACCGGCTCACCACCGCTAGCAAGGTCACCGGTCAACAGAGTAAATGTCCCCGACTGGCACTGCGTGGAGGTCCCCGTAACCCAATCTTTCCGAGCCGCCTCCCGATCCAATCATGGCGAATCCACAGATATAGATTGCGGTACCTGGGACCGAGGCAACTAAATCCTTGGAGAAATTTGTCAACGCAACGGACGATTTTAATACTGAAGTGTCGCTGCACGGGTCGATGACAGCTTGGGCATGCACCACTGCGTTTAAGTAGCCTTTCTTGCTGCGGTGCACCGTAACCAAGGTGAAGCAGCACAAAGCCACAACAGATGCGGCGATAATCGTTTTCACTCTCATTCATTGTCTCCTTTCATTTTGGGGGAACGTGCTGAAGAGAATCTAAGCACCAATCCCTAGTTAGACTTAGCCGGAATTTCCGCACAACTTCATCGTTGCGTAAACCGTATAGGCCAGCCGCCCTTCGAGTGTCAAGCTCGGAATCGCCGTGGTGAACCGGCTCACCGCCCGAGATATTGAAGCCTGTTCGACAATCTGTCAGAAGCGCATTGGCTGCTCGTTCGCTAAGCGAACTGTTCGCAATAAATCCGGACGGCACTTACCACGTTTATGCGGGAGAAGTTCCTTGGATGCACGGTCGAGAGCCTCAATCCCCTCGATTTCGGGAGCCTCGCGCGGTGCACGTCAAAGGTGAGCCACGGTGTACCCTGGCGCGCGCCCGGAGATGTGCGGAAACCCCACGGGTGCTGCCTCCGCCGCCCGGAATTCTCTTGACACTTGCCCCTAGCGGGCGTACGCTCCGAAGCTAGCTCAGCAACGCATAGCGCAGCTAAGCTAAGCAAAGCGAAGCTAAGCAAAGCAAAGCGCAGCCAAGCAGAGCATAGCGAAGCAAATCAAAGCGAACGTATTTCGGGGCAACTCTTCATCGGAGTTGCCCTTTTGTTTTAGGCCGCGCGGCTCGATAAACCCGGCAAACCGCTCTCGCCCTTGTTGTCCCTGCCGAACACGAAAGCGCGCGATTCGACGCCGGCAGATCGTAGCCGACAAACACTTTCTGCATTTCATGGAGCCGATCTGCGAGATTTCGGGCATCACGTGCGAGGGCGCGATAGGATTCCCTGCGAGGTGCCGTGAAATGCGCGTCTACAAGTTCCTTACGAGCGAGTTTGCCATGAAAGACATTTGGCAGCGCAGGATTAAGATTTCAGAGATTAGCGATCTAAACGATCCATTTGAGTTAATTCCGTGCGACTTGTCAGATCCTCGCCACCTCTATGCAGTGTTAGCCATGCGGGACGAGATGACTCGGAATCGTGGCCTCCTGTGTTTCTCGCGTGTCTGGACCAATCCGTTGCTGTGGGCGCACTACGCCGACATGCATCGCGGAATATGCCTAGGTTTCGACCTGAACTTCGCGGACAAGATGGCACGCCCTGTCGATTACGTCGAAGAGCGTTTACCTTGGCAGGAGCCGCCAACAGAAGAGTTCACGCTCAAGCTGCTGTGGGCGAAGTTCGCTGGTTGGAAGTACGAAGAAGAGGTTCGTGCCTTCGTGACGCGTGAGGAAGAAGAAAATAGGCGATACTTCATCCACTTCGATGAGAAGCTGAAGCTGCGTGAGATCATCGTCGGGCATAGATGCTGCGTCGAGCGTGGCGAAATCTCTGCTGCAATGGCGTCCTATCCCGAGCCGGTTCCTATCATCAAAGCCCGAATCTCGCGCACTTCGTTCAATGTCGAAGAGCATCCTTATGGGTTCATGAACTAGGAATTACGCGCGCCATGATGCGGTTGCGATCCCGACAGAACTAGGACGAAAACCACGAAAGCGACCGCTTCGATATAATGCTGGTCGCGGAAACCTATCTACGCGATGGTGAAGTTCAGTAGGATCCGGTAGGGTCTCGCCAGCGACTGGCTGCGAAGCGAAGCATCGATAATGACGAAGCCGTTGGAAATAACGCGGAGGCTCCTCGGTTCATCGGCGATCGTCTACAAAGAACCAGGAGCAAGAGACATCGGAGTAGAGTTGGATGTCGAGGGCTTCATCCGTCGCCTACTCCTTTTCGACTCTTATATTCTGTATTCGGTTCGGCTCAAGGAGATTGGGGAACTCGTGCGACACTTTGGCTATGAAGGCACGTTGATGCTGCTTTCCAGCGGTGCTCTTGAAATCCGGTGCGAGTGCGCGCAGTTTGTCGAAGGCCAATTCTCAACCCCAGCCTGCCCGCCGCTGACGTTTCAATTTCATGTCATAGATGCGCACGACCGCAATCAGTATCTGATTGACAATCTTAGCGAGGTGAGCCGCGCTCCGGCACTTAATTCTCGTCAATTAATGGAACTGCAAGCTGCGGTAACCAGAGCGGTGCGGCAACCAGACTACCGCGAAATGTTCAGTTCAACAGTGGCACCCGCTTTCGAGAATGATATCCTTCACAACACCCCACTGATTAAGGCGGCGGTTCGCTTCGTACTCGCCAAGGCGAAGGGCATTACCATCGTCGATGATTTTGTGCTGCGCTTTCACAAGGTGGCTGATGACCGATACGAAACTGAAACCGATTTGCTGCAAAAACTGACCTTCGGCATTGAAGACACACACAACCTCCTCAAAGCCGCTGTCCTCGGAATAAGCGGCGTCGATCAGCGGCTCGGCGAGATGAAGGCGCACACTGCTTTGTCGGGATTCACCGATGAAGAGCTGCCGCTCTTTCGCAGCAAACTCGACTCGCTAGCGGAGGCCGATAGCTCACAAGGGTCGGAGCGGCGGTTCCGCAGAGTGGTCGCAGTCGCTGGATTACCGGAGATTTCTGGTGGTTCCCGGATTAACATTGAGAAAGTTCTGAAAATTCGCAGTCAGCCTGAGGCACTTGAGTTTAGGGCATGGTCGGCAGACATCGACAGGCTCAGCGACTCGGAGATTCAGGAGCGAATATCCAGTTTTAATGTGAAATTGGGTCTGGCAGCACAGACAGGGACTGGCAAGGTGCTACGGTTCTTAATGACAACAGTTGCTGGTATCGTGCCTCCCTTGGGTATTGCCTTGAGCGCGCTCGATCAGTTTGCGTGGGACAAGTTCGCTCGCAGATCAGGAATTGCCGGGTTTATTCACGAATTGTATCCATCGATCTTTGCGGCCCCGCAAGCCCGGTGAAGCATGACCAGACTTAGTAGTCCGATATCGTTCGAGACGACCTTCGGAACGTATGTGGTCGTTACGTTCGTGTGCGGTATCTTCAGCGAACCTGGTGGCGGCACCTATCCCGCATCCGAAAGAGCAAGCACGTTGTCCTGCCCCTGATGTTTTACATTATCGCCGGAACAGCCATCAGTGGACCGCAAAACATGACACGCTTAACGCCGGATCGGTCCGGTTAGCTTGGTGGTCTCAGGAAGGGCCGACCAGAATCAAACGTCCAGATGTACTTGAATTCTGCCGCCATTTCTCCGCTGTCAATGTCCACGAACATAATGGACATTGGAAGGTTAGATGGGATTGGTGCCACGTTTGACCAATCCATTCGAGATGGTTCATTCGGCGTGAAGTATTGATCTCGTTGGTTCAGCAGGAAGTACCACGGCTCTAACGGAGAACCGCTACCAACAGCAAGAACAACGCTCTTCCGTGCTGCTGGTTCCAGTCGAACCACATTTATATATTCTTCAAGCCAAGGCAGTGGTGTATAGTTCCGCGACTGAATAGTCAGAACCGCTTTCAGCTCGATCGCTTTGATGTTCGTTGTTGGTGTGGGAAGGTTTGTAACGTCTGCGATCAGACCCATAACTGATATCTCGTCATTGTCTACGGGCCGGTCCGTGGTCCAGATGTCACCTCTCAGATAAATCTTAGCCAGCCCGATCGACTCGATTCGGAGATTGGCTCGCGCGATAGGCCGCGCCGAGGCTTCTTGCTTCAGCAGCTCGGTGCGCTCGTGTAAATTAAAAACCGGAGAGACGGTGATGTTCGGTGATTGTGTTGTGCTGACAGAAACCGAAGGCGTCGGCGGCTGATGTTTCGGCCAGAATTTTTTAACAAACCAAATGATTGTGGCGATTACTGACACACCGATGCCCGAGAAAACCCACTGTTTATTCTCGACCAGCCAACTCCACATCTCGGGATTGTACGTCAGCTTCGGCGCCGCCGTTATGCATTGAAATGACTACGAATCGTGCCGTAGTTTCTACTCCGCAAAACGCCGTAGGTTAGTATCAAGACAAACAGTAAGTTAAGATTGCAGGGAATCTGAAGGGTAAGCGCCGTGGGAGAGCTAACACTGATGCCGTTCGCCAACTTGCCGGATAAACACCCCTCGCGTTGGCGTGAGAGCCTGACTGCCGAGAAGATGAAAGAGTGCGTTTGGCTTCGGCCAAAAGCCGTTGCTCAAGTCGAGTTTTTGGAGTGGACAGACGCGGATCGTTCCGGCATTCGAAGTTCGTTGGATTGCGCGACGATAAAGACCCGCGCGGCGCCATCGCGTCATCAAAGAACAACCGTGAAGCAGACCTATTTTTTCGCGGCTGCTGGCGGCGGGGGTGGCCCGGCGGTAGTCGTCACCGAGACAGGACCCGATCCAGCCGGGAAGAAGCCCGCAACCGCACTCAACGCCCCAGTGGTCCCGTTGATGGTGTACGCCGAAATGTTGTTTGCAGTGCTCGAAGGGCCGCACGGACTTCCGCAGTTTGCGACATAGACGAAGCCCGCAGTCTGCCCCCACAGCGCCGTCCCTGCTCCTGCCAACGCTATCAACACGACGCAGTAAACCAGAGCCGCAGACTTGCTAAGGCGATTCATCACTCTCCTTGCTCGACGTGGCGTGTAAAATCTGAGTCTGTGCGAAGATTTCCGGGACGTATGGTGCGCCACACATACATCCGTTTTACTAAGCAGTCAAGAAGCATAGTGGATGCTACGGCAAACTTAATGCACTCGCCGCGATTAAGGAGATCGAATGGCAGTCCAAACCTCAATCCTTCAAGCAGCGCAGGACGAATTAAAGCGTCACACTTGGGATACGTTCGTTGAGGACCCGCCTTCGATTGCACAGGGTGGGCACGGCGTTGTTGTGCCCGGCTGCACCGTCTGCAAGAAACGGATCAATACCACCAGTCAGTTTGTCGAGCACTTGGCAAATGATGTCCTGCCGGGAATCATAGAGCGAGCAATCCAAGGTCAATAATTCTTCACGTCACGTACACTTGCCTAAGGTTGGGGTTTGATTCTGGGAAGTTGACTGAGAAGAACGCCGCGAAGCTCACGCTTCATGCAGGCGCTTGGAATCGGAGCACCCTTCGTCGAATTGATTTCCGAGCGTGAGTCCGGGCAGAGGTCCAGTGCTGGATGGATTTTGAAGTCTAGCGGTTCGGGTGGGCTTATCGCCGCGATTCGCAAAGTGCAGTACGTTCCTCAGTGCCGTAAGCATACGGAATTGACGACGGGAACTAATTCTTCAAACAGATTTTAGAACATTGGTTTTGTCTTGCAGGTTTTTTCTTATTCGTACACTTGCGCGGTCTATACGATAATAGTATGATATCTGAGTACTTATCCATCTACGAGTAATGTTATAAGGGCTGGTGGTCATGACAACTGCTGCCAGGGCAGTCGCGCAAAAAGGAATCATCAAAGCACTCCAATCCTTGCGGGCACAGAATATTCCATTTAAAGGCCCGGTCCAGAGCCGTAGAGGTCACCACGTCGTACTCATCGGAAATGTTCTTTTGCTGGAAGCCGAACTCATAGAACTGCTTGAGAAGGGCGAACTAAACAGCGATGGCATTCTGAAGATGGGAATTCGTAGCGGGCAAAAATGCAGTATCGCTGTAAGAGGCTCGTGAATTGTGATCTGTATGAATCGAAACTGTCGTTATGCGTTTGATCTCCGAGAAGAAAGTGAACACGCCGCCAGTTCGAACACGCCCCTTAGAGATTGTCCGAAATGTGGCCACCTCTTGTCCAGCTTCTGCCCATTCTGGGATTCCAGGATGTGACCCCGCAGAAAGAAACCCCCAAGCAGAATAATCCCCCGACGATGAAGTTGGGTGACGCCAGCGCGTTAACGACAATCCAGCGTGATTTTTCTCTTTACTTCGCATGAGGGTGACGCTATATTAGATAGAGGTCTATATACGAAATGGCATTTCTCAACTCGCGAAGCGGCTCAGAAGCTAGGGGTTGCAATTCTAACCCTTCAGCGGCACGTGTCGGCTAAAACGTTCGATGCTCCCCCATTACAGAAGGTCGGGGGCGTGACTGTCCGGCTCTGGACGGCCCGCGACATTGAGAAAGCCCGAAAGGTTCTCGCTGGCATCCGGCCAGGGAGGAAGAAGAAGGGGTAAAAAAGCGGGACGCGCCGGTGATCGAAACACCGACACGCCCCTAACCGACTTTGCCTAAATCGGAGGCAACGTGGCTTCTGCGATTCTAACTGAAGTAGCGCTACCAAAATCAAGTACGGTTCACACCTCAACTCAAGACAACATTTTTTGTTTTCCATTACGCGTTTCGACGCGCAGTCCCATAGCGCGTCGAGAGGGCGCACTTGCGCCTAAATCTAAAATCTAACGGGAGGAAAGCATGAAAGGAAGAAAAAGGTTGGTTCCAAGAACGATTCATGGCGCTCTCAAGGCGGGATACGACTGGGATTGCGATGAGCAAGAGTTCTCCGATGATATGCGGAGATTGTCGGGAAAACTGGTGCTTCTCTTGAAAAGGCCGGGCATAGGAAGGATTCTCGTGGACGGTGAAATGCGCACGATGCCCGAAAAAAAGGTTGTAGATACGTTGATGATTCCCTATACGGCCAAGGTTCAATTTGGCAAGCCGTACCGCGAACGCCCACGGAGAACTGCCAAGAAAGCTACAAACCGCGTCGTGGCGTAGTGGATTCGTTAATGAAGCGCGGCGGCGCGAACCGCCGCTGCGCGTTCTCTCGACGATAGGCTCTGCCTGAAATTGAAATGTGAACACGCGAACTTCAAAAATAGGGAGACCTGCGACATGGAAAATTTAGCAAAAGTGATTGAGATGAAAGCGCAGAAGGAAGCGCGCGGTGAATATGGAAAGGGCCGCATCTGGAAGAGGGGCCGTTTTTTCTGGATTCAGTACAATGACGCGAGCGGTCGGCAAATCAGAGAAAGCACGAGGTCGGAGGTCCGCAAGGTCGCCGAAAAGATGTTGACGCGACGCTTTGGTCAGATTGAAGTCGGCCTAGCGCCTCGGCCGCGCGCGGAACGAACCTCCATCCATGAACTTGCCGAGGATTACTTCCGTAGCTACCGCATCAATCAAATTTCCGACATCGAGCACCAAAATTCTGACCCAGACATTGATTACATCCGAGGGAAAGCTGAAAAGAGGCTAGACTGGACCGAGAAGAAGTGGAACAAGCATCTCAAGCCGACTTTTGGAGGGATGCGCGCTTCCCGGCTTTCGACCGATGACCTCAATCGATTTATCGAGCATCGAAAGCGACAGCAAGCGAGCAATGGCACCATAAACCGTGAACTCGCTCTCTTGAAGCGTATGTTCAATCTCGGCACGGCCTGTACACCGAAAAAAGTAAATGAAGTACCGGTTTTTCCTGAAAAGCTCACAGAAGCGCCGCCGCGTGACGGTTTCGTTGAGGACGCTGAATACAAGCGGCTTTGCGACAATTGCACAGAGCTTTGGCTGCGAGCGCTTATTGCAGCGGCCTACACATTCGGATTTCGCAAAGCCGAGCTTCTCAGCATGCGAGTCCGGCAAGTTGACCTCCTCGACCGAACTATCCGGCTTCGCGCGCAGACGACGAAAAACAAACGGCCGCGCATGGTTAAGATGACTGAAGAGGTCTACCAACTACTCGCCAAATGTGTCAGCGGTAAGGAACCGCTCGATTATGTCTTCACTCGCGCCGATGGCAAACCGGTACGCGACTTCCGCGTATCTTGGAGCAAGCTAACTGACGCGGCCAAGCTCTCAGGTCTCTTGCTACACGACTTCAGGCGGAGCGCAGTTCGCAACATGGTGCGGCGCGGCGTCCCAGAGACCGTGGCAATGCAAATCTCCGGGCACGTTACGAGGGAAATCTTCTCGCGTTACAACATTACGTCCGACAACGATATTGCTGATGCCGCCCGGCTCATTGAGCGAGGGCGCTCAATCGCAATTGGGAGTGAAACCGGGGCGGTTAACGACTTATATTACGAGTGCCACACGGCGGCTATGCGAGAGGAAAAATCTAGCCAGGCGGTGAAACCGTGAGCGCCATGGCCGCCCGCCGCTCTTTCTCTCCCGACGCGCTAGCGCGATTGCGCGCGAACGCTGCAAAAGCCGGGGCAACGCGCGCCGCGAAAGTCGCCGAACGGAAAGCCGCTCGGTTATTCTGCTCTTGCGGTAAGCGCTGGACGCCGCGACCTGCCGGAGCGAGCACCTCGGTACAGTATACTTGTCCCGATTGCTGCCGAAAGGCTATGCTAGCGCGCCCGAAAGAGATCCAGGCCGCGATAGACGCGCTGGCGGTAGGTGAACTAATGAAGCTCGCTAAGTGAAAAGTCATGAGGTAGAAGCGACAGAACTCTGGGCGACTTCCAAACGGACCACATCGTTCCTGCTCACCAGTGCAACCTCTACAAGATTCGTCAGAAAATCCAAAAATTGATTCGGTGTGCCTATGTTTTCTGGCGCACGCGTGTAGCATGCAAGAACGTGCAGGTCCAACGGCCACAAAGGAACGTGAAGCGCGGCAGCAACCCGTACAAATCGCGGACCTTGGACAATTGGGATAACAACCACGAAGTGCAAATGGTCAATTGAAAATCCTACGCGCAACTGAATGGGGTTTCCTTCAACAAAGCCGTCAGCAGGGCATGTATATATGAAGCCTTTTGGCAAGTTGGGCTGCTGAGACGCAAGTACGAAACATCCATCTGGACCGTCATTTTCATGTTTTCCTAAACTCTGGAAAACTCTCCACGGAAGTTCAAATTGAATCGTCTGCACAACTGAAATCATAAAGGCTGTCTTGACTGCCCAGCGTGAAAGAACCTTCCGGGCACCATCATTTAGCGCCATGATGTTCGTTTTCTGATGCATCAAACCCAAAATATCGTGCTTTGCGTCAGACTCCAAACGGCTCATCCAACCGTTATTGCAAACACAGCAGACTTTCTTTGTGCCAAAGGTATTTAGCTGATAGCTTCGCAGGAGTGCGTCTTCAGGCTTACGGTCGTCATGAATGTAGTGTCTAAGTTTAACGCCGGGCAGTTCTATTTCTTTGGCTAGCCACTGGGGAAGTGCATGTTCCAGCGTCATAACCTCACCCGTCAATTCGATGCCGCACCCTAAGCACACCCGTGGTCCCATCTCGGTTTTCCTCACCATCATTCTACCCCATGTTCCTGTCGGCGAACAAAAACCGAAGTATGCTATCATTCTGACGTGGCAGCATATACAGTTATCCGAACGTCAGTTCGCAAGGTTGACCAACGCTACTTCCGAACTTCGGAGCATACCGCTTGGGTGTGCCGTCTTGTCAGGGAGGACAGTGCGGAAACTTTAGGCATTAGGCTGCAAGTGGTACACCGCTTCGGAAGTTGCCCGAGCGACTATTTCACCAACGATGATGGTGCCAGTTTTAGGCGCGTGGCACTCTATTCCAGCGCACACGGTGTGGATATGAATTTTGAGGATACCGAAACGGACCCAGAGACAATTGCCACGTTGCGGCAGGCCCTTTCAACTTGGAAGAGTGCATCAGGCCACAGTGAGGAGCGTGCTGCTATCCATAAAACTTGCACCGGCCTAAGAGAACTCCTGGCTTCGGTTTCCCAAAGCAACATCTCACCACACCTGCAAGTTGTGGGAAGCATCCAAGCTAAAGCACAATCAGTACCAGATGAAAGTTTTTATGAAGTCAAAGACGAACTCGACACTTTGCTCACGAACCTCGGTTCCCTTGATGCGGAAGATGGTAGGAAGATTCTGAGTTCAGACCGCATCGAAAAGTTTCTTCCCAGTCCGCTACCCCAGATAGAATAACGGGCCTCACATCTGCGGGTGAATCACCACAGGTTCGCTTGCAATCAGACCAAGTGTCGTGACCAGACAACACTTCGTCAGCGTGGTAGCGTGCGAAGCGCATCAACGCGGGACTTATATTTGGCGTAGCCTGCTGGCGTGAAATGGTAGCCGCCCATCTTCTGGAAATCTATCACTGACCTTTCGGCAACCAAGGACGCAAGACACTCCCGCAATGGCTCATATTCTTCAAGAGATGATGGCTTGAAATACCTAAATTTCCGATTTCCGGCTTCAAATTCATCTGCAAGACCGGGAAGGATTTCGTCAAGGACTTGCTCTCGTGTCATGGAATGCTCCTTATTGTTCAATGTTCACCGCTCAGAAGCGATGAGGAAAAGTGTATTTCGCGGGGGTGGGGCTTCTTGCGTTGTGAGCCACTACGCAAGGTTGGCCCGTCTCAGGCTAGTGGGGGAACTCCGCCCGAGGATGTTGGCGGGCTGACGAGGAGTTTCCGATTTCAGACTCGCTCCGACCAACAAAACAACATTGTACGTTTTTGAAGTCGGCTAGGCGAGTGAAAAAGACGTTGATGCAATTCAAGATGAGCTATGCGAAGCAAATCGCTCACCCATCGAGCCACAACGATTGATTCACCGATGGTCGCAGCGGATGATATTTCTTGTTCGGTTCTTTGGAGGCCGATTCCAATGTTAACCTTGCTCCGAAATTAGGGCCGAAACGGGGACGTTGCTATCTTCGTCAGAATCGGAGAAACTGCTAACTGTTGTCTAGTCAACAGTGCCCAAGTGGCGGAATTGGCAGACGCGCTAGATTCAGGGTCTAGTGGCCGCAAGGTCGTGGAGGTTCGAGTCCTCTCTTGGGCACCAAGCATTCTCACTTAGTTAGCTCCCTCGCTGCTCTTGGCTCCGAAGGGGCAGGAACTTGGATTCTCTCCGAATCTTTCTGCGTCGTGAGGTAAGTTTCCAGCTTGCGAACTCCATCCTGAGATTACGCCCGGAAACGATGTTGTAACGCTCAAAGACGGCCAGCGTTTTATGTCCGCTGATCACCCTTGCCACGCGCTCTGCTGCTCCGGTCCTCACAAGATTGCGGACGCCCGTGCGCCTCAAGTCGTGGAACAGAAGCCCGCTAAGGCCAGACCCCTTACAAACAGAATCCCTTGCCTTCTCTGAATCCCTGATGCGTTCATCACGCACGTGCATGAATGCAAACGCGGCGTCCAGATTCTTCTGCCGCTCGATTTTCAGCATCTCAAGCAGTTCTCCCGCGAGCGGTGTGGCGATTTCCTTGATACTCCCTGTCGAGTGGGCAACGCAGGAAAACTATTGCGACCGAGGGTGGCAAAGTGTATACGTGATTTGCAGGAATCTTGAAATGGAGATTAGTTAATCGCTTCGGGAGGTGCAGGCTTATGACTCAGAGTTTACTTACTCGTCGTGACTTTATCCGCATTGGTACGGGAGCTGTCGCCTCTGGAGCGGCGGGCAAAGTTACGCTTTTAGAGCCTAAACTACTCTCGGGACGTGTGCCCCCGCCCAGTGACCGCGTGCGCTTCGCCTCAATTGGTACAGGCGTGCGAGGTTGCGAGTTACTGCAAGCCTCGCTTCGCGTGCCCGGCGTTGAGTGCGTAGCTGTTTGTGACCTTTACGACGGACGGCATCAAGCAGCCAGGGAGGCTGTGCAGAAGGTGGTTCCGGCCACCCGCAATTACAAGGAAATTCTCGACCGCAACGATATTGATGCAGTCATCGTCGCCGTGACCGACCACCAGCACCGCAAAGTTGTTGTGGATGCTTGCGCCGCCGGTAAGGACATCTATTGTGAAAAACCGATGTCCCACACCGTGGATGACGGTTTCACCATGATTGCTGCAGCGCAAAAGGGTAAACGCATTCTCCAAGTGGGCAGCCAAAGGGTCAGCTCCATCCTCTACGCTAAAGCGAAGGAGATTTACGACGCGGGAAAGCTCGGTGAGGTGTTCTTCATTGAGGCCTTTTGGGACCGAAATTCGGCCAGCGGTGCATGGGTCTACCCAATTCCACCAAACGCGAACGAGCAAACCATTGACTGGAATGCCTTTCTCGATGGCACGCCGAAGCGGCCGTTTGATCCCGTGCGGTTTTTCCGGTGGCGCTGCTTTACCGACTATGGCGAAGGCCTAGCCGGTGATCTGTTCGTTCACTTAATCTCTGGCATTCAGTTCATTACGAGTGCCAAGACCGTGGCGAGTCGCGCCCAATCAACCGGGGGCCTTTTCCGCTGGAAAGACGGACGGGAGTTTCCCGACCTGATTGAAACTCTCTATGACTACCCCAACTTCCGAGTTGCTGTTCGCTGCAACCTGAACAATGAGGGCGGAGAATTCATCGGGTTTTACGGAACCAAGGGCACGCTGATTATTAAGAATTCGACATTGACATATACACCTCAGGACACCCGCCCGCAACCAGAGAGCTACTCTATCCATGGCTGGCCCGCCGAGTTGCGCAACGAGTACCTCGCGAAGTGGCGTGCCGAGCACCCGCCGGCCTCGCCTCTGGATTTCAAAGTGGATGAAACCGAGGAGTCGTTCGTCTCGCCGCCGGGTTACAGCGATCTCGCGGACCACCAGGCTAACTTTTTTAATGCAGTTCGGACGCGAAAGCCAACGGTAGAGAATGAGGAGTTCGGCAACAATGCGGCCATCGGCTGCCATTTGGCAAACTATGCCTATTTCAACAAGACGGTAGCCGTGTGGGACGCGGCTGCGAAGAAAATCAAAAGTTAGCGGTCGATCAGCGCCCACTACATCTCGCGCTTCCTGGGCACGATGAATCCCCTCCGTTGCTTTGGCGCATTTTCCATCCCTTTTATCCCAGGATGCGCTGCAAATAAGGTTCGTCCTTCCACTTCGCGACGATGCCTTCCACATCGTTAGCACAGGCTAACTCGAAAACGTCCGTGCCGTTCCACCTACATGGTCGGCGGTAAAGTAAGCGCGCGGACTTGTTCGGGATCAGCCGACGCAGAATCCTCTTGCGCTCATGGCCCTTCACGCTTTGGACAGCACTCCGCCAGTTCACTCACGCATCGCGTTGACTCGGGTGTATTCTTCCTTCATGAGCGTCCTGGGGCCAAATCCAAGGCAGAACCGGGCGCCGAGGCCGAGCGATGTCACTGAAAATCATGGTTGTCGACGATGAGCCGTTGACCCCGAAACTCATGAGGTCTCTGGCCGCCCCCTTAGGTCATACCGTAGTAACCTTTGACGACAGCCAGCAGGCCGGGGAACGGGTGGAGAAACAGCGGTTCGATGTGGCCTTTGTGAGCATGCCTCGCCCGGACGGACTGGAGCTGGCGCGCCGAATCCGGAACTCACAGCCCAACCGTGAGACCGCGATCGTGATGCTCAGCGCAACCGACGACATTGAGAGTTTGCGGCAGGCTTTCGGCGAGGGCGCCGACTTCGTTCTCACCAAGCCCGTTACCGCGACTCGCCTCCGTCCGATGCTAGACGCCATGGATTCCGTGGGGTGGAAAGGCAAAAGGCTCGCGGCCCGTTTACCCCTCTTTACGGAGGTCATCTGCACCTGGGATGACCGGCAGTTTCCCTTGCGCAGCATGAATATCAGTGAAAGCGGCATGCTGCTGCAACCCGCGGTGGATATAGGTGTGGGCCAGGAAGTTACCTTGCAGTTCAAGATCGTGGAAGTGGGTGCTTCTCTGAACGTGCTTGCTCGGGTCGCGCGTAAAGAGGATACCGAGCGCATAGGTATGGAATTCATCGGCCTCGCACCGGAAAATCACAATGCGATTCAGCTTTATGTTATGGGGCGTCTGAAGGATCTCACGCCGTCACGAGACTCGTCGGGCATGGGTTCGCAAAGGTTGTTCAGAGCTAGAGACTAACCGAGCGACCACTTACCTCTCTTTGGTTAGACTAGCCACCTCCAATGCAATCGCGAGAATGCGCCGAATCGAGGCAGTCAGCCCCACGAGTATGAATGGTTCGGTAACTAGTGTAGTGTCCAAGAATTAGCTAGACAGTTCATTTTCCCTCTTTTTAGTTCGCGGTTTCGTACATCCGGGCTGGATCTGCTCGAGGGTCTGGCGGCAGCGAGAGAGTTTGGCTTGAATGGGTTCGACCGTGGCCTTCCAGACAAAGGGTTTCGGATCCTCGTTCCAAGCATTCAGAAAATTTAGAATAGCGCTTTGTAAATCGTCGATACTGAAGAACGAACCTGGGCGCACGCGTTTGGAAGTCAGCTCTCCGAACCAGCGTTCGACCAGATTCAACCAAGTGGAACTGGTCGGCACAAAGTGAGAGATGAAGCGAGGACG
>DATNLZ010000129.1:0-7214 GCA_035602605.1 Candidatus Dormiibacterota bacterium
TGTACCTCGTGCAGTATTTTCAAGCGGTCCCGTTCTCGTTGGCTCAAAGCGATTCGCTCCGTCTCCATGGGGCCCTCGTCCATCCATGAAAGCGGACATTTCTACTTTGCACAAACCGGACATTCTCATTTTGCGGCGACACGGCCAGAATTGTCCTTGACTTTTCTTGGTGGGGAGTCTACTGTCCGTCCACTAAACATCTCGTTTTACGCGCCGAACCCATTCGCGGACCTCGTACCCCGACGCCGTAAGGCAACGGTCATCCAGATTAGTCTCTCTAGGAGGATTGGCATGAGCAGTCAAAGAAAGTTGAGTCGAGGTCCGCTCAGAATGGTATGGATTTTGTTGCTTTTAGCCGGTTCCAGCGCGGTCTCCGGATATGGTCAGACAGCACAAGAAAAAGCCTCAGCCTTCGCGGCCATAAAAGCAAAGTGGCAGTCTCTGCCCGGTGTGGATCGCGACGCGGACAACGCGGAATTGCTGGCTTTTCTGAGAGCCCGGCCGGAGTTCAGTGACAGCGGGATTGTCGCCGGGTCGTCGACTGTGTGGGCTAAGTTCAACGATGGCCGGGTCCTTATACTTGCCAACAACTTTGAACTTGGCCCCCCCGATCCTGCGGCGCCTTCAGAGATTCCCTTTCGCCTTCCATCTCCAGAAGCACAGGCGAACTCCAAGTCTCCCGCACATAGCGTTTTCTCCTCGCCATCGGAACTTCTTGCTCCTTTGGCTGTGGCGCAAGAGCTTCCTAAAACTCGCCAAGCGCGTTTGATGCACCCTATTAGGAACTGGCCCACGGCAGTGCCAAATATCCGCCAATGGCTGATTGATGCGGGATACGATGTGGTTGACGACCCTGGAACTCTCACCAGCCTCAGGACGCTTGCGGACGACGGGATCTTATACATGGAGGCACATGGCGGGCAAGCGAGAGTCACACCTACGGACCCAGGGACAAAATTCGCAGTTTGGACCGCAGATGAATACGACGTCTTTGAGGATTCTGATGCGAAACTCAAGGAGGACCTCGATCTCGGGCGCGTTCTATACATGGGAGGCAACGAACTCTCCGATCCGGTAACCAGAGAGCTTGTCCCGGTATTCCATTACGGCATAACGGATAAATTCGTCACCGAGTATTGGAAGTTTGGTGCAAACAGCCTGGCCTATTTTACGGTTTGCCAATCCGATGGGGGCGGAATAGGTGTTCAAGATTTCAAGAATGCGGTGCTGGCTAAAGGAGCCTCAGTTTACGCGGGCTGGTCACAAAGCGTCAGGACCAATATTGCCCTTAGGACGGCGAAACTCGTTTTCGACCGTCTTCTGGGCGCGAATGATCCGAATGCTTTCCCGGAACAATACTTCAAGCAGAGACCGTTCGAGTGGTTATCCATCGGCGGAGATCCTTTGCAGTCAGACTTGGCCCAGCACAGCCTTGGCATTGACATAACCACCGGTGCTCTACTGTCTTTCACCCCAAACTCAATTGCCGGTCTTGGCGATTTCGGTTTGCTGGCGCCCAGCATCATGCTCATGTCTCCCATTGAGGTTGATCTCCCATTTACGCCTTTCACTGCCGGGACACTACAAATTACTGGGGCGTTTGGCAGCGATCCCCGGCCCGACCCTGATAGCAAAGTAACCGTCGGAGGCTTGGACTGTCCTGTTAAGCCCAATGGCTGGACGCCTGATTTGATATTGTGCGATATGCCCAGCGGAGCGGCAGGTGACGTTGTCGTGACAGTTCGAAAACACCAAAGCAATAAAGCACGGCTTACGAAATGGGATGGCACATTTGCTTACGCTATTGAGGGCGACGGAAGCCTTAAAGCAACGATCACGTACCACGCATTGTTTCGGCCCGATGTTCGCAAAGTCCGAACTGTAATTCATCTCCCGCCGATCGGACCGTTCTTTACCACCGCCACTTTGACTGATGAGTCCACAGCATCTTATGCGTGCTCTGGCTCCGCCGTTTCGACAGTTGGATCCACGACCACGACCATAACGTGGACTGGAGCAGGCAATGTACCGGCCTCGCGAGTCCTTCCGCCTTCAGCTAACTCTTTTCAGATGGGATTAAACGGAATACCCGGCCCAACTGTTCAGGTAACGACCGACCATGGACCTGAACCAGGATGCGATTGGACCTCAGTTTTGGTGACTCCAGACGGAACGTACACACAGACCGGCCATTGGAGATTGAAAGGTCCGGAGTTTGATATCGGCGTAATGCCGATCGAGCCAAGTGACCCTAGCTTCCCGGGTGGCTCTAAGAGTGACTTCCCCTTTTGCGATGCCCCCCAGACATTCACACCAGCGCGGTGTCGAGTTGATTGGGGCCCGATTCCAGCAGCCTTTCGACCAGATCCCAATTCGGCACGCTAAATAGTGGGAGCTGCGTGCAGGGTTCCGGGTTAGGGCTCGCCGCTTCGGAAGATCGGAGTTTTAGATATAGCTAAAAACCCCAATAAATACGATATTCGCGCGATCTTGGCGCGCCTTAACCGGGCTAACCGCGTTGTGGACAAACTGTATCCCGGCGAAACCGGAGGACGCCAGCCAGTTCACACCGTCTACGGCGGCGCGCATCTGTTCAGAGCGGATACGCACAGGAAGCTTGGTTCGCTGGCCCTCCGAACACTTAAGGAATATGCTTCTAACAGCGTTGCATTCGCCAAGGCCATTGGAATCCCAGGCGCCGACCTGTTGCCGGAGAAACCGGTCCAGGCCGCTGCCATGGATCTGCGTCTCACTTCGTCCCCGGAGGGGGAAAGGCTGCGGCAGTCGAATCGTCCGTTTTGGTTGGCCCAGACGATCTACACGCGCACACTCAGCAAACTCGAACGGGAGCCGGTAGAAGATTTTCGCATCGATTTCGAAGATGGTTACGGCAATCGCCCCGATTCCGAAGAAGACGCCCACGCTGTAGGTGCCGCCGGCGAGGTTGCGCGTGGAATGGCCGGTGGTCAGCTTTCGCCGTTTATCGGCATCCGTATTAAGCCGCTTTCGGTAGACCTGGCAGCGCGCAGCATTCGCACACTCGACTTGTTTGTGACAACCCTTCTCGCACAGTCGCGCGGAAAATTACCGGCGCGATTTGTTGTGACGCTTCCCAAAGTTACAAACCCGGAACAAGTTACCACGCTGGCGCGGCTATTGGACAGACTCGAGGTGCGTCCAAGCGCGCGGTTGCCTCGCGGCACATTAAAAATGGAAATCATGATCGAGACAACACAATCGATTTTGAACCATCGCGGCGAATGCCATGTGTTGCCGTTGGTCAAAGCTGCCGACGGACGCTGCATTGCCGCACATTTCGGGACTTACGATTACACCGCTGCGTGCAATATCACCGCTGCGCACCAGCAGCTGAGGCATCCGGCATGCGATTTCGCGAAGAACATGATGCAGGTTGCGCTCGGCGGCACGGGCATCTGGCTTTCCGACGGTGCGACCAATATCCTTCCCGTTCCACCGCACCGCGCGGTGAACGATGGTCTGGCGATCAGTGAACAGCAAAAACAAGAGAACCGCGCAGTTGTACATCAGGCTTGGCAATTGCAGTATCAAAACATTCAGCATTCCTTGCGCACCGGCTTTTATCAAGGATGGGACCTTCACCCCGCACAGCTTCCAGCGCGATTCGCCGCTGTCTACGCTTTCTTCCTGGAGGGCTTGGATGCAGCATCGCAGCGTCTGAAGAATTTCGTGGGTCGAGCGGCACAGGCGACGCTGGTCGGCGACATGTTCGATGACGCGGCGAGCGCTCGAGGTCTGCTGAATTATTTTATACGGGCGGTTGATTGCGGTGCGGTGCTTGAGGAGGAAGCCGAGAAATCATCCGGCTTGACGATCGCTGAGCTGCGTTCTGGTTCGTTTCTTAAAATCCTCCGGGGTCGAACCGCCAAAAAATAGCTCCGGCCCTTGCAGCCGTCATGCGCGGCGAATCAGCTTGGCAGCGCCCCAACCAACCAGCACCAAAGCTCCCAGGATTTCCCAGTTGTAATCGCTTCCATAGGTGGCCACGGGATAGTGATTGCTGATCATCAGAAAAACCAGCGGCACTACGATGTAGGTGTTGTGCTTCGAGCGCAGCTTGGCTTGCGCTGCCAGAGTCGCGTCGGGAGTTTGTCCGGCCTGCAGAGCGGCCACAAGTTTTCGCTGCGCCGGCAAGATCCGTTCCCAAACATTTGCGGTCATAATGGTTCCCAACGCCGCGCCAACATGAATATAGGCAGCACGAGCGCTCAGCAAGTGCGTAAGAACAAACGCCACTAACAACACCAGGAGAAACGATACGCTTGCGAAGAGTGTTCCCGACCTGGCAATGGCCGAGCGGACCATCGCGTCATAGACAAACCACGCACCGGCAATCACGCCAGAACCGATCAGGATTCCGGCAACCAGCGAAATTCGCGACACGCTATCGTCCAGCAAAATCCCGCCCATGTAATACATGAGCGTGAGCAAAGCAATGCCGCTGAGCCAGGTGACCGCCGCTTCCCACTTGAACCAATGCAGCTTGCGCGGTAGCAAGGCCAGTTGTTTTTGCTTCTGCACGACATAGAATCCGCCACTGTGCACCATCCAAACTTCATCGGCTTCATTGGCAAATTGCGCGTCGAGCCAGGTGAAGTAATAGGTTGTGCCAACCCAAAGAATCCCCGAGAAAACGTGTATCCAGCGGAGCACCAGGTTCAGCCACTCGGTCACATGGGGATCAACCGTAAGGGCCACGTCAGTTCCCGCGATACGTCGTGTAACCGTGGGGACTAAGCAGCAGAGGGACGTGATAATGCTGCGTGGAATCGCGCACCGTGAAGACGACCGAGGCCTCCGGATAGAAGCTTTCGACGTTCTGCGCGCGAAAGTATTCGGCAACGTCAAAATGAATTCGGTAGGTTCCCGACTCCAAGCGAAACTCATCGGCAAGAAGATTTTTCACGCGGCCGTCGGCATCGGTTTTGCCGCTTCCCAGAACTTTCCAATTCTGATTGGTGTTGCGAAGCTCGAGGGTAACGAAAACACCGCTCGCGGGTTTGCCGAGCGAAAGATCCAGAACGTGACTAGTAATAGCGCTCATCGTGGCTGGCGTTTTTGTATCACGATTTAGTTGCCCTGCAGCAGTTTTTCGAGCCGCAGCCGAGTAATGCGGCGCTGTTCTTCGGCGGCAACAGCGATTTCTTTGACCGGGTCATTGTGGAGGCGTTGCCGCAGAAGCGCAAGCATCTGCTCAGTACTTTTGCCGGTCGCGCATACAATGAAGATATAGCCGAATCGCGCGTGATAATCGCGGTTGGCCCGCGCCAACGAGTCCATCGTCTGCGGATCGGCGTGGCGCGTGGCGGATTGCTCATCGGCGGCCCAACGCCGCGCCTCGGCCGAGTGCGCGGCCGAAGCAGTTTTCTCGGCGGTCTTTTCCCCGATTTGCGGATGACCATGAAAAGCTTCCAGCCAGTCTGCTTCGCTAAGTCGGCGCCAAACACGGTCGGCGGTATCGAAGAGTTGTTGCTGGGTTTGGAAGGGTCGCGATTCTGCCATCTGCCTCGCCCAGTTTACCGAGCCACAGCATTTCAGAAAATTCCCTGCCGCCTCTTCGACCGACATGGAGTTGAGATCAATTAACCCAGGCATCAAAACTGTTCCTTGCGATTGCGTCGCCCATTCCCGAAGTCCAATATTTAGATGAAGCCTCAGGCTATTCCTCGCAAGATCATTTCACCCGATGGAATACCGACGAAGGTTCCCTTCTCATAAATCTTTTGTCCCCGAAGAAATGTCGCTTGCACAACGCCGCGGAGCATTTGCCCGGAATAGGGTGTCAGCTTGTGGCGATGATGCAGCACTGCGGCGTCGACGCCAAACGTTGCATCGGGATCCCAAACCACTAGATCAGCATCATATCCTTTATCGATCGTGCCCTTGGTCTTGCTCAAACCTACCAGGTCTGCCGGCGCGAAACTAAGCCACGCAGCCAATTGCGATACAGAGTAGCTGCGCTGCTCGGCCGCGGTCCACACCAGCGGCAGCCTGAGTTGCAGCGATGAGATTCCGCCCCAGGCAAGCAGGAAATCACCGGTCCCTTTGCGCTTCATGTCCGGCGGGCACGGCGAATGATCGGAGACGACCATGTCGATTAGCCCTTCGTCGAGAGCACTCCAGAGTGCTTCGTTGTTTTCCGACTCACGGATCGGGGGACAGCATTTGAACTCGGTAGCACCCTCAGGAATCGTTTCCGCGGTGAGACACAAGTAGTGTGGGCAAGTTTCCACGGTGATGGCCCCACCCGCAGCGCGCGCTTGCCGCAACGCAGGAAGGGCATCGCTCGAAGAAAGATGCACGATGTGCGCGCGACAACCGGTTTCGCGGCTGAGTCGAATGACCGTTGCGACCGCCTGGTCTTCGGCTGTTCGCGGTCGCGAGCGCAAAAATGTTGAATACTGGCGAGAATTTGCGTGCTGTAGTTTGACTGCCTGCTCCGCTTCTTCCACAGGCCCTGGGAGCTCGGCGTGAATGGCCAGCACGGCGCCGATGCGGGCCAATTCCTCGAGAGCCATGCGCAGGTCGGGCTCTTCAAGGTGGCCAAATTCCGCAACCCCCGAAGAGATGAGAAAACATTTGAATCCAAGCACCCCGGAATCGAACAGTGGGCGAAGTTGCGCGAGGTTTCCGGGGACCACACCGCCCCAAAAACCAACATCAACCCAGCAGTTCCCTCGCGCGGCATGGAGTTTCTCGGCGAGGGCCCGGCACGTTGTCGTCGGGGGAATCGAGTTCAGAGGCATGTCCACGAGCGTGGTTACGCCGCCTGCGGCGGCGGCTCGCGTTGCTGAGACGAAGCCCTCCCAGTCTGCGCGGCCTGGCTCATTGACGTGCACGTGGGTGTCAACCAGGCCAGGCATTACGACGGAGCGACCGACATCGTACAGCGGCCAGTCTCGCGGGAACTCGTTTATGCCGGCAACTTCTTTGATTCGGCCATCCTGAATATGGATGGAGGACGGCCTAACGGCGTCCCGAATCACGACTCGTTCGCTACGAATGACCAGGTTAGTGATAACTCCCCACGCGTAAACGCGGGGGCTTCTCAAGCCACGCATGAGCTAATTGCCTCTACGTTGTCGCTTGAAGGCAGTATCCCTGCCCGCTGTAAGATTACTTGTGCCGAAACGTGGTCTCGTGATGCGATGAGACCACACGACAAACAGACATGC